>NZ_JBVHWT010000002.1:258475-666304 GCF_055564055.1 Streptomyces sp. NPDC029159
GGCGGGGGGGGGGGGGGGGGGGGGGGTTGTGTGTGGGGGGGGGGGGGCGGCGGGGGGGGGGGGGGGGCGGGCCTGACCCCCCCCCCCCCCCCCCCCCCCCCCCACCGCTGTGTGCACCCCAGGAGCCGCCGAACGGGAACCGGCCCCGGAACGCCGCCCCGCCGCGCCGCACCCGCTCCCGCACCCGGCGGAACAGCCCGCCGCCCCGCCTCCCGGGCGCCCCGGATGCCGCGTCAGGCCCCGCGGCGCGGCCAGGTGAACCGCCGTCCGCCCGTGCGGGACGGGCCCCGTCGGCCGACATGCGGGCATCACCTGGCTGCCGTAACGTAATGCCGAGGGCCAACCACGGTGTGGCGCACCACCAACTGCCCATACGGCGAGAATGCGGTCTTTCGGCGGTCGGCCCGTCCGCGCCCTTTCCGGGGACGCACGACGCGGCGCCGCGCAACGCCAGCGGCCCGCCGAGCGCCCTGCCGCGCATACGCTGCCGCAGCGCCGGCCATCGGCCGGCGAACACCCCGCGTCCCCCCGCTGGGCTCAGCCGTGTGGAGCACCGTCCGCTAGGAGGAGATCCATGGCGGTTCTCTGCAAACCGGCCATCGCAGTACCCGAGCATGTCATCACCAATGAGGAAACACTCGAACTCGCGGAACGGTTGCATGCCGACCATCCGCAACTCGGACTGGTCCTCCGGCTGATCGAGCACACCGGAGTACGCAAGCGGCACCTCATCCAGCCGATCGAGGAGACGCTCCGCCACCCGGGCATGGACGCCCGCAGCATCGTGTACGAGGAGCAGACCAAGGAACGGGTGCCCGCCGTGGTGCGGCGCGCGCTCGACGACGCCGAACTGGAGCCGCAGCAGATCGACTTGATCATCTACGTCTCCTGCACCGGCTTCATGATGCCGCCGGCCACCTCCTGGCTGATCAACGCCATGGGGTTCCGGCCGGAGACGCGGCAGCTGCCGATCGCCCAACTCGGGTGTGCCGCGGGCGGAGCGGCCGTCAACCGGGCCCACGACTTCTGCACGGCCTACCCCGACGCCAACGTCCTCATCGTCGCCTGCGAGTTCTGCTCGCTGTGCTACCAGCCGACCGACCTGGGCGTCGGATCGCTGCTGTCCAACGGGCTGTTCGGCGACGGCATCGCCGCGGCCGTCCTGCGGGGCCAGGGCGGTACCGGCATCCGCCTGGAGCGCAACAGCTCGTACATCATCCCCAACACCGAGGCGTGGATCTCGTACGCGGTCAAGTCCACCGGGTTCCACTTCCAGCTGGACAAGCGGGTGCCGGGCACGATGGAGCCGCTCGCTCCGGCGCTGTGCGCCGCCGCCGAGGAGAACGACTGGAACGCCGGGAAGATGGACTTCTACATCATCCACGCCGGCGGTCCGCGGATCCTCGACGACCTCAGCTACTTCCTCGACGTGCCGCCGGGGGCGTTCCGCTTCAGCCGGGCCACGCTCACCGAGTACGGCAACATCGCCAGCGCCGTGGTGCTGGACGCCATGGCCCGGCTGTTCGACGAGGGGTCCGCCCTCGACGGGGACCGCGGGCTGATGGCCGGGTTCGGGCCCGGCATCACCGCCGAGATCTCCCTCGGCACCTGGGTCTCGGAGTCCGACACGGCGTGAGGAACCGGGCGTTCGCGGACGGGCTCGTCCCGGTGGCCCGCGGGCCGGTGCGCCACTGCCTCGCACCGCCCCGCCCGGCTTCCGGCGGGCCCGCGCCGTGGGCGTACGGGCTCCGGGCACCCATGTTTCCCGCGCATCCGTCATGACGAGCGGTAATTTACGCTCGCCTTTCGCGCTCGGTAGGGTGAGGCGGGAAGCGGGTTCCGGAATTCGGGATGAGAGCGTTTGCGGGGAAGGCGGGTTCGCCCCTTTCCTTTTTCTTTCATGAGGGATTTCCACACGCCGCAATTCCCGTTCTTCCTGTTCTTCTCGTTCTTCCCATGATGTCTCCGGCAGGTGGTCGCCGGGGTCCGTACCCCTCCTCACCAGGCCAGGAGAGTGGCGTGAGCCGGACGACAGCAGTGCCCGCGCAGGACGATGCCGAGGCTTCCCGGCCCACCGGAATGGGGACGGCGGCGGGGGTGGCCCTCATCACCGTGCTCACCTCGATGCCGCTTTTCCTCGTCGGCGCCACCAGTACGTTGATCAATCGTGAACGGGGCTGGGATGCGGGCGATACGGGGCTGTTGCTGGCCGTCTACTGGTTCGCCTCGCTGCTCGGCGCGTTTCTGAGCCGTAAGGTCGAGGCGCCGGTGTCGGCGGAGACCACGGTGGGTGTGGCGAGTTGCGCGACGGCGGTGGGGCTGGCGCTCGGTGCCTGGGCGGGCGGCGCCGGGCTGGTGGCCGGGACGGCGGTCGGCGGCCTCGTCTACGGCTACAGCCAGCCGCACACCAACTCCCTGCTGATGCGGCACTGCGCGCGCCGCGTCCAGGGCTTCGCGTTCGGACTGAAGCAGGCCGCCGTGCCCATGGCGACCCTGCTGGGCAGTGTCGCCGTCCCGGCGCTGGCCGTGCCGTACGGCTGGCGCGCCGTGTTCGTGTCCGCCGCCGTGGTCTGCGTGCTGTACGGCGTCCTCGGGCTGTGCGTGCGGCGCGGTGGGCGGGGCGCGGCCCCGGCGCGTGCCGCCGCGCCGCCGCTGCGGCTGAATTCCCAGCTGCTGGGGCTGGCGGGAGCCGGTCTGTGCGGTGCCATGGTCGGGAACTCTCTGGGAGGGTTCCTGATCGCTTCCGGCACCCACGGAGGGCTGGCGCTCTCCACGGCCGGGTTTCTGGCCGCCGCCGGTTCCGTCGTGAACATCGCCGTCCGGCTCGCGGCGGGCGTCGTGGTGGACCGGGGGCGCTACGCCCCGCGCGCCCTGCTCTGGCAGCTGTACGCCGCCGGTGCGCTCGGGACGTCGCTGCTCGCCCTGGACGGCGGCGTCGCCGTCACCGTCGCCGGGGCGCTGCTCGCCTTCGGTGGCGGCTGGGGCTGGGCCGGGCTGCTGCACTACGTGGCGGGCGTCTCCTTCCCGGCCGCGGCGGCGCGGGCCACCGCCGTCACACAGATGGGTGTCTCACTGGGCGGGGCCTGCGGGCCGATGCTCTTCGGGTGGCTCGTCACCCGCGCGGGGTTCGGCCCGGCGTGGCTGGTGCTCACCGCCGTGGGCGTGGTGGCCGCGCTGCTCGTCCTCACCGTCGGGCGCCGTGCGGCACGCCCCGCCGAGGACGCGGCCTCCGGGACAACGGAGCGCGAATTTAAGTCAGTTGCTTGACTTGGGTGGTGCCGATCGGGTTGCCTGACCGGGCACGGAAGCAGGGCGTGATCGGTCGGGAGGGGACGGGATGCGTGGGGCGGCGCGGGCCGGTCAGGCGGAGGTGACACGGGCGCGGATCCTGTGCGCGGCGGAGCGGCTGTTCGCCGAGCGAGGGGTCTACGCGGTCTCCAACCGGCAGGTCAGCGAGGCCGCCGGCCAGGGCAACAACGCCGCGGTCGGCTACCACTTCGGCACCAAGACCGATCTGGTGCGCGCCCTCGCCCGGGAGCACATGGGCCGCATCGAGGAGGACCGGGCGCGCCGGGTGGACGCACTGGACGACACCGCGGACATCGGCGCCTGGGTCGGCTGTCTGGTGCGGCCCACCACGGCGCATCTGGCGTCCCTGGGCAGCCCGACCTGGTTCGCGCGGTGCTGCGCCCAGGTGATGACCGACCCGGCGCTCCAGGACGTCTTCGCCGAGGAGTCCCTCGGGTCACCGGCGCTGGTGCGCACCCTGGAGGGGCTGAACCGCTGCCTGCCCGACCTGCCGCCCGAGGTCCATGTCGAACGGGGCGCGATGGCTCGGCAGTTGATCGTGCACACCTGCGCCGAACGGGAGCGCGCCCTGGCCGACAACACCGCCACCGTGCGCAGCAGTTGGCACACCACGGCCACCGGACTGATCGACGCCATCGTCGGCCTGTGGACCGCACCGGTGACACCGAGCGGCTGACGTCCCCCGGGGCGTTCAGGAGACGGCGTCCCCCTGGGGCGGCCCGCCTGGCGTCGTCCCTGGGTGACCGGTCCGCCAGGTGCGCCCCAGGGCAGTCGGGCCAACCGACCGCTCTCCGGGGGCGTCCGCTCGCCGGGCCGGGGGCCGGCCCGCCCGCCCTCCGTGCACCCGACGCCCCACCACGCACCGCCGATACGTACCGCACCGGAGCCGACCGTCGGCCCGTCCGGGCGGGCAGACGAGGAGCGACACATGACCGGTACCGCAGCCCCGCACGGCACGACCCCGGGCCAGATCCCCGCGTTCCCGATGGACCGGGCGGCCGGGTGCCCCTTCGACCCGCCGCCCGGGCTGCGGGAGGCGCAGCGGCAAGGGCCGCTCACCCGGGTCCGGCTGTGGGACGGCAGCACGCCCTGGCTGGTGACCCGCCATGCCGACCAGCGCGCCCTGCTGGCCGACCCGCGGGTCAGCGCGGACATCATGCGGCCCGGCTACCCCGCCTCCGCGCCCGTCACCGGGAGCGCGCGGATGAGCTTCATCCTGATGGACGACCCCGAGCACAACCGGCTGCGGCGGATGGTGACGGCACCGTTCACGGTCCGCCGGATGGAGGCGATGCGGCCCACCATCCAGCGGATCGTGGACACCTTCCTCGACGAACTCCTCGCCGGGCCCGCCCCCGCCGACCTCGTCGCCCGCTTCGCGCTGCCGGTGCCCTCGCTCGTCATCTGCGAACTGCTCGGGGTGCCCTACGCCGACCACGATTTCTTTCAGGAAAACAGCCGGATACTTATCAGCCGCACCGTCGAACCGGAGCAGCGGACCGCCGCCCACGCCCACCTGACCGGCTACCTCGACGGGCTGCTCGCCCGGAAGACCGCGGGCCCCGCCGATCTGCTGTCCGGGCTGGTCGGACGGGTCGAGGCGGGGGAGCTGACCCGGGAACAGGCCGCCGAGACGGGCGTACTGCTGCTGCTCGCCGGGCACGAGACCACCGCCAACATGATCGCGCTGGGCACCCTCGCCCTGCTGGAGAACCCCGAGCAGCTCGCCCTGGTACGCGACACCGACGACCCGAAGGTCGTCGCCTCCGCCGTGGAGGAGCTGCTGCGGTACCTCACCATCACCCACAGCGGGCGCCGCCGCGCCGTCCTGGAGGACATCGAGATCGCCGGCCAGACCCTCCGGGCGGGCGAGGGCGTCGTCCTCGCCAACGACCTCGCCAACCGCGACCCGGACGTCTTCCCCGACCCCGACCGGCTCGACCTCGCCCGCGACTCCCGCCGCCACCTCGCCTTCGGCTTCGGCGTCCACCAGTGCCTCGGGCAGACCCTGGCCCGTATCGAGCTGCAGGTCGTCCACAGCACCCTCCACCGGCGCATCCCCACCCTGCGCCTGGCCGCCGACCGCGACGACCTCGCGTTCAAGCACGACGGGTCGGTGTACGGGGTGCACGCCCTGCCGGTCACCTGGTGAGGCGGGCGGCCCCGGCGCGGCGCGGTGCCCCGGGGCCGCCCAGGGGCGGTCGGGCAGCGGCCGCGCGGGAGGGGGCGTGCGGGGGAGAGGCGGGCGCCGAGCGGGCGAACGGCGCCGGAGGGGCGCACGCCCGCCGGGCCGCGCCCCCTCCGCCGAGCCGCCCGCGGCCCCGTGTCACCGGCACCCTCACACCGACTCCGCCGTCTCCAACAGGGCTTTTACCTCCTCCGCCGTGGTCTCCTCCAGGGTCTCGCCGACGAAGAGCCAGCGGGTGATGCCGAGGGACTCCAGGAACGGCAGATCGTGTCCGGCGATCATCAGCGCGCCCCGGTAGGACGCGAGGGCGGCGGTGAGCTGCCGTACCCCGGAAAGATCCAGGTTGTTGGTCGGCTCGTCCAGCATCAGCAGCTGCGGGGCGGGTGTGGCGAGCATCGTCGCGGCGAGCGCGGCCCGGAACCGCTCCCCGCCGGACAACGTGCCCACCAGCGCCTCCGCCCGGGCCCCCTTGAACAGGAACCGCGCCAGCTGCGACCGCAGCGCGTTGTCGGTGACACCGGGCGCCGTACGGGCCGCGTTCCGCGCCACGCTCAGGTCGTCGTCCAGGATGTCCAGGCGCTGCGGCAGGAAGCGCAGCGGGACGAACGTCCGGGCCTCACCGGACAGCGGTTCCACCTGCCCGGCCAGGGTGCGCAGCAGCGTCGTCTTCCCGGCGCCGTTCCGGCCGATCAGCGCGATGCGCTCCGGCCCGCGCACCTCCAGATCACCCTCCCGCAGCAGGCCGTGGCGCGGGCGCAGCGCCGTCAGACGCAGCACCGTACGGCCCGCGGGCACCGCCGTGTGCGGCAGGTCCACCCGGATCTCGGCGTCGTCCCGGATCGCGTCCGCGGCCTCCTCGCGCCGCTCCCGCGCCTCCTGGAGACGGTCCTCGTGGATGCCGCGGACCCGGTCGGCGGACTCCTGGGCGGAGCGCTTGCGCTCCCCGGCGACGATGCGCGGCGCACGCCGCTGGGCGTCCAGCTTGGCACTCTGCCGGCGGCGCCGGGCCGCCTTGACGCGGCTCTCCTCCAGCTCCCGCTGCTGCCTGCGCACATCCGCCTCGGCGGTGCGCAACGTCCGGGCCGCCGCGTCCTGTTGGGCGTCGACCGCCTCCCGGTAGGCGGACCAGCCGCCGCCGTACCAGGTCACGGCGGTGGAGCGAAGTTCGGCGATCTTGTCCATCCGCTCCAGCAGCTCCCGGTCGTGGCTGACCACGATCAGCGCGCCGGAACGCCAGGAGGCGACGGCCTCGTGGAGCCGCCGCCGCGCGAACACGTCGAGATTGTTGGTCGGCTCGTCCAGCAGCAGCACATCGGGGCGGTCGAGGAGCAGCGCGGCCAGCCGCAGCAGGACGGTCTCGCCGCCGGACATCTCGCCGACCGTACGGTCGAGATCGAGCGAGCCGAGGCCCAACGAGCCCAGCATCGCCAGGGCGCGTTCCTCGATGTCCCAGTCGTCGCCGAGCGTGGTGAAGTGCGCCTCGTCGGTGTCGCCGGACTCGATGGCGCGCAGCGCGGCGCGCCGGTCGGCGATACCGAGGGCGGCCTCGACCCGCAGACCGGTGTCGAGGGTGAGGTTCTGCGGGAGGTAGCCGAGGGTGCCGGCGACGCTCACCGTGCCCTCGGCGGGGCGCAGTTGCCCGGCCAGCAGCCGCAGCAGCGTGGACTTGCCGGTGCCGTTGTCGCCGACGAGACCGGTGCGGCCCCGGCCGATGACGAAGGAGAGCCGGTCGAGGACGGTACTGCCGTCGGGCCAGCGGAATGTCACGCCGGAGCAGGTCACCGAGGCTTGGGGAGCGGGGGGTCGGGACATGGTTTTCTCGCAGTCTGCACGCAGGAACGGGGGCGTCGTAGGCGAGCACCACGCGGCGACCGGCCGGGGAGGGAGGGGTGCGGTCCTGGCAAGGAAGGACGGTTCATGCACCGAGGTCGCATCCGCGCGAGGTCACGGGCGGCAGAGTGCCGGCACGGCGTGACAGGCGTACGGCAGGGCCGTACCGCGCGATGGTCGCAGACCTCAGATGCGCAACGTCCACCTCTATCGGAGACAACAGGACCCGTGAACGGTACCTCAGCCCGGAGCGGGCCGCATCGGGATTTACCGGCGGGCGGATGGTGAGGGGCCGAGCGGCGCGGGCGCGGTCGGCGATGGGGCCCAGGCTCCGCCGCGGCCCGTCCCGTCGGCCGCGTCGCCTCCCCGCCGCCGCTGTCCACAGCCCCCGCGCGCTGTCAGACCCCCGTGCCACGATGCGGGCATGAGCACTTCCGAACGCGTCACCCCTCCGATGGACGCCGACGAGCGGACGTCCCTGACCAGCTGGCTCGACTTCTACCGCGCCACCCTCGCCGGCAAGTGCGCGGGGCTCGACGAGGAGCAGCTGCGCACCGCCTCCGCGCCGCCCTCGCCGCTCACCCTCGTCGGCCTCGTCCGGCATCTGGCCGAGGTCGAGCGGCACTGGTTCCGCCGCGTCCTCGCCGGGGAGGACGTCCCCGACCTGTTCCCCGAGGACGCCGGTTCCGACGGCATGAGCGGCGGCTTCGGCGGCGCCGGGAAGGCGTCCTACGCGGTCGCGGTCGCGCTGTGGCAGGCCGAGGTCGAGCACGCCCGGCGCGTCTGCGCCACCCGTTCCCTGGACGACACCGGCTCCCTGGGCGAGGCCCGCGTCACCCTCCGCTGGATACACACCCACCTGATCGCGGAGTACGCCCGCCACTGCGGCCACGCCGACCTCATCCGCGAGCGCATCGACGGCCGGACGGGCATCTGACGGACGCCCGGCGCGGCGTCGCCACGGCATCCGGGAACGCGGCCGCCCGGCGCGCCCCCGAAGGCCGGAGGCGCACCGGGACCGCCGCCCCGGGGGCCGTGGCGCCCCGGGGCGGCCCGGTCAGTCGCGGGGCGCGATCGTGCGACCGTTCTCCCGGACGGTGATGGCCATCGCCGGGCACATGTCCGCGGCGTCCAGGACCAACTCGTCGTCCCCGTCGATCTCGTCGTGCACCGGCCGGGAGCGGGGCCCGTCGAGGACGAAGAGTTCGGGGGCGGTTCCGGCGCAGATGCCGGAGCCGATGCAGCGCAGCGGGTCCACCTCCACCTGTCGGCTCATCGGCTCACCACCCCACCGGCAGCACGCGCGGCCCGCGTACCAGCATCTCGGTCTTCCACTCCACATCGCCCGCGACATGCAGCCCCGGGAAGCGGGTGATCAACGCGCCCAGCGCCTCCTGGAGCTCCAGCCGGGCCAGCGGCGCGCCCAGGCAGTGGTGGACGCCGTGGCCGAAACCGAGGTGTTGGTTGCCGGTCCGGGTGAAGTCCAGGGTGCCGGGGGAGGAGAAGCGGAGCGCATCGCGGTTGGCGGCGCCCACCGCGACCAGCACCGGCGTACCGGCGCGCACCAGCGTGCCGCCGACCTCGATGTCCTCGGTGGCGTACCGCGGCTGGCCCGCGCCGCTGCCCAGCGGCACGAACCGCAGCAGCTCCTCCACCGCACCGGCCATCAGCTCCGGCTGCTCCCGCAGCCGGGCCAGCTCCTCGGGGTGTTCGAGCAGGGTGAGAACGAAATTGGGGATCTGCGTCGCGGTCGTCTCGTGTCCGGCGACGAGGATGCCGACACAGAGGTCGACCAGCTCCAGCTCGGAGAGGCGGTCCCCGGCGTCCCGCGCGTCGATGAGCGCCGTCATCAGGTCGTCCTGCGGATGCCTGCGGTGCTCGTCGATCAACTTCCCCATATAGGCGCGGAGTTCCTCGCGATTGGCCTCGAACTCCTCCGCCGTCAGCGAACTGGTCGACAGGGCCGCATCGCTCCAGGCGCGGAACTTCGGCCGGTCCTCGACGGGCACGCCCAGCATCCGGCAGATGACGGCGACCGGGATCGGCAGCGCATAGCGGTCCACCAGGTCGGCGGGCGGCCCGGCGTCCTCCAGTTCGTCGAGCAACTGGCCGGTCAACTCCTTGACCTGTGGCCGGAGTTTCTCCACCTGGCGGACGGTGAACGCCTTCGCCACCAGCGACCGCAGCCGGGTGTGCTCGGGCGGGTCCATGCTGAGGATGCCGCTGTTGCGGCTGCCCTCGGACTGCCGCGGCTCGTCGCGCTCGATCCCCAGCGCGCGGCTGAACCGCTGGTCACCGAGGACGAAGCGGGCTTCGGCGTACCGCGTCACCAGCCAGGCGGGCTCCCCGTAGGCCATGCGGACCTGCAACAGACCGGGGCGGTTGCGGGCCTCCTCGTACGCCTCGGACAGCGACAGGTTGTCAGCGGTGTTGAAGGGATAGGAGAGGGGTGCTGTGTCAGCTGTGGTCACGGTGACCTCCCTTGTGTAAGCACCTGCTTACAAACGTTAGGACGCCGGTCCGCGGACGGTCAACGACCGGTTACGGCCGTTATCCTGACGGGCCGTCCGGAAAGGAGCACCATGGCGAACTCCGCCGATGTACCGGCCGGTTCACCCCGGAGAAGAGACGCCCAGGCCACCCGCCGCAGACTGCTGGAGGCGGCCGCCGACCTGTTCGCCGAGCGCGGTTACGACGCCGCGACCGTGCGGGACATCGCGGACCGGGCCGGCGCCAACCAGGCGTTGCTGTTCCGGTATTTCGGCTCGAAAAGTGCCTTGCTGACGGAGGTGATGGCACACAACGGCCAGGAGCAGCTGCGGACCACACCCCCGGAGAAGCTGTTCGAGACGATGCTGCGCGGCATGCTCACCCACCACGACAAGGAGCCCCACGACCGTTCCCTCGCGGTCTATCTGCGCTCCCTCGGCAGCGCCGACGACGGCTCGGAGACGGTGAAGGCGCTGGGGGAGCAGTACGTGGACGTGCTGGCCACGCTCTCCGGCGCCGAGGACGCGGCGCTCCGCGCCGACCTCGCCATGGCGTGGCTGCTGGGCATCGGCATCATGCGCGTGGTCGTCGGCCGCGAGCCCCTGGCGAGCGCCGACCCGGACGCGGTCTGCGGGCTGGTCCTGGGCCTGCTCGGACAGCTGCTGGACGGAATGCCGCCGCCGGAGGGAGATCCGCGGCCGGATCCCGGGGGGCGTTGACGGCGGGGCGGGCGCCGCCCGGCGGCCCGCGCCTTGTGCGGCTTGCGCCACGGGGCCCGTCGCCCCGTACGCGCAACATCCGCGGCAGCGCGGGGCGTTCGTACGGTGGACTGTCACCGGTGCGCCCTAACCTGGAGGCGGATCGGCGGAGCATCAGGGGGCGGAGATGGGCGACGGAGGATCTTTCCGGGCCGAGGCGTGTGAGGGCGGGCGCGTCCATCAGGCGGGCCGGGACCTGCACATCACCTACGCCGCTCCGGCACCGGAGCCGGACGGCACGGTGGCGGCCGGGCCCCCGCCGGAGCCCGGGGAGCTGCTGGCCGGGTTCACCGAGGCGCCGCTGCCCGCGCACGCCCTGGACCCGCAGGCGCTGGCCGCCGTGCCGCTGCCGGATCCCGGCCCCGCGCCCGCGGCCGTGGCCGGGGCGGTCGCCGCGCTCGCCGTCGAGGACGTGCCCGCGGCCCCACCGACGGCGCCGCGGGGCACGGCGCACGGCCCGGTCCGCTGTCTGCTGCCGCCCGTCGCCCGGCCCGGCGGCCCGGCGCGGCCCGCGCTCGACGCCTGGGCCGCCGCGCTCCTGGACCGCGCCCTCCTGCGCAGCGCCGACGCCGCCGAACTCCCGCTGTTCGCACCGCACGTCCGCGCCCTCCTGTGGCGCTCCGGGGCCACACGGCCCGCACCGGTCGCGGCGGCCCGGCGCCTGCGGGACGGCTACGAGCGGTGCGGCGCGTACGAGGCGGCGCTGCCGTTCGCCGAGCGGATCGTGGTCTGCCCGGCGGGCGAGGGCCTCGCCGACGCCCTGGCCCTGGGCCGTCTCCGGGTGCGCTGCGGTGAGCACGCCGAGGCCGAGACGGTGCTGCGGCCGGTGCTGGCCCGCGCGGACGCGGCGGTGACCGCCCGCGGTCTGACCCTGGCCGGAAACACCGGTCCGTCCCTGGGCGAGCTGCTGCGGGAGAACGCCGAGGGGCCCTTCACCGGCAAGCTCTCCGTCGCCGACGGCGATGTGCTGGTGCAGGCCGCCGATGTGCTGACCGTGCTCGCCGAGGCGCTGCACGGGCAGCGCCGGTACGCGGAGAGTGAGCGGCTGCTGCACTCCGCCACCGGGCTGTACTGGCGGATTCTGGGCGCCGCCCACCCGGCGCGGATCCTCACCCAACTCCACCGCGCCCGCTCGCGCGCCCGCCAGCGCCTGTGGACCGAGGCGCTGTCCCTGCTCCACGACGCCCTGACCTTCCGCGACGCCGAGGCCCTGGCGCGCGACCACCCCCGCGCGGCAGCCCTCATCCGCCTCACCCACGCCGAACTGGCCGACGAGGCGATACGCGGCCTGGCCGAGGACGGCCCCGGCCGCACCCGCGCCGTGGGCATGTTCCCCGCCCCCGTCGTCCGCTTCCTCGACGCCACCGTCAGCAGACCCCCGAAGCCCACCCCCGCCGACGCCGACCGCCTGGCCACGGAGGCCGCCGCGGCCTGCGAGAACGCGTACGGCCCCTGGCACCCGCGGACCCACACGGCCCGGGAGCTGCTGGCGCGCCGGGAGGGGGCGGCCGGGTAGGGGCGCCCGGTCCGGCCGACGAAGGGCCGGCACCGTGCGCCGCGCCGTGGTCGGATACGGGATGACTTCCTTCTGGACCGGACAGCGGATACGGCTGCGCGCCATCGAGCCCGGCGACTGGCCGGCGTTCCGGCGCTTCGCCGCCGACGAGGAACGGGCGGGCGACGTACTGCGTCCGCCGCGCTCCGCCGAGAGCTTCCGTGCCGGGGCGCGGGAGCAGGCCACCGCGGCCGAGGGCGACTGCTTCCGGCTGGTGATCGAGGCCCTGGACACGGGGGAGACGGTCGGCGCCGTCGGCGCGTCGTACGCCGATCCGCACGCGGGACGGTTCGAGTACGGCGTCACGCTGGAGGCCGGTCACCGGCGCAAGGGGTATGCGCACGAGGCGGCGGTGCTGTTGCTGCGTTTCTTCTTCGCCGAGCGGCGCTACCACAAGTGCGAGGTACGGATCTTCGCGGACAACGCGGCGTCCCTGGCGCTCCACCGCAGGCTCGGCTTCGTCGAGGAAGGCCGCCTCCGGGACCACGTCTTCCTCGCCGGACGCCATCAGGATCTCGTCGTGATGGGCCTGCTGGCCGGTGAATTCGCCCGGCTGCACCCGGTGGACGTGGACTGATGCGCGCCGTCCGGCTGCGCCGGGTCACTCCCGCTGGTGCGCCGTTCGCGCCGCGTCCACGAAGTGTTCCAGGGACTGCCAGAAGGGGCTGTAGGCGGCGTCCAGGTGGTCGCGGCCGGTGGGGTCTCCGGCGAGTTCGGCGGTGACGCCGGTGTAGAAGGGGCCGGTCGCCTTCTGGAGGGCGAGGGCCGCGGCGGCGGCCTCGGGCGGGCCCTCCAGTTCGACGATGCGGGCGCAGCGGCGGATGCGGGCGTACTCCGCGATCTCGCGGTCGTGCAGTTCGCGGAGGGTTTCGAGGCGCTCGGGGGAGTCGGGGTGGCGCAGGAGGGCGGAGGTCTCCCAGTACAGCTCGCCCATGCGGTGGGCCTGCTCGATGAGGTCGAGATAGGCGGTGCGGCGGCTCTCGCGCAGCCGCTCGGCGCGCTGCGTACGGGCGGCGGTCTCCGCCTGGATGGCGGCGGCGCGGGCGCTGCCGCGGCCGGTCACCCAGCTCGCGAGCACCGCGGTGCCGCCCGTCACCACGGCGATGGCCAAGGTCCACAGTGTGCTGTTGTCCCCCATGGGGCGCCACGATACCGAGGCGGGAGCACGCGTCGGAGGCCCTCCCGCCGGGCGCCGCGGTCCGGGGTGCGAGACGATGGAAGACCAAGAAGCACCGCGCATCGCCGAAGAGGCAGCCATGGAGTACCCGGAAGCCTTTGAGCTGGTGTTCCAGTCGTCGGCGGTCGCCGACGACGTGGTGGTCGTCCGGCGCACCGCGGCCGCCGGGGCGGGCGGATTCCCGGTCTACGAGGACGAGACGGGCATCGTCCGCGCCGAGATCAGCGACCGCGGTGAGGTCCGGATGCTGGCCAGCGGCGGGCACCAGGAGATCGGCGTACCGCTCCTGGCCCGCGCCCTGAAGCCGTTCTGACCCGGACGCCGTACGGATTGCGGCCCGCCCAGCGGGGTCCCCCGTACGGCGGCCGCGACATGGACGGGTGTCAGTCGATGACCAGCTCGCCCATGGCGCTCCAGCCGTTGGCGCCCTCGATCGAGGTGCTCACGATCTCGGGGGTGTGCCGCAGCATCGGGCGCATGGTCTCCAGACCGGCGCGGAAGTGGTCGGAGTTGACGTGGGCCTCGGCGGCGTCGTCCTGGAACGCCTCGACGAGGGTGTAGGACAGCGGGTCCTCGACATTGCGGGACCACTCGAACCAGAGGTTGCCGGGCTCGGCGCGGGTCGCCTCGGTGAACGCGGCCACGTGCTGCGGCCACGCCTCGGCGTATTCGGGCTTCACCGGAAACTTCACAACAATAAAGATCATTCGGCGATTCTAGGTCATCTCCGGCGGGCGGGATCAGCGGGTCCGGCCCGCCGGAGATGCGTCGGCGGTTCAGGCAGCCAGTGGCGCCGCAGGCGCGATCCGTGCCGTGACGCAGGGGTCACCGGTGCGGTAGCCGAGACGGTCGTAGAGCCGTTCGGCGGGGGCGTTGCCGCCGAGCTGCCACAGGGTGCAGACGCCGTGGCTGCGGACCGCGTGCCGGGTCAGCCAGGAGGTGAGCGCGGCGCCCAGGCCCTCGCCGCGCCGGGCCGCGTCGGTGGCGACGGAGACCATGAGCGGTGCGCCGCTGTCCCGCAGCCGGCTCAGCGCCCCGCACGCCACCAGCTGCCCGGCGTCGTCGCGGATGCCGGCCCAGAGGCGGACGTCGCGGGAGCCGGGGCCGGTGGAGTGGGCGGGGCTGTGCTCGGCGAGGAAGGCGCGCAGCTCGTCGTGGTGGGTGGCGTCCAGCGCCTGGACCCGGTCCTCCGCGGCGTGCGGGGGCGGCTCCTGTTCCGTCCAGCGGAAGACCCACTCGACGGCGTCGGTCACCGGGAGGTGCCGGCCGACCAGCACGTCGGAGCCGCGCGGCACGGTGAACTCCCGCACCCGGTCGGGCAGCCCGTGCGCGGCGCGCAGGACGAGTCCGGCGGCGGCGTCCGGGTCCCCGACGCTCATCACCTGTGCGCGGTCGAGCCAGGCCGCGGCGCCGGTGCCGCTCCAGCTGATCCGGTCGGCCGGCCGCCGCCGCGCGACGCCGAAGCGCAGCAGAGCGGTACCGGCCTGCGACTCCAGACCCTGACCGAGCGGGTCCGTGGTGCGGGGAGCGGGTGTCGTTGCCTGCATAGCTCTCTCAGGTACGTGGGGAGGGCGCGCCCCCGGGCGCGCGCGGGCGCGACCGGAGCGGGCCGGATCTGGAAGTTGGGGGGTTCGTCGGGGGCAGCGCCTACGCGCGCCCGGCCGACGGGTCGTCCACTCTCGCACACCGACCCGGCCCCGGCGCAACTCCACGAGACCGCATGATCGCCTCGCCTTCGCAGGGCGGGCCGCACCGTGACCACGGAAGTACAGGCGGACAGTCGCGACGGCCATCGGACGGGGGCGCGGGGCCGCCGCCGCGGGGGTCGGCCCGGACCCGGTCCGGCGGCCGTCGGCGGTCCCGGCGGGAGGGCTCGGCAGTCGGGTCCGCACGGGGCCCGCACCCGGCCCGTCGCCCCCGCCACCGTGGCCGATTCGCGCCCCTCCCGCGCTTGTCGCGAAGATCGCATCCGGTGGACGCTGGGGCATGCCTACTCTTCCGACCTTCGTCCTCGTCCACGGGGCGTTCGCCAACTCCTTCTCCTTCGCGCCGCTCCAGGCCGAACTCGGCCTGCTCGGGCACCGGTCCGTCGCGGTCGACCTGCCGGGGCACGGCTTCGAGGCGACCTTCCCCGCCGCCTACCAGGTGCCGCAGGACCCCGACGCGCTCGCCTCGGCGCCGGGCGCCATCAGGGACGTCACCCTCGGCGACGCCGTCGCCCGCGTCATCGCCGTCCTGGAGCGGGCGAAGCGGAACGGCCCGACCGTGCTCGTCGGCCACAGCCGCGGCGGCATCACCCTCACCGCGGTCGCCAACGCCCGGCCCGACCTCGTCGACCGCCTCGTCTACGTCTCCGGGTGGTGCCCGGTGGACCTCGATGTCGCGGGGTACTACGCGGAGCCGGAGATGGCGGACGTCGATCCGCGCGCCATGGCGACCGCGCTGGTCGGCGATCCGGCGGAACTCGGGCTGCTCCGCTGCAATTTCCGTACCGCGGACCCCGAGGCGCTCGGCGCCCTGCGGCAGACTCTCGGCGTCGACCTCACCGACGACGAATTCCGCGCCTTCGTGAACACCTTCCAGCCCGACGACAATCTCGACGCCGGGACCACCGCCGACTGCGCACAGGAAGCGACCTGGGGCCGCATTCCCAAGACCTATGTGCGGCTGGCCGAGGACCTCGCCATTCCGATCGGTATGCAGGACCGGATGATCCGCGAAGGTGACGCCCTCACCCCCGGCAACCCCTTCGACGTCCACACGCTGCCGGGAAGTCATCTGCACTGGCTGGTCCACCCGCAGGCCGCCGCCGAAATCCTCGCGGGTCTTGTCGCGATCTGACGTTCCGCCCTGGTGACCGGCGGTGCGGATTTCTCCCGCGCCGCCGGTCAGCCGTGTCGCGTGAACCCGTCGGGTGCGTCCCGAGCAAATCCCTTCAGCCCCAACGGAGTTACTCCACAAGAGAAGGGGCTATTCGTCGAAGAATGGCGGGGCGGCGTACCTTCCTCGTCCCGCCGGTTTCCGTAAGAGATCCGCCGCGTAAGCATTTCCGGGAATGCGTCGATTGCTACAGCGGAATGTCGGTCTCATGGCGGCCCTATGGCATCTCTGGCGCCGGTGAAGAGGCGCGGACAAGACTGACGTTCGCACATTCGTGCACGTCGCTCATGTCCCGCCTTCCCGGAAAGCTCCACGGCTCATGCAGAAGTCCCGCAGACCCGGCGCCCCCGCGGCCCGCCCCAGGAGGTGGCGCGCGTGCTGCGCCATGTGACGCGCAAGGCCGCGGGCTGGCTGCTGATGATCGTGGTCGCCACCAACGCCACGTATTTCCTGGCGAGTTGGTTCCTCGACCCGCGCGCCAACTTCCGCGATCTGCGGCCGGTCCGCACCGAGGAGCAGATCGACCGGGCCCTCGCGCCCTACAACCTGGACCCGCAGGTGCCGCTGGTGCACCGGTGGTGGGAGTGGCTGACCTCCGTCGTCCTCCACTTCGACTGGGGGAGGTCCCCCACGGGCGTCGCCGTCAACGGCGAGATCGGCTACCGCTCGCTGGTCAGCGCCGAACTCGTCTTCCTCGCCACCGCGTTGTCCGTCCTGCTCGGCGTCGCGCTGGGGGTCCACACCGCATCGCGGCAGTACGGCTGGGCCGACCGGGTCTCCCAGGTGGTCTCCGTCCTGGTGCTGAACATCCCGACGTCCGTCGCCGCGCTCGCCGTGGTCTCCGTCGCCATCTGGCTCAACCAGCACGCCGGGCTGCACTTCCTCTACGTCGCGGGGGAGAACTCCCCGAACGTCGCGGGTCTGCTCCCCACGGTCGGCGACCGCCTGCTCCATCTGATCCTGCCGACCCTGACGCTGACCCTGATGGGATATGTCGGCTACCACCTGACCCAGCGGTCGCTGCTGCTCGACACGGTCCACGCCGACTACGTCCGCACCGCCCGCGCCACCGGGCTCACCCGCGCCCAGGCGATCCGCCGGCACGCGCTGCGCACCGCGCTGATCCCGACGGCGACCTCCGTGGCGTTCAGCATCCCGGCGCTCTTCACCGGCGCCGTCATCACCGAAACGATCTTCGGCTGGAACGGAATGGGCCGCTACTTCCTCCAGACCATCGCCAAGAACGATGTGCACGGCACCGTCGCCACCGCCGCCTTCGCCGCGGCCCTCACCGCGGTCGGCGCGATCCTCGCGGACATCGCCACCGTCTTCCTCGACCCGAGAGTCCGGGTGAGCTGAGATGGCCACCGCCACGGAAACCGCCACCGAAACCGGCGCCCCGGCCCCCGCGCCGCCCGCACACCGTCTCGGCCGCCTCTACCTGCGGCGCTTCCTGCGCAACCGGCTCGCCGTCACCGGCGTCGCGATCTTCGCCCTGCTGGTGCTGTTCAGCGTCTGCGGCGGCCTGCTCACCCCGTACACCTACGCCGACACCGACTTCGCCGCGCTCACCCAACCACCGAGCGCCACCCACTGGTTCGGCACCAACCAGGGCGGCAACGACGTCTACGCCTCCGCCGTGCACGGCCTCCAGCGGTCCCTGGTGATCGCCGTCAGCGTCTCCGTGCTGACGGTCGTCGTCGCCGCGGTCATCGGCTCCGGCGCCGCCTACTTCGGCGGCCGGATAGAGCGGCTGACGCTCGCCGTCATCCACTTCCTGCTGGTCGTCCCGTCCTTCCTCATCCTCGCGCTGGTCTCCCACCGGCTCGCCGGTGACTGGCGGGTGCTCGTCGTCGTGCTGACGGTCTTCGGCTGGATGTCCACCGCCCGCGTCATCTGGTCGGTCTCGACCTCGCTGCGCGAGCGGGACTACGTGACGGCGGCGGAGTTCATGGGTGTCAGCGCCCCGCGCATCATCTGGCGGCATCTGATCCCGAACCTCGGCTCGCTGCTGATCGTCAATCTGACGCTCGGCGTCGTCGCGACCGTGCTGAGCGAAACCGCCCTCTCCTTCCTCGGGTTCGGCGTCCAGACCCCGGACGTCTCCCTCGGCACGATGCTCGCCGACGGCGCGGGCACCGTCACGAGCGCCCCCTGGCTCTTCGCCTTCCCCGCGGGGCTGGTCGTTCTGCTCACCGTCTCGATGACCCTCACCGGCGACGGACTGCGCGACGCCCTCGACCCCACCTCCGTGACCGGCGCCGCTGGAGGCCGACGATGACCCGTACGACGACCCTGACCCGCCCGGCACCGCGGCCGGCCGCCACCACCCCCGTGCTGTCCGTACGGGACCTGCGGATCTCCTTCCCCTCCGAAGCCGGCACCGCCGAGGCGGTCCGCGGGGTCTCCTTCGATCTGCTGCCGGGCCGCACCCTCGGCATCGTCGGCGAATCCGGCTCCGGAAAATCGGCCACCGCGATGGGCGTCATGGGCCTGCTGCCGCCCACCGCCGACGTCACGGGGCAGGTGCTGCTGCACGGCCGTGACCTGGTCGGACTCGACGACAAGGCGCTCTCCGCGGTCCGCGGCGCCGACCTCGGCATGATCTTCCAGGACCCGCTGTCCGCCCTCACCCCGATCTTCTCCGTCGGCCGGCAGCTCTCCGACGCCCTGCGCGTCCACCAGAGCCTGACGAAACGGGCCGCCTGGGACCGCGCCGTCGAACTCCTCGACCTCGTCGGCATCCCCGACCCCCGCGAGCGCGCCCGCTCCTTCCCGCACGAGTTCTCCGGCGGGATGCGCCAGCGCGTCGTCATCGCCCTGGCCATCGCCAACCGGCCTGCCGTCCTCATCGCCGACGAACCCACCACCGCCCTCGACGTCACCGTCCAGGCGCAGATCCTCGACGTCCTGCGGGTGGCCCAGCGGGAGACCGGCGCCGGGCTCGTCCTGATCACCCACGATCTCGGCGTCGTCGCAGGTCACGCCGATGACATCGCCGTGATGTACGCGGGCCGGATCGTGGAGCGGGCGGGCGTGCGGGAACTGTTCGACCGGCCGGTGATGCCGTACACCGCCGGGCTGCTCGCCGCCGTCCCCACCGTGGACAGCGGGGAGCGCCGCCCGCTGATCCCCATCGGCGGCGAACCGCCCGCCCTCGTCGGCCCGCCGCCCGGCTGCGCCTTCGCGAGCCGCTGCCGCATCGCCGTCGACGCCTGCCGCACCACCGACCCCGCACTCCGCGACATCCCCGGCCACGGGCAGGCCGCCTGCCTCCGCGCCGACGAGGTGGCCGACGGGACGGTGGACCCCGCCGGACCCGCGCCGGAGGACGCGCCAGGGCCCGGCGCCGGATCCACCACGCCCGGCGAGGTGGTGCTCCGCGTCGAGGACCTGGTCAAGACCTTCCCCGTCACCAAGGGCACCGTCCTCAAGCGGCGGGTCGGCACGTTGCACGCCGTCCACCGCGTCGGCTTCGAACTGCGCGCCGGGGAGACCCTGGGCCTGGTCGGCGAGTCCGGCAGCGGCAAGACCACCACCCTGCTGGAGATCCTGCGGCTGAAGCGGCCCGAGGGCGGCCGCATCGAGATCGCCGGGAGGGATGTCGCGACCGCCGGGGCGGGCGTCCGGGAGCTGCGGCGGGACGTCCAGATCGTCCTCCAGGACCCGCTGGGCGCCCTCGATCCGCGGCTGCCGGTCCACCATCTGCTCGCCGAACCCCTCCAGGCCATCGGCGCCGACCGCGCGACGATCCGCGCCCGCGTCCCCGAACTGCTGCGCCTGGTCGGCCTGGACCCGGCGGTGAGCGACCGCTTCCCGGCCGCGCTCTCCGGCGGCCAGCGCCAACGCGTCGGCATCGCCCGGGCGCTGGCCACCGAGCCGAAGCTGCTCGTCCTCGACGAACCGCTCTCCGCCCTCGACGTCTCCGTACAGGCCGGGGTGATCAACCTTCTGGCGCGGCTGCGGCGGGAACTCTCCCTCGCCACCCTCGTCGTCGCCCACGACCTGGGCGTCGTCCGCTACCTCTCCGACCGCATCGCCGTGATGTACCTCGGCCACCTCGTCGAGACCGGCCCCACCGAAGCGCTCTTCGCCGACCCCCGGCACCCGTACACCCGGGCGCTGCTCTCCGCGATCCCGGTGCCCGACCCGGAGCGCGAACGCACCCGCGAGCGGCTGGTCCTGGAGGGCGAGCAGCCCAGCGCCACCCGGCTGCCCGAGGGCTGCGTCTTCGTGGACCGCTGCCCGCTCTACCGCCACGCCGGTGAGGAACTGCGCCGCCGCTGCCGCACCGAACCGCCGGCCCCCGCCGAGGCGGACGGCGCCCCCGGCCACCGCTACGCCTGCCACGCCGTCTGACCCGCACCCCACCTCTCCCCGGAACACGAAGGAACCCTGCCGTCATGCGCGCAAGACTGGTCCTGCCCACCGCCCTCGTCGCCGCCGTCTCCGTGGCCGCCACCGCCTGCCAGGCGCCCGCCGCGAAGGACACCGCCGACGGCCCCAGGACCGCGTCGGCCGCCGTCGACTACAACCCGCAGCCCTACGACAAGATCAAGGACGGCGGCACCTACACCACCGCCGGCACCTTCGACGACCAGGGCAACCCGTTCAACGTCAACGCCACCCTCACCGCCGCCCGCGTCTGGGCCTGGTACAACGCGGACGCGATCACCTACTCACCCGCGGGCGAGGTCCGGTACAACCCCGACTACTACAGCGACGTCGAGGTCACCGTCGACGGCGGCAACCAGAAGGTCGTCCTCACCCTCAACCCGAAGGCCGTCTTCAACGACGGCACGCCCATCGACTGGCGGGCGATCGAGGCCACCTGGAAGGCGAACAACGGCTCCGACAAGGAGTACGCCGCCGCCTCCACGGACGGCTACGACCGGATCACCGCCGTCGCACGCGGCAAGGACGCCAAACAGGCCGTCATCCGCTTCAAGGGCGTCAACCCCGCCTGGCCCGCGCTCTTCAGCACCTTCCTGCACCCCAAGGCCGCCACCGTCGGGAACTTCAACAAGGCGTATGTGAAGAAGGCCCACCCGGAGTGGGGCGCCGGTCCGTACACCGTCGGCAGCTGGGACACCCACTCCGGCAACATCACCTTCGTCCGCAACCCCACGTGGTGGGGGAAGAAGGGCAAGCTCGACAAGCGCGTCTACGTCAACCTGGAGTCGACGGCGGCGGTCAACGCCTTCAAGAACGGCCAGCTCGACTACGTCTCGGCCGTCGACGCGGAGAGCCTCAAGCAGCTCAAGGGCCTGGCGGGCACCGAGATCCGCAGCGGTGGCTCCCCGTTCGAGTACTCGCTGAACTTCAACACCAAGTCCCCCGTCCTCGCCGACAAGGCCGTCCGCAAAGCCGTCATCGCATCCGTCGACCGTGCGCAGATCGCCCGCATCCAGTTCCAGGGCCTCGACCACAAGGAACCGCTGCCCGGCTCGGCCGTCCTCTACAGCTTCCAGAAGGGGTACGAGGACAACGTCGCGGCCGTGCTGAAGTACGCGCCGGGCGACGCCCCGAAGACGCTGGCGGCGGCGGGCTGGAAGCCCGGCCCGGACGGCGTCCGCGTCAAGAACGGCAGGAAGCTGGAGATCGGCTACACCCTCCTCGGCGACGACCCGCTGGGCAAGGCCACCGCGGGCGCCCTCGCCGCGATGCTGAAGCCTGCCGGGATCCACCTCGTCGTCAAGAAGGGCGACGACGCGGACTTCGCCAAGATCCTCAACGAGCGCCGCTTCGACCTGATCCTCTCCGGCAACCGCTCCATGGACCCGTTCGGCACCCGCTACCTCTGCGACTTCTACTGCTCAGGCCGCGACTCCAACCTCACCGGCGCCGGCACCCCCGCCCTCGACAAGGAGATCCGCGCCACCGCCGACATCGCCGACCTCGGCAAGCAGGCGGCGGCGGTCAACAAGGTCGAGCGGAAGGCGCTGGCCCAGTACGCCTTCCTGCCGCTGTTCAGCGGCCCGTCGACGTACGGCGTGAAGAAGGGGCTCGCCAACGTCGGCGCGACGATTTTCCACAGCCCGCTGCCGGAGGCGGTCGGCTGGCAGAAGTGACGCCCCCGCCGGGCCGCGCGGACCGGGCCGCCCGCCCCGGCCCGGCCGCCCCGCCCCGCCCCGGCCCGGCCGCGCGCCCACGGCCGCCTGCCAAGGCCCGGTCACCGTACGGCGGCCGGGCGGCCCCGGCGGGCCGGTGGCGGGCCCACCGGAAGTGGAGGTGAGCCCTCCCGCGGTGATGCGGGCCGACGGCGGCGATGGCTAATCCGACGAGCTGAGCGCGCCCTCCTGCGCGGCGCCGGAGCGCAGCCCCGCGGTCCACTTCTCCTCGATCCGGCCGAACTTCCAGACGGCGAGCGCGACCACCCAGGTGGCGAAGAAGAGGCCCACGATGACGAAGCCGACGAGGTTGAGGTCGAGTCCGGCGATCCAGTCCCAGAAGAATCCGTGCAGATCGAGCTTGTCGGCGAGCAGGCCGAGGAGTTCGACGGTGCCGATGAGCAGCGCGACGGCGACGGAGAGTCCGGTGATGGTGAGGTTGTAGAAGACCTTGCGGACCGGCTTGGAGAACGCCCAGCCGTAGGCGAAGTTCATGAACGAACCGTCGATGGTGTCCAGCAGCGACATCCCCGCCGCGAACAGCACCGGCAGGCAGAGGATCGCGTACCAGGGCAGCCCGGAGGCGGCGCCGGACCCGGCCAGCACCAGCAGCGCGACCTCGGTCGCGGTGTCGAAGCCGAGCCCGAAGAGCAGGCCCAGCGGGTACATCTGCCAGGGCTTGGTGATCGACTTCATGACGCGGCCCAGGAGGCGGTTCATGAACCCGCGGTTGTTGAGCTGTTCCTCCAGCGCGTCCTCGTCGAACGACCCGGCCCGCATCCGCCGGAAGACCCGCCAGATGCCGACGAGGATGACGAGGTTGACCGCGGCGATGAGGTAGAGGAAGACGCCGGAGACGGTGGTGCCGATCAGCCCGGTGATGTCGTGCAGCCGGGAATTGTCCTCCTGCACCGGTCCGGCGAGCGTCTTCACGCCGAGGGAGAGCAGGAAGGCCAGCGCGAAGACGACGCTGGAGTGCCCCAGCGAGAACCAGAAGCCGACCGACAGCGGACGCTTCCCCTCACCCATGAGCTTGCGGGTGGTGTTGTCGATGGCGGCGATGTGGTCGGCGTCGAAGGCGTGGCGCATGCCGAGGGTGTACGCGGTGACCCCGATGCCGATCCCGAAGGTCTTGGTGCCCACGCTGTAGTGTTCCGGCGCCACGATGGCGACCAGCGTGAACCACCCGATGACGTGCAGGGCGACGATGAACGAGGCCATGCCCGCCATCCGGCCCCACTCGGCGCGGGTCATCGAGCGGGCGATGCGCTGCCGGCGGGTGAGCGCGGTGCCGGCCGCGGACGGGGACGGGGGCGTGGGCATGGACACTGCTTTCTTCCGAAGGGCGTACCTCCCCACATTCCTGCGGGTCGGTTTTACTTGCAACCAATGTGCAGTAAAGCTTCGGAGTGGCCCCCTCCGGCGAAAGCCCCCGCCGGGCGGCGCTGACCGGTGACGGATTTCCGCGCTCCGCCACCCATTTCGGGGTACGGACCCGCACGGAGCCCCTTCCGGAAAGGCGCGGCGCACGGGGTGAAGAGGCACACACAATCCCGACGCGGGAAACCGCCCGGGCTGTCGGTTCCGGCCGGTGTGGATGGTGCAGGATGGGCCGCGGATGTGGTGCGATGTGTACCGCACCCGGCGGTGTTTGTATGTTTATCCCTGGAATTGATCGATGTGGATATTGCGTCAGGCAGTGCCCCATGAATGAGGTGAAGCGGTGAACGGCCCCGATGCCACCGATGAGCAGTGGGAGGGTCTGGCCGAGGTCGTCCCGCTGCGTAGCGGCAGTGAATGGCCTTCCTGGCCGGATCACCGTGCGCTCCCCGACGACGATCCGGTCGAGGAGAGCCGCCGATTCGTCGTGATCCGGGTGCAGACTTTCGCGGACGCCCGCGAGGTCGCCGAGTACCTGATGGCGCAGATCCCCGTACTGCTGGATCTCAGCAGCGCCGATGCGGATGTCGCCAAGCGCATCCTGGATTTCTCCAGCGGCGTCGTCTTCGGGCTGGCCAGCGGAATGCACCGCGTCGACACCAATGTCTTCCTCCTCGCACCCCCGGGAACGGAGGTCGCGGAAGCGGCCGTCGGCGGCGTCCCTCATTCGTAGGAAGAGCCGATGGTGTAACGGTTCTCCGACGGGTGCCCCATGGGACCCTGCATAGCGTCGGGCTATGCATAGCGACAGCGCGCGTCCCGCGCTCACCGAGTTACGGCTCTCCGCCTTCCGCAACCACCGGGGCGTCAGCCTCCCGCTGAGCCCCGTCACCCTGCTGACCGGCCCGAGCGGCAGCGGCAAGACCGGGGCGCTCCAGGCGTACGGGATCCTCGCCCGGCTCGGCGCCGGGGAACGGCTCGCCGACGCGCTGGCGTCCGTCCCCGGCGGCGCCCCGGCGTGCGTACCGGCCTCCGCGCGCCCCGACGAGCAGGGCCGCCGGGGGTTCCGCATCGGCTGCACCGTCGACGGTCCGGCCGGGCCGGTCCGTCTCGATCTGGCTGTCCAGACCGAGCCCGACCTGCGGATCGCCGGGGAACGGCTGACCGGCGGCGGCGCCACCCTCCTCACCACCGCCCTGACGGACCCGGCCCGCCGCTCCGTCCAGGCCGCCTGGCACACCGCGGGCGCCGCGCCCGTCACCCGCGCGCCGCTGCCCGACGACCGCCTCGGCACCCCGCTGCTACCGCTCCGCGTCGCGGGCAAGACCGCAGGTCAGCGCCTGGTGCTGGCCGCCGCGGAACAGGTCGTGGTGGCGCTCAGGTCGGTGTTCCGGTGCGATCCGCGGCCGGAGGCGATCCGCGGCGAACGGCCCGCCACCGGGTGCGCCGCCGCCGACCGCCCCGGGGGAGCGCCGGAGGGCCGGACGCCACCGGGGCGACGCACCGCCGCCCGCCCGGACACTGCGAAGCGGACGGAGCCCCGCCCGGCCGGGGCCGAGGCGATGGACGAGGCGCGGTTGCGGCCCTCCTGCGACAACCTGGCGGTGGTCCTGGAACGGATGGCCCAGGAGCGCGCGCAGCGCCGTACCGGCCTGCTGACGGCGGTGCAGGCCGCCGGGACGGGACCGGCCGAGGAGCTGCACGCGGTGCCCCGGCAGCCGGACCGGCGGACGGCGGCCGACGGACGGAGCGAGGTGGAGGTGACACCGGGCCCGGTGGCGCTCCGGGAGGAGCCGGCCGGACCGGCAGGCATCCGGGCCGTACTCGACCGGGTGCGCCTGGGGGAGATGCCCCTGGACCGGCTCGGCGACGGCGAATTGCGCTACCTGGGGCTCGCCGTGGTGCTGCTCACCGGGCCCCGGGCGCTGGCGATGGACCCGGTGGCGGAGATCCCGGAGGCCCGCCAGCAGCTGACGGTGGTCGCGGACGGCGCGGACCGCTGCCTGGACGCCCGGCAGGCCGCCGAACTGATGGCACTGGCCGCGCGGCTGGCGGACCGCGGCCGGGTGCGGCTCCTGGGGACGGTGCGGGATCCGGCGGCCGCCGACGGACTGCCCGGGGTGCGGGTGCTACACCTGGGGGCATGAGTGAAGATCTCCACACCCTCCAGCGGCGACTTGCCGCATTCGCCGCCGCCCGGGACTGGCAGCAGTACCACAACCCCAAGAACCTGGCGGCGGCGCTCAGCGTCGAGGCGTCCGAACTGGTCGAGATCTTCCAGTGGCTGACTCCTGAGCAGTCGGCCGCGGTGATGTCCGAACCGTCCTCCGCACGCCGGGTGGAGGACGAGGTCGCGGACGTCCTCGCGTATCTGCTCCAGTTCTGCGAGGCCCTGGGGATCGACGCCCTGACGGCCCTGGCCGCGAAGATCGAACGGAACGAATCCCGCTTCCCCGCGGTGCGCGACGCCCGCCCGGACCGCGACCGCACCGCGGACGGGGCGCCGGACGGGCCCGGCGGGGCGGATTCCGCCTCCTGAGCTTCGTCCGGTGGTTCCCCGCCGTTCCCCGGAGGCGTCCGCCGACCGGGCAGGAACGGGGAGAGGGCCGACGGCGACCCGGTTGCGAGAGGAGTGCTGACGGCCGGCCCCGCCGGGGACCGGCCGTCAGCACTGCCGGGGGTGGCCGGTTCGGGCACATGCGCGGGGCGCTTTCGGGCGTTCCACCGGCGCCGGACCGGCACCTCTCCTGCGCAACACGACGCCTGCCGGGACGGAATGGAACACCGTGCCGCCCGGGACCAGGGTGACGGCCACCCTCTGACGGTGCGCCGGAGTGTGCGGGGGGAGACCGTGACGAAAGGGAGTGGAGAGACTCGGGCGCGCCATAAGTCACTCTCCGGAGTCATCGGTCTCTCCGTACCGCCTTGGTTGTCCACAGATTTGCGAATTCCCCTGGCGTTTTTGGGTGTTCACCCTCACTCTGGGTAGTGGAAGAGTGTGAGGTGAGACGGATGACGACGAAGGGAGGAACGCGCATGGACGCGGTGCGGATCATCGCGGCCAGTCGGCGCGGTCTGGCAGAGGCGAGCACGGTGCGCGAAGTGGTCGTCGAGGCATGGCAGGCGCAAGCCCTGGCCGAGGCGGTCGGGAGCCATCTCGCGATATTCGGTCCGTATGAAGTGCGGTCCCGGGCACGGGGTTTGGGCGATGCGGGCGGGCGGTTCAGCGGGGGACTGCTGTGCCCGGTGGCGGGAGGGGGCGCCCTGCGGGCGGCCCGGTTGACCGAAGTGAAGGACGTCAGAGGCGCGTTGACGGGCCTGAGCGGACTGCTGCGGGAGGTCTGTGAGGTGCTGGTCGGCATCGTGTGCACGGCGGACGAGGAGGGCATGTACTGGACCTGCGTCGAGGTGATGGACTCGGCGGACGAATCACGTGACCGGATAGCCGGAATACTCGAAAAGCTGGAGGTACGCGACCGCGACCTCGCCTGAGACGCGGCATCCCGGACCGGCTGGGCTCTTCCCGGCCCTCCGCAGACCTGATGTCGGCGGCTGTGCGGTGCGGCCTTCCGCAGGCCCGACGCCCTCAGCCGTTCGCCCCGGCCTTCTGCCGGCCTTCCCCTGGCATTCCGCCGGCCTTCCCTCGGCCCGGTCCCGTCGGGCCCCTACCGGCGGCGCCGGACCCGCGCTCCCCGACGCGACCCCTGCCCCGGCGGATCAGCGCCCCGGGGACGCACCCGCGGCCTCGCCGATGGCTCCTTCCGTTCGCCGGACGCTCCGATCCGGGGCGCGCGGTCCGCGGCGACGGTTCCGCGGGGGCTGAGCGTGCAGGATGGAGGCATGGATCTGCGTATTTTCACGGAGCCTCAGCAGGGGGCTTCCTACGACACCCTTCTCACCGTCGCCAAGGCCACCGAAGACCTCGGCTTCGACGCCTTCTTCCGCTCCGACCACTACCTGGCGATGGGCAACTCCGACGGTCTGCCCGGCCCGACGGACGCCTGGATCACGCTGGCCGGTCTCGCCCGTGAGACGCGGCGCATCCGCCTCGGCACCCTGATGACCGCCGGCACCTTCCGGCTGCCCGGTGTGCTGGCGATCCAGGTCGCCCAGGTCGACCAGATGTCCGGCGGACGCGTCGAACTGGGCCTGGGCGCGGGCTGGTTCGAGGAGGAGCACAGGGCGTACGGCATCCCCTTCCCCAAGGAGAAGTTCGCCAGGCTGGAGGAGCAGCTCGCGATCGTCACCGGCCTGTGGGGCACCGCGGCGGGCGAGGAGTTCTCCTACGACGGCACGCACTACCAACTGACCAAGTCGCCCGCGCTGCCCAAGCCCGCCCAGCACAAGGTCCCGGTGCTGATCGGCGGCCACGGGGCGACGCGCACACCGCGGCTCGCCGCGCAGTACGCCGACGAGTTCAACATCCCGTTCGCCTCGCTCCAGGACAGCGAGCGCCAGTTCGGCCGGGTGCGGGCGGCGGCGGAGGCGGCCGGGCGCAAGGGTGACGACCTGGTGTACTCCGCCGCCCTCGTCGCCTGCGTCGGCAAGGACGACGCCGAGGTGGCGCGCCGCGCGGCCGCCATCGGGCGGGAGGTGGACGAGCTGAAGGCCAACGGACTGGCCGGTTCGCCCGCCGAGGTCGTCGACAAGATCGGGCGGTACGCCGAGATCGGCGCCTCCCGCGTCTACCTCCAGATCCTCGACCTGGACGACCTCGACCACCTGGAGCTGATCTCCGCCCAGGTGCAGTCGCAGCTCGGCTGAGCCCCGCGGTCGCCGCACCGGGCCGCGATCCCGGGTGCGGCGACCGCACGAGGCAGCGAGGGCCGTCGGGCCGGTGGGTGACCGCCGGGTCGGCGGCCCTTGTGCTGTTGCCGTTCTTTCCGGGGGCCGGGTGGCCGGGCGTGCCCTCAGCTGTCGGGGGGCGGTCGGCCGCTGAGGTCCGGGCCTGGGGAGCGCGGCCGGGGGCGGCCGTTCACCGGGTGACGGTGAGCAGCGCGGGGCTGCCGGACCACGCGGGCGTTTCGTCGCGGCCGTCCATATGACGCTTTGCCGTAATCGTCGTCAACTTGACGCCTCTCCGAGCGGGTTTTCCCGGCACCCTGAGGCGCCATGTTGACGGCGGCTCGGCGGAGGGCGGCGTCCCGTCGGTGGGCTCGACCGCCGTACCGGAATCCCCTCGGGCGGCGCGGCGGAGCCCGGCGGGGACGTTCCGGACCCCGTGCGGGAGGGGTGCGGGCGGGAAACCTGAGACGAACGGAACCGGCCACGGGGGAGTCCGCGGGCGGCCCGCGAACGGGGTGGGCCGGGCGGTCGTACATGCCCTGGAGGCGCCTCGCGCACCCCGTCTGCGGCCGCCGCGCGAGCCGGATCTGCTGCCTTTTCGGGGCGGCGCCCGGGCGGTGTTCGCGGCGTCGCCACTGAAAAGATCCCGTTCTCCGCCGCACCGCACCGGCGCGCCGGTCGGGCGGACGCAGACGCCGGAGAGAGGGGTTGGCACCGATCGGCGGCGCGGGGCGTACGGGCAGGGCGCTGCCCCGTGCTCACGCGGTGCACGGCGCGAGGCGCGGAGCGAAGCGTGAACACCCGGCGCGCGGAGTCTGCGGTGCGCCCCCTGCGGAACGTCCGGGCACAGGCCCGGCGGTGCCCCTCCCCGGATCAGGGAACACCCCGAAGCACCCCCGAGCCGTACCCCCACTTCTCCCCCGAATTGCGCCCGCGGCGTTCCCCGCGGGGCGGGAGCGGCCAAGATGGAGAGATGGGATTCCAAGTCGACTCCGAGGCCGGGCGGCTGCGCCGCGTCATCCTGCACCGCCCCGATCTGGAGCTGAAGCGGCTGACGCCGAGCAACAAGGACGCGCTCCTCTTCGACGATGTGCTGTGGGTGCGCCGCGCGCGGGCGGAGCACGACGGATTCGCCGATGTGCTGCGTGATCGCGGGGTGGCGGTGCATCTCTTCGGCGATCTGCTGGCCGAGACGCTCGCTTTGCCCACCGCGCGCGAGCTGGTTCTGGACCGTGTCTTCGACGAGAAGGAGTACGGCCCGCTCGCCACCGATCATCTGCGGGCCGCGTTCGACGCGCTGCCGGTCGAGGAGCTGGTCGAGGCGCTGGTCGGCGGCATGACGAAGCGGGAGTTCCTGGAGCGGCACCCGGAGCCCACCTCCGTCCGCTTCCATGTGATGGAGCTGGACGACTTCCTGCTGGGCCCGCTGCCCAACCACCTCTTCACCCGTGACACCTCCGCCTGGGTCTACGACGGGGTGTCGATCAACGCCATGCGCTGGCCGGCCCGGCAGCGCGAGACGGTGCACTACGAGGCGATCTACGCCCACCATCCGCTCTTCCGCGACGAGGACTTCCGCGTCTGGTCGCAGGGCCAGGTGGACTACCCCTCCACCATCGAGGGTGGTGACGTGCTGGTGCTCGGCAACGGCGCGGTGCTCATCGGGATGAGCGAGCGGACCACGCCGCAGGCCGTCGAGATGCTGGCCAGAGGGCTGTTCGCCGCGGGATCGGCCCGCACCATCGTGGCGCTGGACATGCCCAAGAGCCGCGCCTTCATGCACCTCGACACGGTCATGACCATGATCGACGGCGATACCTTCACGCAGTACGCGGGGCTCGGCATGCTCCGCTCGTACACCATCGAGCCGGGCGGCGGCGAGGGTGATCTCAAGGTCACCGACCATCCGCCGGAGCACATGCACCGCGCGATGGCGGCGGCGCTCGGGCTGAGCGACATCCGGGTGCTCACCGCCACCCAGGACGTCCACGCCGCCGAGCGGGAGCAGTGGGACGACGGCTGCAACGTCCTCGCGGTGGAGCCGGGCGTGGTGGTCGCCTACGAGAGAAACGTCACGACCAACACCTTCCTGCGCAAGCGCGGCATCGAGGTCATCACCATCCCGGGCAGCGAACTGGGCCGCGGCCGGGGCGGCCCGCGCTGTATGAGCTGTCCGGTGGAGCGCGACGCCATACCGGGCACGGTCTGAGGCGGTCCGGACGGAGGGCGCCGCCCGGCTACGACGGGGTGGCGCCCGATGAGGGGCCGTGCCTGTCCGAGCGGGCTTCCGCTCCTGTCGCGGTCCGGTTCGGCCCGTGTCCCGGACCGCTCAGGCCCCGTCCGCAGGCATTCGGACCGGCCGTCGTACGGTGCGCCGAGGTGGCTCCGACATCCCGCCCCTGAATAGTGATACGGGTGCTCGTATACAATTCCAGAGTCCGTTGTCCGAAACACCCCCTCGTGCCCCGATGCCGTGAACCAGGAGTCACCATGGCGATAGATCTCACCGGCCGCCACTTCCTCAAGGAGCTGGACTTCACCGCCGAGGAATTCCGCGGGCTGGTCGACCTGGCGGCCGAGCTGAAGGCTGCCAAGCGCGCCGGGACCGAGGTCCAGCGGCTGCGCGGCCGCAACATCGCCCTCATCTTCGAGAAGACCTCGACCCGCACCCGCTGCGCCTTCGAGGTCGCCGCCGCTGATCAGGGCGCCTCGACCACCTACCTCGACCCGTCCGCGTCCCAGATGGGCCACAAGGAGTCCGTCCGCGACACCGCGCGGGTGCTCGGCCGGATGTTCGACGGTATCGAGTTCCGCGGCAGCGCCCAGGCGGACGCCGAGGAGCTGGCCGCGCACGCCGGTGTCCCGGTGTTCAACGGTCTGACCGACGACTGGCACCCCACCCAGATGCTCGCCGACATCCTCACCGTCGTCGAGCACGGCGGCGGCCGCCCGCTGACCGGCACCGCCTTCGCCTACCTCGGCGACGCCCGCTACAACATGGGCAACTCCTACCTCGTCACCGGCGCCCTGCTCGGCATGGACATCCGGATCGTCGCACCGCGCCTGCTCTGGCCGTCCGACGAGATCGTGGCCCAGGCCCACGCCCTCGCCGCGGCCAGCGGTGCCCGCATCACGCTCACCGAGGACGTCGCCGAGGGCGTGCGCGGCGCCGACTTCGTGACCACCGACGTCTGGGTCTCCATGGGTGAGCCCAAGGAGGTCTGGGACGAGCGGATCGAGCTCCTCGCCCCGTACGCCGTGACCATGGACGTGCTGCGGGCCACCGGCAAGCCGGAGGTGAAGTTCCTGCACTGCCTGCCCGCCTTCCACGACCTGGGCACGGCGGTCGGCCGGGAGATCCACGCCCGCCACGGCCTGACCTCGCTGGAGGTCACCGACGAGGTCTTCGAGTCCCCGCACTCCGTCGTCTTCGACGAGGCGGAGAACCGCATGCACACCATCAAGGCCGTCCTCGTCGCCACCCTCGGCCGCTGACGACCGCCGCCCGCGGGGTGCGCCCGGCGCACCCCGCACCGCATACCCATACGTACAAATGGGCGATCATGCAGTCATAGCGGTTACCATCGACCGCTCACGGGATTCCGGCCCACCGGCCGTACCCCGTTCTCCGCCCGCCGGACTCGACCAGCACCGGCAGCGCACCCCGCACCACCAGAGATGAGAACCACCCCATGCGCCCGTCCGCATCCCCCCGCCCGTCCCAGGCGCGGCGCACACCGCTCGCCGCCCGCCCCGGGCTGCGCATCAAGTCCCCCGACGCGCTCCTCGCCGAATCGGGCACGGATCTCGACGGCAACGGCCTCACCCGCAGCATGGGGCTCTTCCAGGTCGTCTGCTTCGGCATCGGCGCCATCGTCGGCACCGGCATCTTCGTCGGCCTCTCCGACACCGTCGCCCACGCCGGCCCCGCCGTCCTCATCTCCTTCGTGCTCGCCGCGCTGACCTGCATCTTCACCGCCTTCTCCTTCGCCGAGCTGGGCGGCGCGATACCGGTGTCCGGCAGCTCGTACTCCTACGCGTACGCCACCCTCGGCGAGCGGACCGCGTTCCTCGTCGGCTGGTGTCTGCTGCTGGAGTACGGCGTCTCGGTGTCGGCGGTCGCGGTCGGCTGGGGCCAGTACCTCAACGAACTGCTCGGCAGCCTCACCGGCTGGCAGCTGCCCGCCGCGCTGGCCAGCCCGCCCGGCGACGGCGGCATCGTCAACATCCCGGCGGTCGTCGTCATGCTGCTCGCCGCGACGCTCCTGGTGCGGGGCATCCGGGAGAGCGCCCGCGCCACCGCCGCCATGGCCGTCCTGAAGATCGTGGTGCTGCTGCTGTTCTGCGGCATCGCCCTCGCCGCCTTCCGCGACGGCAACCTCACCCCGTTCGCGCCCGAGGGCGTCGCCGGGATCACCTCGGGCGCCTCCGTCGCCTTCTTCTCGTACATCGGCTTCGACGCGATCACCACCGCGGGTGAAGAGGTCAAGAACCCGCGGCGGAACATCCCGCTGGCGATCATGATCTGCATCGGCGTGGTCACCGTGCTCTACTGCCTGGTCGCCCTCAGCGCCATCGGCGCGCTCTCCGCCGGGGACGTCGCCGACAAGCCCGCCGCGCTCTCGCTGATCGTCAACCACGTCACCCACTCCGCCGTCGGCGGCGGGGTGATCGCCTTCGGCGCGGTCGTGGCCATCGCCTCCGTGGTCCTGGCGGTCATGTACGGCCAGACCCGCATCCTGATGTCCATGTCGCGCGATGGCTTGATCCCGAGGGTCTTCGCCCGGATCTCGCCCCGTACCGCCACGCCCGTCGCCAACACCTGGATCGTCGCGGTCGTCTTCGCGATCCCCGCGGCCGTCGTCCCGCTGGACGTGGTGATGAACCTGACCACCATCGGCACCCTGTCGATCATGGCCGTGGTGAACGTCAGCGTCATGGTGCTGCGCCGCACCCGCCCCGGTCTCGCCCGCCGCTTCCGGGTCCCGCTCTTCCCGCTCAGCCCGCTCCTGGGCATCGCGTTCAGCCTCTATCTGATCTACGGCACGGGCCGCGCGACCTGGCTGGAGTTCGCGGCGTTCCTCGTCGTCGGCGCGGTCGTCTACGCGTGCTACGGACGCCGCCACTCCCGCCTGCGGGGCGCCGAGGAGACGGTGCCGGACGCGGCGGGCGCACCGTCCGCCGAGGAGGCGCACCGCTCGGAGCCCGCGCCCCTGAGCTGACCCGTAGGGGCCGCGCCGCGGGCGGTTGCCGGTCCCCGGCTCAGACCGCGGCGCGTGCCGCGCTGCCGTGCGGCTCCAGGTGGCTCAGCGCGCCCGCCGTCGCGAGCCCCGGCAGGGTGTGCTTCCACAGCGTGGCGACCCGGTCCGGCAGATCGTTACGGTCGCTCGCCGCCAGCGAGAACAGCTGCACACCGAAGTAGGACGAGACGAAGAACTCCGCCGCCCCCTCGGGCGAGACGCCGGGCAGCAGCTCGCCGTTCTCCTTGGCGTCCGAGAACATCTTCACGATGATGTCGATCCACGCCTGGTACGGCACCAGCGGTTCCTCGCTGAACGTCGTCTCCAGCGCGATCCGGGTACCGGCCTGGAGCAGCGGGTCGTCCCGCAGCGCCACCGCCACCTGATGGGTGAAGTCGATCGCGTCCTGGAGCCGGGAGTCGCTGACCCGCAGGTCGAAGTGCTGGGTCTGCTCCATGATCACCGCACGGGCCAGCGCGTGCTTGGAGGAGAAGTGGAAATACAGCGCGCCCTTGGTGACACCGGCCCGCTGGATGATCTCCGCCATCGTCGCGGCCTCGTACCCGCGGACGCCCATCACCTGCGCCGCCGCCTCAAGGACCGCACGCCGTGTGCGCACTGCGCGTTCCTGCTTGACCACCGATCGCCCTCCGTATGCTCTCGTGGAGTTGTTGTGCCCGAGTGCGCCCGTCGCACGTGGCGGGGGTCTCGCTCCGCATCATAAGGATCCAACCGCTCGGTACGGCCCGGGAATCGATGCCGGTCCGTGCGTCACGGAGCGCAATCGTCGCACCGGGCGGCCCTCACCGTTCACCCTCGCCCGCCTCGCCGTTCACCGTGATGTCCGGTGCTTCGCCCCCTCGCCGGCCCGCTCGTCGAGGAGCGCTTCCGCCCTGCCGAGGCGCCGGTCCGCACCCCTGGGACCTGCGCAATTACTGGTGCGTAGGCGGGAGAAGGGCGTTGTGGCGGCGAGGTGGGCCCGGTCGGCGGGCCCTTGTGTGGCGGCGTCGCCGTGCCACCGGGGCGGAGCGGTGCGGGCCGCGGGCGGGGCCGCGGCGGATGCCGATCCGTATGACCGGTTGACGCACGGTGAAAATGTCCAACACCCCGGGGGTTGGCGGAAATTCATCGCCGCCGGTGTCCGACGGGTCCGACGGCTCGAACGGGACGGGCCGTTCAGGGGCTGCCGCCCGGGGTGTGGGGGGCCGCGCGGCTCAGCCGGCGGCGGGGGCCGGGACGGCGACGGGGGCGTTCGGGAGGAGGGTCCAGACGTCGGCGAGCGCCGCCTCCGCCCACCAGGCGGGGTCCTCGTAGCCGAGGTGCAGCAGGCCCACCACGACCGACGTCAACAGCTGTGCGGTACGGCGCGGTTCGATTTCCGATCGCGAAGCGCCGCCGGCCCCGCCGGTCATCGCCTTGTCGAGGAAGAGCGCGTACCAGCGCCGCTCCAGCGAGGTGATCTCCAGCCCGGGTGCGGTCTCCGGGCGCAGACGGAGCCCCGCGCGCAGCACCGGGTCGCTCTCCACCCGCAGGAACAGTTCCGCGGCGAAGTCCTGTACGGCGGTGCCGATCGGCTGCGGGGAGCGGATCAGCCCCTCCTCGATCCGCTGCAGGGTGCTCAGCGCCGTGTCGCGCACCGCGAGGGTCAGATCGTCCTTGGAGGTGAAGTGGAAATAGAGCGCGCCCTTGCTCAGCCGGGCCCGCCGGCTGATCTCGACCATCCCGGCCGCGGCCACCCCTTTCTCCAGGAAGGTCTCGGCGGCCGAGCGGATGAGCGCCTGGCGGCTCTGGATGGCGCGATGCTGCGTGGGCACGGTGTCCGTCCCGTCTCTAGTGCGGCTGCGAGCTGGCAGGACAGTCTACTGAGAAAACCAACCATGCGGTTCTGTATGGGGTTCCGGAATGGCCGGTATGGGGTGCGTGGCGTCGCATATCGTTCGCCCGTCCGGCCGCGGGAGATGGTTGAAGACCCCACGATTCCCGTGTGGGGCCTGGGATCGCGCGGGTGGAAGCCTTCTGGGACGGGAGTGCATTGACAAACAGCGCAGACGGTTTTTAAATCTGCGAAGGCGGTAAACGGGATCCTCCCCTTCCGTGGTGACCGCCACGGCGGTGGCGCACCACATCAGGACAGCGGTGTGCCACGGAGGACCCTCCCCAGCCGTCGCCCGTCGTCGACCGCGGGCCACCGGGACCAGCCGGACGGCCACGCTCCCCAGCCAGTGCACCCATCGGAATCCGGAAAGGTCTCCAGCCATGCGCGTATCAGCGGTAGTCGGCGAACGTCCTGTGAGAGGCGTACGGGGCGCCGGAAGCGAGACGATCAAGGCTGCCGTCTTCGATCTGGACGGCACCCTCGCCAATACGCGCCCGGCCATCGCCAAACTCCTCGTCAAGGTGGCCGCGGAGCAGGGCCGTACGGTGACCCCGCGGCAGGCGGCGGCCGCCGTCGGCAAGCCTCCGGGCCAGGCGTTCGGACGGCTGCTGGGCAAGCCCGAGGACGACGCCCAGGTGCTCGCCGCGATCAACCGCTACCGCGAGCAGTTCGCCGTCGATGTCATGTGCCTGGGCCCGCAGTTGCTGTTCCCAGGTGTAACGGCCGGGCTCTCGGCGCTGCGCGCCCACGGTGTGGAGCTGGCGGTCGCGACGTCCAAGTCGACCCGGGGCGCCGAGGCGCTGCTGGACGTCATGGGCATCCGCGAGCTGGTCGGTCCCGTCATCGGCCAGGACATGGTCCGTCGCGGCAAGCCGCACCCGGAGATGGTGCTGCGGGCCGCCGGGCGGCTCGGTGTCGCCGCCTGGGAGAGCGCCTACGTCGGCGACACCGTCGGCGACATGCGGATGGCGGTGACCGCGCGGATGGAGGCGGTGGCCGTCACCTACGGCGCCGGGACGTTCGGGGAGCTGGCGGCGGTCGCCGGTACCCGGATGTGCAGCTCGTTCAAGGATGTGGTGTCGGTGATCGCCGCGGCCCGGCCGCGGCGGATGCCGGCTCCGGCGCTGGCGGCGCAGCGACGCCGCCGGTGACACCCACGCGGGCGCCGGGCGCGCCCGCGGCACGAACCTGAAGGGCCGTCGGCCCTGACGGGGCAGCGGCGCCGGGGGGCGCCGCTGTCCGGTGCCGGTACCGGAGGGTGCCGTCATCGAGGGGGAAGGGGCTGCCGCCGGGGGGGCGGTGCCCGTAGGGGGAATGGGCGTCCGTGGGGACGGGCGCCCGCAGTGATGCCCGCCGGGGGGCGGGTGCAGGAGGGGCGTTCCGGGGGGAACCGGATTCCGCGGTCACCGCGGCCTGCCGCAGAGCCATGCGGGCGGGCCGCCTCGCCGTGGTGCCGAACCGGACGCCCCCCCGCCCGGCGCCGCGTTCACCGGCGACGGGCGGAGACCGCCGTGCGGGCCCCCGGTCAGCCCTCCGTAAGGAGGGGAGAGGGCAGACCGGGGTCCGCCAGGCGGCTGCGGGGGCGCCGCGGGCGGAGCGCCGCCATGGCGGACGGCGCCTGACGCGGCTGCCGATCGGGGCGTGGGTACGCCGTCCCGAGGGAACGGGCGCTCACCAGGGACGGATGCCGGTGGTTCGGGCCGCGTTCGGGGTGAGGAATACAGGTCCGCTCAGGGCCGCGTACCTCCGGGGTGGTGGGCGATCCGTAGCGACGGGATCACTCGTACGAGCGAGGGCACACAGCGCGGACCACGCCTTTCGTGCGCCGTTGGCGCGCGGGGCGGTGCCGTCGGGGTAGACGGAGCGCTCCGGGGCGGCGCGGTGCCGGGCGGCGGTTGTCAGTGGTGGGTGTCACGCTGGGTCGGGAGTGCCTCGTGAAAGGGACGGTCATGATCACCACCGAATTCCTGCTCGGTTCGCCCTGCTGGCTCGATCTCGGCACCCCGGACCTCCGGAAGTCGACGGCCTTCTACAGCGAGGTCTTCGACTGGACCACCGAGCCGTTCGGCGGCCAGGAGCCCGGCGGGTACACGGTCTGCCGCCGGGACGGGAAGGTGGCCGCGGCGATCGGCCCGTCGGCGGAGGAGGGCGCCCGCGCGGCCTGGACGGTCTACTTCCACACGCCCGACGCCGAGGAGACGGTACGGGCGGTGCGGGAGGCCGGCGGTGCGGTGCGGGTCCCGCCGTCGCCGGTCGGCGGGGACAACGGATGGCACGCCCAGCTCACCGATCCGCAGGGCGGCCGGTTCGCGGTCTGGCAGCCCGGTGCGCATCCGGGGCTGGAGGTGGCGGACGTCCCCGGCAGCCTGGAGTGGACGGAGCTGTTCACCACCGACACGGCGGCCGCGCAGCAGTTCTACGGCAAGGTCTTCGGCTGGCACACCCAGGAGATCCCGCTGCCCGGTGGCGGCGAGGGCAGCTACACGCTGGTGACGCCGCGCGGCGCCGGGCAGGAGCGGATGCAGGGCGGCATCATGCAGCTCCCGGCCCAGGCGCTCTCCGAGACCGGCGGCGCGGCCTACTGGCACCCGGTGTTCGGCTCCGCCGACTGCGACGCCACGGTCGCCGCCGTCACCGCGCGCGGCGGCGCCGTCCGGATGGGCCCGGAGGACGCCGAGGGCGTCGGCCGCCTCGCGGTCTGCACCGACCCGGAGGGCGCGGAGTTCGTGGTGCTGACACCGGAGGGGAGCCAGGTGACGGCGGCCGGGGCGGAGTGACACGGGGCGCTACCCCGCGGCCGTCCCCCGGTGGGCCCGCAGCGCCCGGGAGAAGAGGTCGCGGTCCTCGCCCAGGACGAAGGCGGTGACGCCGTCGGCGCGCCACTCCCGGCGGCGTTCCTCGGTGGTGGCCATCGCGCAGAACGGCACGCCGTGCCGGGCGCAGGCCGCGTGCAGGGTGCGGACCGCCTCCCGGACCCGGGGGTGGCGCACCTGCCAGGGCACGCCGTACGACTGCGACAGGTCGCCCGGTCCGGGCAGCACGAGATCGACGCCGCCGCCGGTGAGGACGGCATCGATGGCGTCGACCCCCTCGGCGTCCTCGACCAGCGCGATCACCATCACCGCGGCGTTGGCCGCCGCGAGGTACTCGGGCAGCGGGAGGGTGCCGTAGCCGGGGCCGCGGCCGCCGTTGAGGGAGCGCATGCCCTCGGGGGCGTAGCGGGCCGCGCGCAGCGCCGCGTCGATGTCCGCGCGGGTGCGCACATGCGGCACGACGATGCCCAGGGCGCCCGCGTCGAGCGCCCGCAGCACCGCGCCCGGATCGCCCTCGGGCACCCGGACGAACGGGGTGAGACCGCAGGTCTCGGCCGCCCGGATCAGATGTTCCAGCCGCTCGGCGCCGACGAGGGTGTGCTCGGTGTCCAGGATGACGAAGTCGTATCCGGCGTGCCCGATCATCTCCGTCACCGCGGGGTCGGGGATCACCCCGAAGAGGCCGTGCACCTCCTCGCCCGCCGCGAGCTTCCGCCTGACCTCGTTGGGACGCAGCACCACCTCACGCCTCCCCGTCGGCGCCGACGAAGTGGAAGCCGGGGCGCGGATGCATCAGGAAGTCGTGGTGCGAGATGTTCCAGGCGTACGCCCCGGCCAGGCCGAACGCCACCCGGTCACCGGCGCGCAGCCCCGGCGCCGTCACCCCGCGGGCCAGCAGATCCTTCGGGGTGCACAACTGGCCGGTGAGGGTGACCCGTTCGCCCCGGGCGGCCGGGCGCGGCCACGGGTGCGGCCACGGAGTGTCGGACGGCAGCACGGTGCAGGGCTGGTCGTGGCCCTTCGTCGCGGGGGTGCGCAGATGGTGGGTGCCGCCGCGCACCACCGCGAACTCCTCGCCGTGGCTGGCCTTCACGTCCAGGACCTCCGTCGCGTACCAGCCGCAGTACGCGGTCAGCGCGCGGCCCGGTTCGATACGCAGCGTCAGCTCCGGGTGGCCGTCCGCGAGCCGGGCCAGGCCCTCGCCGTACGCCTCCCAGTCGAAGCGTTCCGCGGGCGCGCCGTAGTCGACGGCCATACCGCCGCCGACGACCACCTCGGCGAGCGGGACGCCGTGCCGGGCGGCGAGCGCCGTCGACCACGTCACGATCGCGGTGGCCACCGTCAGTTGCTCGGGCGCCCGCAGACCGCTCGCCAGATGGGCGTGGACGCCGCGCAGCTCCAGCTGCGGCAGCGAGCCGTCGGTCAGCGCCGTGACGAGGGCGTCGGCCTCGGCGGGGTCGGCGCCGAAGGGGGTGGGGCGGCCGCCCATCGCCAGCGGCACCCCGTCCAGGGCGTCGCCGTCCACCGGCAGGTTGAACCGCAGCAGCACCGCGATCCGCCGGTCCGGGGCGTGCCGGGCGGCGAGCGCACCGAGCATCCGCAGCTCGTGGCCGCTCTCCACATGGAACCGCGCCACACCCAGCTCCAGCGCCCGGACCAGCTCCGCGGGCGTCTTGCCGGGGCCGCCGAACGCCAGCGGCGCGTCCGGCACCGCCCCGTGCACATGGGCGAGTTCACCGCCGGAGGACACCTCGTAGCCGTCGACGTACGGGCGCAGTGCCGTGAGGAGCCGCGGTTCCGGGTTGGCCTTCGCCGCGTAGTACAGCTCGACGCGGGGCGGCAGGGCGGCCCGGACCCGGGCGGCGTGGGCGGACAGTGCCGTCAGGTCGTAGACGTAGGCGGGTAGCGCGTCCGGCGTCAGCGTGGCGATGCGGGTGCGGACGGCGGGGGTGGGGTCGGTCACGGGGTGCTCCGGGGGGTGGTGCGGGCGCCGGTGAGGACGGACTCGGCGAGCGGGGAGGGCAGCCGGACGTATCCGGCGTCCCGGTCGGCCTTCCGCTCCCAGCGGGTGAGCAGATTGGCCTTGGCGGGCAGCGGGACGCCGGCCAGCAGCGCGGCCAGCCGCGGCGGGCAGCCGTAGCGTTCGGCGTGCGCGGCCAGCGTGGCGCGGACCTGCGCCCACAGCGCGGCCTCGGTGCCGGGGTGCAGATCGGCGAGGGCGGCGAGGAGTTCGGCGACGTGGTTGACGAGCAGGCAGTACACGACGCGGTCCCAGCCGCGCTGCGCGTCGTACGTCAGGGGCCTCGCCACCTCGGGCGGGAGCGCGGCGAGGGTGGCGGCGTGGTGTTCGGGGACGAGCTTGGTGCCCTCCAGGTCGCGGAAGAGGACCTGTGCAGGCATCCCGTCGCCGTCCACGCAGATCAGCACGTTCTGCAGATGCGGTTCGAGGACGAGACCGTGGTCGAAGTAGGCGGCGAGGACCGGCGGGATCAGCAGGTCGAGGTAGGCGGCCCACCAGGCCAGCGCCTCGTCGGGGCCGCGTCCGGCGGGCAGCCGGGAGATATGGGCCGGGCTGGTCGGATACTCGTCGGCGACGGCGCCGGCCAGCAGCGGGGTGGTGCCGGGCAGCAGCCGCCGCGACAGCCCCTCGCGGACGATCACGCCGAACCCCTCGAAGAGCGCGGTGTCCGGAGTGCCGTCCGGGCCGGGCAGCGCCACGCTGCGGTAGGCGGGTTCGCGGAGCACGGCGCTGCCGGGGAAGCGGGCCGCCAGTTCGTCGAGGGCGGGGGCGAGCAGCCGGGTGAGGGCGACCGCGCCGGTCAGTTCGTAGGCGGCGTTCTTCCGCAGGCAGTTGGTGATCCGCACGTTCAGGCTGAACTTCAGGAACGTGTCGGGGGCGTGCAGGGTGCGCACCGAGGCGGTCGCGGTGAACGGGGTGCGGCCGGTGCCCAGGACGCGCAGGTCGCCGCGGTCGACGGCGGCGCGGAGTACCGGGTGGTCGCGGAGCAGGGCGTACTGCCAGGGGTGGGCGGGGAGCAGGCGGTAGCCGTCGGGGACGTCGCCGAGCGCGTCCAGCGGGGCGGCGGCGCCCTCGTCGGCGGTCTCCTGGGCGAGCAGGTCCTCGCGGACGGCGAGGTGCAGCAGCCCGAAGCGGCCGCCGGTCTCCGGTGCGTACGTCCGCCAGGCCGCCGGGTCGCCGGTGCGGGCCTTGGGGGTGGGGTGGAAGCGGTGGCCGAAGAGGAGGGCCTGTTCGGAGGCGAGGTAGGCGCCGGTCCACTCCGGGGCCCCGTCGGGCACCGGCGGCTGCGGCAGCGGCCGGGCCGCGAGGGCGGCGGCCAGCGCCCGGTGGCCGGAGGCGAACTGGTCGAGGAACTCGTCGTTGTCGACGCCGGTGCGCAGCGCCAGCTCGGTGTGGACGTACTCGGCCAGCCGCCGGGGGCCGATCTCACGCCAGCCGTCGCCGTCCTCGACGGTGACCGGGCCGGTGAAGCGGTGCGCGCCCAGCAGCGAGGTGCGGCGCAGCGCGACCCGCAGCAGCACCCCGCGGCGCGGCAGGCGGAGCAGCAGCTGGCCGCGGTCGACGGCGGTCTGGTGCTCGGGCCCGGAGACCTCGCGCAGCAGGCAGTTGAGGAGGGTGTGGGCGGCGGCGTGGTCCGCGGTGGGCAGGGCGCCGGGGGCGGCGGGCGCGGCCGGGGGACCGGCGGGGTTGGTGAGCGGGGGCATCACAGGCTCCTGCGGAGGAGAGGACGGCGGATGAGCGGGAGGGCGCAGGCGAACACCGTGGCCAGGGCGAGGGCGGTGCCGATCAGCAGCGGCGCGGACGGCCCGAACCAGGCGTTGCCGGCCGCGGCGGCCAGACCGGCGGCGACCGCGCCGGCCTTGGAGAAGAATTCGATGGAGCCGAAGAGTCCGCCGGGCGCCCGGCCCGCGGCGCAGTCGGCGGCCAGCACCGACAGGCCGACCAGGCCCAGCGTCAGCCCGGCGCCCAGCACCAGCCGTACGGCGGTGAACTCCGCGAGCGAGGTGGCGGCGGCGTGCCCGGCGGACCCGGCGGCTATGCAGGCGAAGCCGAGCACCAGGCCGAGGCGGGGGCGGCGTCGGCAGAAGCGGTGCGCGGCCACCGCGCCGACCAGGTAACACATGTGCGGCAGCGCGAACAGCACACCGGAGGTCACCGGCCCGGTGCCCGGCAGCCGCTCCTCGACGAGCGAGATCAGATACGGGAAGGAGATCACCGTCGAGAGGACGAAGACGAACTCCAGGGCGTAGAGGGAGCGCAGGGCGTGGGGGGAGGCGACCGCGGGGGTGGCGCTCCCGGCGGCACCGGACCCGCCGTCCTCGTCGGGCGGACCGGCCGGGTTGGTGCGGCGCGGTGGTTCCGGCAGCGCCGCCAGCATCCCGGCGGCGGCCAGCGGCAACACGGCGAGCAGCGCGTACTGCCGGTGCGGGGAGAGCCACGGCGTCAGCGCGCCGACGACGATGGGCGCGCAGACCAGCGCGGCGCGGGCGCTGCCCTGCATCAGCGTCAGCGCCCGGGACAGCTCCGCGCCCTCAAGCGTCGCGCCGAGATAGCCGTTGGACGCGGCGAAGGTGCCGCCCAGCACGCCCTGGAGCACCAGCGCCGCGGCGAACAGCCCCAGCGAGTCGGCGAACCCGGCCAGCAGGAACGCCGCGGCCAGCCCCAACTGCGCCCGCAGCAGCAGCCGTTTGCGGCCGTACCGGTCGGCGAGACGGCCCCAGAACGGGGCGCCCAGCGCGCCGAAGACGGTGGGCACGACGTAGAGCAGCCCGGCCCAGCGGGCGGCGCCCTCGCCCAGCTCCGGCAGGATCGCGGTGAGGTACGGCGGCAGGCCCAGCGCGGCGAACGACGCCACGAAGTAGCACCCGGCCACCGCGTGGACCTGGCGGCGGCCCGGCCGGGCGGGTGCGGGCGCCGGGGCGGTGGGGGCCGGTGCGGAGAGCGTCACCGGGAACCACCGCCGGGCAGCAGGTAGTTGGGTCCGTCGGTGTAGTGCTTGTTGATGTCGGCGGCGCCGGAGCGCTCCTTGGAGAGCAGCGTCCCGGCGCTGACCATCGCCTTCACCGGCAGCGTCGGCGCGTCCAGCACGTGGGCCCGCAGCACCGCGCCGGGCGTGCCGGGTGCGGTGCCCTGCCGGTCGGCGGCCTCGGCCAGCCGGTCGCGTATCAGATCCAGCAGACGCGGCAGCGGGGCGCGCCCGGCGCGGGCCAGCCCGAACGCGTAGGAGGCGGCGCAGAGATGGATGGTGATGGTGGTGAAGACGGCGGCGAGGGCGGTGTCGTCGTCGGTGAAGATCCGCGGATCGTCGAAGTCGGCGAGGCCGGGGGCGTCGTCGCCCAGCCGCTCCCGCATCCGGTCCGGGTGCAGCCGCGGCGCGTCGTTGTCCTTGAAGAGCAGCCGGAGCCGGGTGGGCCCGCCGCCGGGCCGGTCCAGCACCACCGAGATGTTCTGCTGGTGCGACTCCAGCGCGATGCCGTAGCCGAAGAGGGTGGCCTGCCAGTCCAGGAGCAGCGCGAGGACCGCGTCGAGCAGGGCGAGCGGGTCGCCGCCGTGGAAGCGGTCGGCGAGGTGGTCGAGGACGAGCCCGCCGCCGGGCGCCGGGGCGAGCAGCGCGGCCAGCGGCACCATGCAGCTGTCGTCCAGCCCGGCCGGGTAGCGGCGGCAGAGCACGGCCAGCATCTCGTGTCCGGCGTGCGCGTACACCGTCTCGTCGGCCTGGAGGATCCGTCCGTCGAAGCGCGGTTCGCGGGCGATGACCCGGTCGAGGAGGTGCTGCCCGGCGGCGCCGTCGACGAGGGTGCGGGGCTTGATGGTGCGCCGGTTGCGCAGGCCCAGGGTGGCGGTGGCCAGCGGGAGCTTGAGGTGGAGCAGCGGGTCGCCGGCCACCGCCACCGTCCGCATCGACAGCGTCGGGACGACGTCGAGGAACGGCCGCTCCGCGAGGACGGCCCGCTCCGCCAGACCCCGGTCGTGCAACGCCTCCACCAGCGAGACACCGGTGCTCAGCGGGTGGACGGGCAGCACGGCATGGGTGGCGTCCAGCTCCGCCAGGCCCACCGCGGCGGCCGTCGGCAGACACCCGGACAGCGCGCCCGGGGCGCCCGCGACGTCCACCGCCTCCCGGGGCAGCGCCAGCCAGCGCAGTGCGAAACGAGGATGGAACTCCGGTGCGTACGACCGGAGCTGGCCCTCGGTCAGGCCGGAGCGGCCGCGGGAGGTCGGGTAGACGGGGTGGTCCAGACGGGCGGCGAGGGTGTCGTACGCCAGGCTCGCGGCGGGGCCCGTCCAGTGCGCCGGACCGGCGCCGTGGCGCGCGGTGAGCGCCGACTCCACCGCACGCCGGGTGCGGGTGTGCAGCCGCAGGGTGGCGAGGCTCTGGCGGCACTCCTCGGCGAAGGCGTCGTGGCCGCCGTGGTCGACCGGGTCGGCGTGGGCGCGCAGCGCGCCGAGCACCGCGCCGAGGGTGTCGAGGCGGGCGCCGTCGGCCTCCCGGATCAGCAGCGGCAGCCGGGCGGCGTCCGTGCTCTGGTAGCCGTCGCCGGTCACCGGCAGCAGCAGCGCCGCGGCCGGGCCGTCGGCGGGCAGCCGCAGCCACCGGCCGTCGGGCCGTTCCAGCGGGGTGGTGCGGGTGCGCAGCCCGGCGACGTCCTCGCGCAGCAGTGCGCTCAGCACCCGCAGCAGCAGCGCGCCCTCGTCGTCGGCGGAATCCCCGGCGGCGTCCGTCGTGGTGGCGGTGGCGGTGGTCATGCGGTGATCTCCCAGCGGCTGTCGGCGAGGAAGGCGTCCGCGGCCCGGACGACGGCGCCCTGGTCGTCGCCGGTGGCCCGGACCACGCCGAGGTAGTCGCGGTTGGTGCGGTGGTGCGGCCGGGTGGTGCCGACGGCGCGCAGCGGGCGGTAGGCGAGGCGGACGCCGCCGTCGGCGCGGTCGGTGGCGGCGGGCGCGGCGGTCAGCGTCCCGGCACGGTCGGCGAGGGCGTAGGCGACGCGGGCGGCGCCGTCGGTGCGGGCGCCGAGGTCGGCGGGGAGCGGCTCGCCGAGGTGGGTGCGGAGGATGTGGGCGAAGAGAGGGATGCCCAGGACGTCGGCGAGCGCCTGGTCGCACTGGTCGCCGATGGCGCGGTAGTTCACCTCGATGAGCCGGGCCCGGCCCTCGTGCACCACGAACTCGGTGTGGCAGGCGCCGAACCCGACGCCCAGCGCGTCGAGTTGGGCCAGCACCTGCGCGGTGATCGCCTCCGGGTGGGCGGCCACGAAGTCGTGGCGCTCCTCGATGAAGGCCGGCGGCGCGGAGACGGTGGTACGGAAGCCGCCCAGGACGTGGCGGCGGTGGCCGTCGCCCAGCGTCTCCAGCGTGGACAGCTGCCCGGGCAGGAACTCCTCGGCGAGCAGCGCGGCGTCCGGGCGGCGGCCGCGGATCGCGGTGGCGTGCGCCACCAGCTCGGCCGTGTCCCGGGCAAGCAGCACGTCCTCGCTGGCCACGCCCTCGCGCGGTTTGACGACGCACGGGTAGGGGAGCGCGGCGCCGGCGAGGGTGGAGGGGTCCGCTCCGGCGGGGAGTTCGGTGGCGCGGACGGTGTCGGCGCCGCAGGCGGCGAGATGGCGGCGCAGCTCGGCCTTGTTCTTGGCGCGCAGCGTGGCGCGCCAGTCCTTGCCGGGCAGCCCGAAGTAGGCGGCGGCCAGCGCGGTCTGCGTCTGGAGGTGGTCGCTGTTGGTGAAGACGGCGTCGGCCGGGTGGTGGGTGGCGATCCGGCCGATGACGGCGGCGACATCGGTGACCTCGCAGGCCAGGACCTCGACGCCGGGGCAGGCGGCCCGGTGGTCGTCCGGGTGGTCGGTCAGGACGGTGAGGTCCAGGCCGAGCGCGGCGGCGGCGGGGAGGAAGCCGTCGGTGACCGAGTCGGTGGGGTTGCGGGCGAGCAGGTACATCCGCATGAGCGGGAACCCCTTCGGGGTCGGGGGCGGTGCGGGGGAGCGGGGCGGGCGGCCGGGAGAACCGCCCGCCCCGGTGGATCACTTCGGGGGCAGCGGCACGCCCGCGGCCTTCGCCACGTCGGCGAGCATGTGCTCGGCCGCCTGGATGCCGATGCCGGACATCCAGGTCTCGTCCGGCACCTCGAAGACCTGGTGGTGCTTGACGGCGGGCAGGCTCTTCCAGACCGGGTTGGAGGTGACGTCCTTGCGCTGGGTCTTCTCCGGCACGTCCGCGACGGTGACGAACACCAGGTCCGCGTCGGCCCGGTCGATCTCCTCCGGACCGACGTCGGCCATCGTCTTCGCCGGGTCGGTGGAGGACTGCGAGGCGGGCCGCTTCAGCCCGATGTCGTCGAGGACCACACCGCTGAACGACGACCGCTGGTAGAGGCGGGTCGGCCCGGCGATGAAGCGGACCACCGAGGCGGTCGGCATGGTGCCGTGGTTCTTCTTGCGGATGGCCTCGCCCAGGTGGTGGGCGCGCTCCTGGTAGCTCGCCATCGCCGCGTCGGCCTTCTTCTCCAGGCCCAGCGCGCGGGCGTGGGTCTTGAGGTTGGCCTTCCAGGGGCCGCCGGTCGTCTCGGTGAAGACGGTCGGCGCAAGGGCCTTGAGCTTGTCGTAGACCTTCTCGTGGCGGACCTTCGACGACAGGATCAGATCGGGCCGCAGGCTCGCGATCTTCTCCAGGTTGGGCTCCAGGAGCGGCCCGACGTCGGTGACCCCGCCGATCTTCGACTTCAGGTAGGTGGGGAAGCCGCCCTCGGTCTTCATGTGCGGCGAGACCGCGCCGACCGGGTCGACGCCGAGCATCGTGACGTCGTCCAGCTCCCCGGTGTCCAGCACCACGACCCGCTTCGGCTTCGACGGGATCGTCACGTCCCCCCTAGCGGTCTTGACCGTACGGGGGAAGGCGCCCCCGGCGGTGTCCTTCGCCCCCGCGTCGCCGGAGCCGCCGCCGCATGCGGCGAGCGAGACGGTGCCCAGGGCGGTGGCGAGCAGTGCGGCGGTGAACCGGCGACGGCCGCGCGGCAGGGATCTGTTGACCATGAGTGGTGTCCTTCTCGGTCGGCGGTGTGGGGGCAGGTTCAGGCGGTGACGGTGCCGCGCCGGGCGGCCCGGCCCAGCGGGACGACCAGCGGGGTGCCGGTCTCCGGGTCGGGGATCACCCGGCACTCCACGCCGAACACCGACCGGACCAGTTCCGCGTCCAGGACGTCGGCGGGGGCGCCGGACGCGGCGAGGCGGCCGTCCTTGAGGACGACGAGGTGGTCGGCGTAGCGGGCGGCCTGGCCGAGGTCGTGCAGGACCATCACCACGGTCCGGCCGGCCTCGGCGTGCAGTTCGGCGACGAGGTCGAGGACGTCGAGCTGGTGGCGGAGGTCCAGGAAGGTGGTCGGCTCGTCGAGCAGCAGCAGATCGGTGTCCTGGGCGAGCGCCAGCGCGATCCAGGCGCGCTGGCGCTGCCCGCCGGAGAGCTGGTCGACGCTCTGGTCGCGCAGCACATCGGTGCCGGTGCGGGCCAGCGCCGCGTCCACCGCCGCCTGATCCGCCGCCGACCAGGGGCTGAGCAGCTTCTGGTGCGGATAGCGGCCGAGCCGGACCAGCGCCTCGACGGTGATCGCCTCGGGCGTGACGGGCTGCTGCGGCAGCAGCCCCATGCGCAGCGCCAGCGCCTTCGCGGACATCCGGTGGATGTCGGAGCCGTCGAGGGTGACGGTCCCGGCGGCCGGGGCGAGCAGCCGCGTCAGCCCGCGCAACAGCGTGGACTTCCCACAGGCGTTGGGCCCGACGACGGCGGTGACGGCGCCGCCCGGCAGCTCCAGGTCGAGGCCGCCGACGACCAGCCGGTCGCCGTAGCGCAGATCGAGGCCGTGGGTGGCGAGCCGGTCGGCGGTCATCGGGCACTCCTGTGGACGGAACTGCTCTGACGGATCATCAACACCAGTAGCCAGGGCGCCCCCAGGGTGGCGGTGACCACCCCGACCGGCAGCCCGCTGACCGGCAGCAGGTACTGCGCCACCAGATCGGAGGCGAGCAGCAGAACGGCACCGGCCAGACCGGTGAGGGCGAGCGTCGCGGCGGTCGGCGGCCCGGCCAGGTACCGCACCAGATGCGGTACGGCCAGCGCGACGAACGCGACCGGGCCGGTCAGCGCCGCGGCCAGCGACGCCAGCGCGATGGCGGTGACCAGGATCTGCAGCCGGGCGGCGGAGGTGCGCAGGCCCAGCGCCCCGGCCGAGTCGTCGCCGAGGTCCAGCACCGCCAGTCGCCGGTGCTGTGCGAACGCCACGGCCAGCGCGAGGGCGACCGCGCCGCCGGCGGCGCCGACCTCGGCCCAGGTCCGGCCGTAGACCGAACCGGTGGTCCACTGGAGCGCGGACCCGGCCAGCTCGGTGGGGAAGCGGACCACCATGAAGTTCACCGCGGCCGACAGCCCGGCCTGGACGGCGAGGCCCACCAGCACCAGCCGGGTCACCCCGGCGCCCGACCCCCAGGCGAAGGCGCCCAGCAGCACGGCGGCCAGCAGTCCGCCGCCGAGCGCGGCGGGCGGGATCAGGGCCTGCGGCGCCCCGGCGGCCAGCATCGCGACCGCCCCGAAGGACGCCCCACCCGTCACGCCCATCACGTCCGGCGAGGCCAGCGGGTTGCGGAACAGCCGCTGGAGCAGCGCCCCGGCGACCGCCAGACCGAGCCCGGCGACGACCGCCGCGGCCATCCGCGGCGCCCGGAACTGCTGCACCACGACCACATCGGCCGGCTCACCGAGGCCGAACAGCCCCTTGAGCGCCACCACCGGATCCAGCGGGATCTCCCCGACCGCCACGGAGGTGACCGCCAGCGCGAGCAGCACCGCCGCGGCGACGGCGAGCAGCAGCAGGGTGCGCCGCGGCCCGTGCGCCCGCCGGACCGCCGGGCGCTCCGGAGCCTTCGCAGAAGTGCGTACGTCGCTCACCGCGCCGCCTTCCGGGCCAGCAGGGCGAGCAGCGGCGCGCCGAGGAAGGCGCTGACGATGCCGACCTGGAGTTCGGAGGGGCGGATCACCACACGCCCGAGGATGTCCGCGGTGAGCAGCAGCAGCGGCCCGGCGACCAGACAGCCGGGCACCAGCATCCGGTGGTCGGAGCCGAACAGCTGCCGTACGAGATGCGGGGCGGCCAGCCCGATGAAGGCGATCGGCCCGACGACGGCGACGGCGGAGCCCGCCAGCAGCACCACCGCGAGCCCGCCGGCCAGCCGGATCTTCGCCACCGGCACGCCCAGCGCCTGCGCCGAATCGTCGCCCAGCGCCAGCGCGTTGAGCGCCGGAGTGATCGCCAACGCGACGACCAGACCGATCACCAGCGTGGGCAGCACCGGCAGGAGGACGGACAGCGGCCGCTCCGCGAGCGAACCGGCGAGCCAGAACCGCGCCTCGTCGAGGGTGCGGCGGCTCGCCAGCATCACCGTCGACGTCCAGGAGAGCAGCACCAGTTGGAGCACCGTGCCGCCGAGCGCGAGCCGGACGGGATCGAGGTCCCCGGCGCGCCGGGCCAGTGCCTGGGCGAAGAGCGCGGCGGCCGCGGCGCCCGCGAAGGCGAACCAGACGTACTGGCCGGGCCGGGTGAGATGGAGCGCGTAGATGGCGGTGACGACGGCGAAGCCCGCACCGGCGTTGATGCCGAGGGTGGTGGGGGAGGCCAGCGGGTTGCGGGTGATGCCCTGGACGACGGCCCCGGCGACGCCGAGCGCCGCACCGACCGCGAGTCCCACCAGGGTGCGCGGCAGCCGCAGTCCCGTGATCACCAGCGCGTCGCGGCCGTGGGCGGCACCGGTCAGGGCGTCCCACACGGTGGACAGCGGCACGGAGCGGGTGCCCCAGGCGAGGCTGAGGGCGGCGCAGAGCGCCAGCGCGGCGAGCCCGGCGGCCGCCAACGGCAGGCGGCGCAGCAGCGTCGGCAGGGCCCGCGCGGACCCCGAACGGGTCCCCGTCGCAGGGGGTTTGATCGTCAACACGCGTCGTGACATTAGGTTAGGCAAACCTAAAGACGCAAGTAGGGGGTCGGGGATCCGGGGATACGTCCGCTTCTGCCCCACCGGCGCATCCGGCATCGCCCCGACCCCGGCTCCCCGCGTGCGAAACGCCACCCACCGACGCGGGACCGGCAACGCGAAGACGGCCGCCGGTCCGGAACCGACGGCCGCCTGCGGGGGAGGGGATCAGTGGCCGAAAGACCGCTCGAACCGCTGGAAGGCGCCCTCCTGACGCCACTCCGCGGCCGCCTTCGGGCTGCTGTCGAGCAGACGGCGGCACTCGGGCCCCGGCGCGGGGCTGCCGGGCCGCACCCCGCGGCAGGCGTCGACGGTGCGGTAGCCGTCCCGGGTGGGGTTGCCCCGCCACAGCTCGGCCCCCGGCAGGAAGCCGTACTTCAGGGACGCGCGGGCGAGGTCCTTCAGCTCCGGGTACGACAGGCCGTAGGTGCGGGCGGCGTACGCGTACTCGTGACTGATGTCGGTGCGGCTGATGCCCGGATCGTCGGTGGACAGCACGACGGGCACGCCGAAGGCGCGGTACGTCTGGAAGGGATGGTCCGCGCCGCGGACGCCGAGGATCTGGGCGTTGCTGGTCAACGGGACCTCCACGGCGGTCTCCCGGGCGGCCATGGTGCGCGCCGTGCGCTGCCAGCCGTCCTCGTGGACGAGGTCCACGCCGTGGCCGATGCGGTCGGCGTGCGCGACGTCGACCGCCTCCTGGATGTGGAACTTCAGCGCCTCCGGCTTGACCAGACCGGGCCACAACTCACCGGCGTGCAGCGTGACATGGGCCTTGGGGTAGACCCCGCGCAGATACTTCAGCATCCGCATCTGCAGACGGTAGTCGCGCACCGCCCGCTCCCCGTCCTCCGGCTGGACGAGGTTGACCGCGACGAAGCGCCGGTCGCGCTCGGCCAGCCGCAGCCCGAGGGCCATCTGGGTGAAGACCCGCTCCGGTGCGCTGCCCCGGGAGACCTGGGCGATCTGGCGGACGGGCAGTCGGCACCCGGGCTCGGCGCGGGCGGTGCCGCAGTGCGCGGTGGCGCGGAACTCGTCATCCGTGGCGTCCGCCTCCCGCCGCGCCTCCGCGACGACGCGGTCGAGCCTGCCGCCGGCCACCAGCTTGTGGTGGAGCGCCGCGAAGTCGTCGTCCCAGCCGACCGCGTCGGCCAGCTTCTTCGCCCCGTCGGACGCGGGCGTGACCATCGTCTCCAGGGAGAACTGATGCTGTGCGGCGGCGGTGTTGGCCACCTGGGCCAGCTGCTTGCCCCGGTGGCGCCACGTCACCTCGCCGAACTTGCCGAAGGTGTCGAAGAAGTGGTCGTGGCCGTTGCCGTCGGCGGGGAAGTCCTGCATGGACCAGGCGCGGACGATCGCGTCGTGGAACGCCCGGTCGCGGCGGGCGTCGGCGGCAGGCCGCGTGCCGGGTCCGCACGGCGGGGTGACGGCGGTCATCGTGGCGGTCTCGATGCACAGGCCGTCCTCGGCCGCCTGCTCGATGAGGTACTCGGTCGTGACCGCGCCGGAGAGGTGATTGTGCAGGTCACCGCCCTTGGGGAGCCGGTGGAAGAAGGACTGCAGCGCACGCGGGTCGTGGCGGATGGACGCGAGATGGGCGTTGGTTCCCCACTCCGCCGCGGTCATCGGACGGACGGCGGGAGCCGCGCCGCGGCCGCCGCCCGCGGGGGACGGGGCGGCGTGGGCGACGGGCCCGGCGGTCAGCGTGGACACCAGGGCGAGGGCGCCGAGTCCGGCGACGGCAGGGGTACGGGGCCGGTACCGGCCGGGAGTATTCACAGGAGTCACTCCCGCATGATTGTGGCCGGGCGGCTCCCGTGTCCCCGAGCCGCCCCTTCATCACCCGTGTGGGTGATAGCGAGTGGCCCCGCCCCCGGATGCACCGGGGGCGGGGCCACTGCGGAACGGCGCCGGGATCAGCCGCGGGACGCCTTCGCCCCGGCCCCCTTCCGGTCCGGCTCCGTACGGGCCGCGGGCACCGGTGCGGAGATCCGCCCGGTCTCGGCGAGCACCACGATCGCATCGTCCGCCCGCAGCGAAAGCGGCGTGCCCTTGGGCGGGTTGAGGACGACGCCGTACCCGGGCGGGGTGTCGCTCTCGCTCGCGCGGCGGTAGCCGATGGCGGTCTCGCCGCGCTGCCGGGCCGCCTCGATGACCGTCGCGAAGTTGGCCGGGGTGTCCGGCGCGAGGTAGCTGCCGGCGGGCTTCAGGTAGATCTCCGACCCCTCGGGGTCGAAGAGGTCGCTGAAGACGGCGTACAGCTTCCGGTCCTCGACGAGTTGGGTCAGCAGCAGGCTGATGATCTTGGTGCTGACGATGAAGTCGTCCGCCTTGGTGACCTGCGCGATCTCCCGGTTGGCGTCGCTGTTCATCTCCGTGACGATCGAGTACGGGGTGCCGGTGCGGGTCGCGATGTCCCGCAGGTGCAGCAGCGTCACCAGCGTGCGGTCGTCGGCGCGGTCGGAGCCGATGTCGTCGTCGGTCAGCACGATGATGTGGCGGTAGCGGTCGAGCCCCAGCGCCTCCAGCGACGGCCGGTGCGTCGGCTCGCAGCGGCGGAAGCCGACGGCGAGGTTCTCCAGGCCCTCCCGGGGCAGCGCCGCGGGCTCACGGGTCGCCGCGACATCGATCACCGAACCGGGTTCCACCAGCCGGTCGAGCAGCTTGATGATCTTCGCCGCACGGGAGTTCCAGCCGATGACGAGCGTGCGGTCGGGCGTGGACTCCCCGCCGCTGCCCGTGGTGATCGCCTCCTCGACGACCTCCGGCCGGGTCCCTGCCCGCCGGATCAGCAGATCGTCCTCCGCGATCACCAGGATCCTGTCCTCGGCCGAAATCACCGTCTCCATCGGCGGGTTGACCTGCACCTCCCCGTTCTCCCGACGCAGTCCGACGGGGACGCCCAGCTCGAACCCGTTGAGTGCCTCGCCGTACGTGCCACCCGCCAGGGGGCCCGGCGCATACGGGTAGATCTCGTTGCCCTCGAAGCTGAGCAGCTCGTTGAAGACGGTCGACAGACCGGACTGCCGGTGCGACTGCACGATCAGCCGTACGGCGATGTCGTCAGCATCGATGACGAGCGCGGCATCCCCGGCCGCCAGCCGCGCCGCGGCCAGGTTCGGCGAACTCTGCACCGCCGCCACGATGTTGGGCCGCTCCCGCTTCCAGGCCCGGCTGTTGAGCAGCAGCAGCACCTTGATGACCTCGGTGTCGCCGTCGTCCCCGACCGGCGGCAGCACCATCACGGACTTGGCCGCGTCCAGGCTCACCAGCTCCAGGTCCTGCCGCTGCAACGGGCTCCCGGAGCGGCAGATCACCCGCGTACGGCCGGTCTCCGGGATCCGGCGGCGGATCTCCTCCTCCATCTTGACCTTGTCCCGGTCGGCGAGGATCACCACGCACGAGCGCCGCTCGCTCTGATTGGCCTCCACCAGCTCCGCGAGCACCGTGAACACCTGCTCCGACCAGCCCAGCACCACGGTGTGCCCGCGCTCGACCAGCCGCGACTTCCCGCGCCGCAGCTCCTCGATGCGGGCCTCAAGTCCCGTCGTCAGCACACCGATCAGGGCGCTGACGATGAAGATGCCGCCGATCGTCACGACCAGCATCAGCCCGAGGAAGACCGGCCCGCCGGTGTCCCCGCCCATCGTGCCGGGGTCGAGCGTGCGCAGCACACTCATCCAGACGACACCGAGCCAGCCGCCGTTCTTCTCCGTGTCCTCGTCGGTGAAGAGCACGACCAGCACGGTCACCGCCGCGATCAGCACCACCGAGGCGAGCCCCAGCCAGCCGATCAGAGCCGGCGTCCCCCGGTCCATCGTCCCGTCGAACCAGTACCGCAACCGGCCCCGCAGGCCCCGTAGCTTTCTACCCACCTGAAAAACTCCCTCACCGAACCGGCTTCCCCCGCGCTCCGGCACGTCGCCATATTTGAAGATCAGTTAACCCTGAACCCTTACGCGATAAGGAACTTGAGCCTCCGATTGACCCGTTCGGGGGCTTTCGACGGGATCAAGCCAGGTACGGGCGAACATGTTTCGGGGGCTGCCGAGCCGCACGGAAAACAGTCACGCCCCCGCATCCGCCGGAACGGCGGGACGCGAGGGCGTGGTGGGGGAGCGCCGGGAGTCCGGCGCGAGGCGGATCAGATATCCCGGAACGTCTCGATCTGGGCCCCGACCGAGTTCAGGCGTTCGGCCAGGTCCTCGTAGCCGCGGTTGATGACGTAGACGTTGCGCAGGACCGAGGTGCCCTCGGCGGCCATCATGGCGAGGAGGACGACGACGGCGGGGCGCAGGGCAGGGGGGCACATCATCTCGGACGAGCGCCAGCGGGTGGAGCCGTCGATCAGGACGCGGTGCGGGTCGAGCAACTTGACCTGGGCGCCGAGGCGGTTGAGGTCGGTGAGGTAGATGGCGCGGTTGTCGTAGACCCAGTCGTGGATCAGGGTCTGGCCCTGGGCGGCGGCGGCGATGGCCGCGAAGAACGGGACGTTGTCGATGTTGAGGCCGGGGAACGGCATCGGGTGGATCTTGTCCAGCGGCGCCTGGAGCTTGGACGGGCGGACCGTCAGGTCGATCAGCCGGGTGCGGCCGTTGTCGGCGGGGTACTCCGCGCTGCGCTCGTGGTCGAGGCCCATCTCCTCCAGGACCGCCAGCTCGATCTCCAGGAACTCCACCGGGACGCGCCGGATGGTGAGTTCGGACTCGGTGACGACGGCGGCGGCCAGCAGGCTCATCGCCTCGACCGGGTCCTCGGAGGGGGCGTAGTCGACGTTCCGGTCGATGTGGGCGACGCCGTGGACGGTGAGCGTGGTGGTGCCGACGCCCTCGACCCGTACGCCCAGCTGTTCCAGGAAGAAGCAGAGGTCCTGGACCATGTAGTTGGAGGAGGCGTTGCGGATGACGGTGGTGCCGTCGTGGCGGGCGGCGGCCAGCAGCGCGTTCTCGGTGACGGTGTCGCCGCGTTCGGTCAGGACGATCGCGCGGCGCGGGGTGACGGTGCGGTCGACCTCGGCGAGGTAGACGCCGTCGGTCGCGGTGATCTCCAGCCCGAAGTGGCGCAGCGCCGTCATGTGCGGGGTGACCGTACGGGTGCCGAGATCGCAACCGCCCGCGTACGGCAGCCGGAAGTGGTCCATGCGGTGCAGCAGCGGGCCGAGGAACATGATGACGCTGCGGGTGCGGCGGGCCGCCTCGTTGTCCATCGAGGCGAGGTCCAGCTCGGCGGGCGGCACGATCTCCAGGTCGTTGCCGTCGTTGATCCAGCGGGTGCGCACGCCGATGCTGTTGAGCACTTCGAGGATGCGGTAGACCTCCTCGATCCGGGCGACCCGGCGCAGGGTGGTGCGGCCCGCGTTGAGGAGTGAGGCGCAGAGCAGCGCGACGCAGGCGTTCTTGCTGGTCTTCACCGCGATGGAGCCGGAGAGCCGGCGGCCGCCGACCACGCGCAGATGCATCGGCCCGGGGAAGCCGAGCGACACGATTTCACTGTCCAGGGCCTCGCCGATGCGGGCAATCATCTCAAGGCTGATGTTCTGATTGCCGCGTTCGATGCGGTTGACCGCGCTCTGGCTGGTGCCGAGAGCGTCGGCGAGCTGCGTCTGTGTCCAACCACGGTGCTGCCGGGCGTCACGGATCAGTCGGCCGATGCGTTCGAGGTAGTCGTCTGCCATGGCATGACCGTATCTCAGATATGAGATGTGGTCATTTTCGCCAGTTGTTCTACTACTATGCGAATAACTGGAGGTCGACATGAACCCTGCCACTCCCTTCACCCGTCCCCCGACCGACACCCTGCGGGTCGCGATCGCCGCGTTCCCCTTCTTGGTCGCGGTCGCCGTCGTCGTCGGCGTCCATCACCAGACTGCCGACCGGTTGCCGGATCCGCTCGCCACCCATTTCGGTGCCGGCGGCGCCGCGGACGGCTTCACCTCGGTCCGCGGATTCGCCCTCGGCGCCGTTCTCGCGCTGCTGGCCCTGGGGGCCGGCGCCGCCGTCCTCGCCCGTGCGCGGCGTATGGCGCCTGCCGCCCCTTGGGTGCTCGCCACCGGCTGGTCCCTCGCCGCCTGCCTCGCCGCCGCGGCCTGTATGACGCTGCTGGCCAACGCCGGTGCGGTACGGGCGGACGAGGTCCGGGTGCCGCTGTGGGAGGTGCTGGTGGTGGTCGCCGCCGGGTTGCTCGCGGGCGCCGTCGGGCTGTGGCTCGGGGGCCCGCGGCCCCGCCCGGAGCCGTCCGGTCCGCAGGGCGCGCCGCGGCTGCCGCTGGCGGCGGGGGAGCGCGCCGGATGGAGCCGTACGGCCGGCTCCCCGCTGCTCGCCGTCGTCGGCCTGGTCACCTGCTGCGCCGGGCTGTATCTCGGCTTCGTGGCCGGGCCGTTCGCCGGTGTCGCGCTGGGGCTGGCGGGCGCGCTGGCCGGGGTGCTCGCCTCGGTCCGGGTGACCGTCGACCGGCGTGGGCTGGCCCTCGCGCCCGCCCTGCTGCCGTACGCTTTCCGCCGCATCCCCCTCGACCGGGTCACCGAGGCCACCTGCAGAAATATCGACCCGTTCGCCGACTTCGGCGGCTGGGGCTACCGCGTCCGCGCACACCGCAGCGGGCTGGTGCTCCGATCGGGTGAGGGGATCGTCCTGCAGCTGCGCAGCGGCCGGGAATTCGTGGTGACGGTCGACGATGCGGCGACCGCCGCCGCGCTGCTGAACACCCTGCTCGACCGCGCCCGTCCGCACCGAGGAGACTGAGTGCTGTTCCGGGTCGACCCCCGCTCCGCCGTGCCGCTCGGTGATCAGATCGCCGCCGCGGTCCGCGGCGCCATCGCCGACGGCTCGGTCCGCGCGGGCGAGCGCCTGCCCGCCGGCCGGGCGCTGGCCGCCTCGCTCGGCGTCAACGTCCACACCGTCCTCCGCGGCTACCAGCGCCTCAAGGAGGAGGGGCTGATCGAACTCCGCCGTGGCCGCGGCGCGGTGGTCACCGGCGCCGCGTCCCCGGCCCGTGCGCGCCTGGGTGAGGCGGCCGACCGCCTCATCGCCGAGGCGCGGCAGCTCGGGCTGACCGACGACGAGATCGTCGGCGTGGTGCGCCAGGGGCTGTCTCCGCGCTGACCTGCCCGTATGACGACGGGCCCCGGGGTCAGGCCCCGGTGGTCCCGTCCACGGCCTCACGCAGGAAGTCGGCGTGGCCGTTGTGCCGCGCGTACTCGTGGATCAGATGCAGCATCACCGTCCGCAGTGACACGTCCTCGCCCCACTGGGCCGCGTGGTACGCGGTGTCGAGGGACGGCGCCGCCGCCTCGATGCGGCGGGCGTGCGCCACCTCCGCCTCCCAGGCGGCGAACGCCTCGGCCCGCGTCGCACCCCGCGCGTCGTACGCCGCCTGGTAGTCGCCCTCCGGCGACCAGAGCAGCGGGACGTCCTCGCCGCCCACCACCCGCCGGAACCACGCCCGCTCCACCTCGGCCAGATGCCGCACCAGCCCGAGCAGTGAGAGCGCCGAGGGCGGGCTGGCCCGGCGGCGCAGCTGGTCGTCCGTCAGGCCCGCGCACTTCATGACGAGCGTGGCGCGGTGGAAGTCCAGGTACGCGCGGAGCGTCTCCCGCTCGCCGCCGGTGCGCGGCGGATCGATCCGTTCGACGGTCATGGGTGCCCCCGTTCCCGGCCCGGCCCCGGCGCACCGCGGGCGCGGCGCCCGGCCGGGCAGCGGGCCGAACCTACCGCCCGTGCCGCGCCGCTGTCCCGCGGATCTGCGCCACGGCGGGCGGCCTCGGGGCCCGACCCGAACAGCCCCGTCTGCGCGCGCCCGCCCGGCCGCGGGCCTTACGTTCGTGGTCGCGGCGGGCGGCGCGATGCGGTAACAGGCCCGCCGGGGCATGACCAGGCCGCGGCGATGTACTAGAGTTATCTCGACATCGAGATATCTGCCCAAGGCGTACCGCCGCCGCGCCAGTAAGGCGTGCCTAACTAAGGCTTACCTTACCGGATCGGTGCGGACCTGCGACGGCAGGATGCGGTGGTACGCGCGAATTCATGCATGAAGGAGACTGTCGTGTCGGCGAACAGCTTCGACGCCCGCAGCACGCTGCAGGTGGGCGACGAGTCGTACGAGATCTTCCGGCTGGACAAGGTGGAGGGCTCCGCCCGTCTGCCCTACAGCCTGAAGGTGCTGCTGGAGAACCTGCTCCGCACCGAGGACGGCGCGAACATCACCGCCGACCACATCCGGGCGCTGGGCGGATGGGACTCCCAGGCCCAGCCCAGCCAGGAGATCCAGTTCACGCCGGCCCGCGTGATCATGCAGGACTTCACCGGCGTCCCCTGCGTCGTCGACCTCGCCACCATGCGTGAGGCCGTCAAGGAGCTCGGCGGCGACCCGGCGAAGATCAACCCGCTGGCCCCGGCCGAGCTGGTCATCGACCACTCCGTCATCGCCGACAAGTTCGGCACCAACGACGCCTTCGCCCAGAACGTCGAGCTGGAGTACGGCCGCAACCGCGAGCGCTACCAGTTCCTGCGCTGGGGCCAGACCGCCTTCGACGAGTTCAAGGTCGTCCCCCCGGGCACCGGCATCGTCCACCAGGTCAACATCGAGAAGCTGGCCCGGACGGTCATGGTCCGAGGCGGCCAGGCATACCCCGACACCCTGGTCGGCACCGACTCGCACACCACGATGGTCAACGGCCTGGGCGTCCTGGGCTGGGGCGTCGGCGGCATCGAGGCCGAGGCCGCGATGCTCGGCCAGCCGGTCTCGATGCTCATCCCGCGCGTCGTCGGCTTCAAGCTGACCGGCGAGCTGCCCGCCGGCACCACCGCCACCGACCTCGTGCTGACCATCACCGAGATGCTCCGCAAGCACGGCGTGGTCGGCAAGTTCGTCGAGTTCTACGGCGAGGGCGTCGCCGCCACCTCGCTCGCCAACCGCGCCACCATCGGCAACATGTCGCCGGAGTTCGGCTCCACCGCCGCGATCTTCCCGATCGACGACGAGACCCTGAACTACCTGCGCCTGACCGGCCGTGACGCCCAGCAGGTCGCGCTCGTCGAGGCGTACGCCAAGGAGCAGGGCCTCTGGCTCGACCCGGCCGCCGAGCCCGACTTCTCCGAGAAGCTGGAGCTCGACCTCTCCACGGTCGTCCCGTCGATCGCCGGCCCGAAGCGCCCGCAGGACCGCATCGTCCTCGCCAACGCCGCGCAGCAGTTCGCCACCGACGTGCGCAACTACGTCTCCGTGGACGAGGAGGCCGGCAAGGAGTCCTTCCCGGCGTCCGACGCCCCGGCCGTCTCCCCGAACGGCGTGCCGTCCAACCCGGTCACCGTCACCGCCCCCGACGGCTCGACCTACCAGATCGACCACGGTGCGGTGACGGTCGCGGCCATCACCTCCTGCACCAACACCTCGAACCCGTACGTCATGGTCGCCGCCGCGCTGGTCGCGAAGAAGGCCGTGGAGAAGGGCCTGACCCGCAAGCCGTGGGTCAAGACCACCCTCGCCCCGGGCTCGAAGGTCGTCACCGACTACTTCGACAAGGCCGGTCTGACGCCGTACCTCGACAAGGTCGGCTTCAACCTCGTCGGCTACGGCTGCACCACCTGCATCGGCAACTCCGGCCCGCTGCCGGAGGAGGTCTCCAAGGCCGTCAACGACCACGACCTCGCGGTCACCTCGGTCCTCTCCGGCAACCGGAACTTCGAGGGCCGGATCAACCCCGACGTCAAGATGAACTACCTGGCGTCCCCGCCGCTGGTCGTCGCGTACGCGCTGGCCGGTTCGATGAAGATCAACATCACCGAGGAGGCGCTCGGCACCGACCAGGACGGCAAGCCGGTCTTCCTCAAGGACATCTGGCCGTCCGAGGCCGAGGTCAACGACGTCGTGGCGAACGCCATCGGCGAGGACATGTTCAACAAGTCCTACGAGGATGTCTTCGCGGGCGACGCCCAGTGGCAGGCCCTGCCGATCCCGACCGGCAACACCTTCGAGTGGGACGGCGAGTCGACCTACGTCCGTAAGCCCCCGTACTTCGAGGGCATGGCCATGGAGCCGTCGCCGGTCGGCGACATCGCGGGCGCCCGCGTCCTCGCCAAGCTGGGCGACTCGGTCACCACCGACCACATCTCGCCCGCCGGTGCCATCAAGGCCGACACCCCGGCCGGCAAGTACCTCACCGAGCACGGTGTGGAGCGCCGCGACTTCAACAGCTACGGCTCGCGCCGCGGTAACCACGAGATCATGATCCGTGGCACCTTCGCCAACATCCGCCTGCGCAACCAGATCGCGCCGGGCACCGAGGGCGGCTTCACCCGCGACTTCACGCAGGAGGGCGCGCCGGTCTCGTTCATCTACGACGCGTCGCAGAACTACCAGGCCGCCGGCATTCCGCTGGTCATCCTGGCCGGCAAGGAGTACGGCTCCGGCTCCTCCCGCGACTGGGCCGCCAAGGGCACCGCGCTCCTCGGCGTCAAGGCCGTCATCGCCGAGTCGTACGAGCGCATCCACCGCTCGAACCTCATCGGTATGGGCGTCCTGCCGCTCCAGTTCCCCGAGGGCGCGTCCGCCGAGTCGCTGGGCCTGACCGGCGAGGAGACCTTCTCGGTCACCGGCGTCACCGAGCTGAACGACGGCACCACCCCGCGCACCGTCAAGGTCACCACCGACTCCGGCGTGGAGTTCGACGCGGTCGTCCGCATCGACACCCCCGGTGAGGCGGACTACTACCGCAACGGCGGCATCCTGCAGTACGTCCTGCGCTCGCTGATCAACAGCTGATCCTGGGCGCCCCGGCCGCCTGACGGCCGGAACGTCTGAAGGGCCGCACCCCGCCCGAGCGGGGTGCGGCCCTTCGGCGTGTCCGCGGCTACCCCAGCAACTCCACCTCCGCCAGCGTCCCCGTGCCCTCCGGGACGAGGCGGTAGTGCGCGTACCGCGCGGGGGACGGGACGGTGAACGGCCGGGTCTGGTGGTCCCAGCGGAAGGTCTCGGCGGTGCGGTGGTCGAGGGGCTTCCAGTGGGTGCCGTCCGTGGAGCCCTCCAGGGTCCAGCCCTTGGGGGCCGTGGTGTGGTCGGCCGAGGTGAGGGTGTAGGTGCTGACCCGGGTGGCCTGGGGCAGGTCGATGCGGGTGGGGGTGAGTGGCGCCGCCGTGGCGGAGGTGTTGTCGAAGAGCGGGCCGGCGGACGGGTCGGTGACGTCCGCGGGCGGGCCGGGCACCTTGTCGTCGTGGGTGAGGGAGGTCGGGGCGGCGTTCTCGCCGGTGCCCCAGGCGGAGGGGCGGTCGCCCATGGTGAAGTCCAGGGTGGCGCCGCGGGCGAGCAGGGCGTGCGGCAGCGCGGTGGACGTCCACGGCTCGCCGTTGACCCGCAGGCCCTGGACGTAGACGTTCCGGGCGCTGTTGCGCGGGGCGTTGACCACCAGGTCGCGGCCGTTCTCCAGGTGCACGGTGGCCTTGGTGAAGAGCGGGGAGCCGACCGCGTACTCGCCCTCGCCCATCACGAGCGGGTAGAAGCCGAGGGCGCCGAAGACGTACCAGGCGGACATCTCGCCGTTGTCCTCGTCGCCCGGGTAGCCCTGGCCGATGTCGCTGCCGACGTAGAGCCGGGACAGCACCTCGCGGACCTTCGCCTGGGTCTTCCAGGGCTGTCCGGCCGCGTCGTAGAGGTAGGCGATGTGGTGCGAGGGCTGGTTGCTGTGGCCGTACATGCCCATGCGGGTGTCGCGCGCCTCGGTCATCTCGTGGATGACGTCGCCGTAGGAACCGGCGAACTCCTTCGTCCCCGTCTCCGGCGTCGCGAAGTACGCGTCGAGCTTCTTCGCGAGGCCCGCCCGGCCGCCGTAGAGGTTGGCCAGGCCGCGGGTGTCCTGCGGGGCGGGGAAGGCGTACGTCCAGGCGTTGGTCTCGGTGTAGTCGTGGCCCCAGACGCGCGGGTCGAACTTCTCCGGCGGCAACCGCCAGGAACCCTGCGCATTGCGGCCCTGGAAGAAGCCGACCGCGGGGTCGAAGAGGCGGACGTAGTTCCGGGCCCGGCCGAGGAAGTAGGCGGACTCCTCCTTGTAGCGCGGCTTGTGGGTCTTCGCGTACAGCGCCTGTCCCATGCGGGCGATGCCGAAGTCGTTGAGATAGCCCTCCAGCGCCCAGGACAGGCCCTCGCGGGTGTCGGTCGAGGTGTAGCCGAGGAACGGTGCGGTGGTCATGCCCTTGCGGCCCACCCCGGACTGCGGCGGCGCCACCGTCGCGTTCTTCACCGCCGCGTCGTACGCGGCCTCGGCGTCGAAGCGCACGCCCTTGAGGTAGGCATCGGCGAACGCCACGTCCGAGCTGGTGCCCGTCATCAGGTCCGCGTAGCCGGGCGATGACCAGCGCGAGGTCCAGCCGCCGTCCTTGTACTGCTGGACGAAGCCGTCGACCAGTTTCCCGGCCCGGCCGGGGGTGAGCAGGGCGTAGGCGGGCCAGGCGGTGCGGTAGGTGTCCCAGAAGCCGTTGTTGACGTGGACCGAGCCGTCGACGATCTTCGCGCCGGTGTGCGTGGGAGTGTCCTCGCCGGTCGGCGGGGAGAACGGGCTGGCGTAACGGACGCGCGAACCGACCTGCTCGGAGCCGGAGTTGGGGTAGAGGTACATCCGGTAGAGGTTGGAGTAGAGCGTGGTCAGCTGATCGCCGGTCGCGCCTTCGACCTCGACGCGGCCCAGCAGGTCGTCCCACTGGGCCTGCGCCCGGCGCTCGGTGGTGGTGAACGGCGTCCCGGCGGGGATCTCCCGGTCGAGGTTGGCCTTCGCCTGGGCGGTGCCGATCAGGGAGGTGGCGAGCCGCAGCGTCACCGTCCGGTCCTTGCCGGGCGCGAACCGCAGATAACCGGTGACGTCCTTACCGCCGCCCCCGTCGAGCCGCCCGCCCCCGGTGACCGGCGCGTCGAACGTCCCGTGGACGAAGAGACGGGTGGCGCCGGTGGACAGCCCGCTCTTGACGTCGGAGTAGCCGCTGATCACACCGTGCTCGGGGTCGAGCGTGAGGCCGCCCTTGTTGTTGACGTTGTCGAATATCAGGTTCGCGTCGTCGCCGGGGAAGGTGAAGCGCATCTGGGCGGCGTGGTCGGTGGGGGCGATCTCCGCCTTGAGGCCGTTGTCGAAGGTGACGCCGTAGTAGTGCGGCCGGGCCGTCTCGTTCTCGTGGTGGAACGGCAGCGCGCGGGCGGTGCGCGAGGCGTCCGGGGTGCCCGCCGCGGTGGACGGCATGACCTGGAACGTCTGCCGGTCGCCCATCCACGGGCTGGGCTCATGGCTGGCGGCGAACGCCTGGAGGGTGGGGAGGTTGTCGGCGTTGTTCCTGCGGGCGTACTCGTAGAGCCAGTCCGTGGAGCCCGCGTCGGTCACCGGCGTCCAGAAGGTGAAGCCGTTCGGGACGGCGGTCGCCGGGAAGGTGTTGCCGCGCGAGAAGCTGCCGCTGGAGAGGGTGCCGCGGGTGGTCCGCACGTAATCGGAGAGGTGGGCGCGCGGCTTCTCGGGCGCCTGCCGCCCGAGGGTGAGGTCGTCGATCCAGCCGCGGAACGCCGGGGCCTTGTGCGGGGCGCGCGGGGCGTCGTACGCGACGAGGATCCGGGCGACGGTCTTCCCGGCGGCGACCGCGCCGATGCGGGCGGTGCGCGCGTTCCACTGGTTGACGTAGAGCATCCGCGCACCGGCCTGACCGCGCGGTGTCAGGGGCGCCCCGTACTGGTCGGTGGCGCCCAGCTCGCTGAGGTAACTGCCGTCGGTGAAGGCGAGATCCACCGCGACATGGGTGGCCGGGTACTCCGGATCCGCCGTCGCCATCTGCGGAAAGACCTTGTACGAGAGCGTGGTGTCCGCGGTGACGGGCGTGTGGACGGCGAAGACCTTGTTGTACGCGTAGCCGCGGCCCGACGCGGTGTGGGTGCCGGCGTACTCCAGGGCGTGCCGGCCGGAGAAACCGGCGCCGTTCTTGGACGTCGGGGTGGACTCGGGCCCGGTGCCGATGCGGGTGGCCATGCCCGGGGCGGCGGGGCCGGAGGGCGGGGTGACGCCGTCCGTCCGGGGGTGTCCTTCGGGGTCCCGGTCGGCGGTGTCGGTCCAGCCGGGCGCCGGTTGCCCCGGCTCGAAGGAGGAGCGGAACTCCCCGGCGGCGGGCGGGGGTTGGTGCGGGACGGCCTGGGCCGCCGGGCCGAAGGCGGTGACGGTGAGCAGCGCCGCCGCCACCAGCGCGGTGGGGCGGGCGAGCCTCCGTAGCGGGGTGTGTCGGTGTCCGATCCGCACGCGAACCCTCTCAACGTGGTTGACATCGTTGTCAGTTGGAGCGAGTAGAGACAAGTAAGGAGGGCGGTCCGGTGGGTGTCAAGGGTGGGGGAGAAGGCGTGCGGGCCGGGGTGCGTGCCGTGGTGCGGCAGGGTGCGCGCCGGGGTGCGCCCGGCCGGTTCGACCAGGTCTCAACTCGGGAAAGAGAGTAAGGAACAGCGCATTCGATCTTGCCCCGTCACCCGAAAGTGGACTATACCTGTCGGCGTCCGAACGGTCCGTCAACGGCCGTGGATCCGGGGGGAAATGCGGGCGGTCGAATGTGCCCGCAGTTTCCCGGCAGACCCGGCGCACATCCCGTACCACTCAGCTCCATCTGACGACCTGCGGTGCCGGGGATTTTCGTGCACCGCCTGAGTCCTGAAGAAGGCGAGGACTTGAGCATGGGATCCACCTCGGAATTCAACCGGCGCGATCTGGTCAAGCGGGCGGCGGCCATGGGAATCGTCGCGCTTCCCGCGATGAGTTTCCTCTCCGCCTGCGCCAGCTCCGGTGGTGGCGCAGGCGACAAGGCGGCGAAGGGCACCAAGTCGGCGAAGAATCCGCTCGCCGTCAACGACAGCGCAGGTCTGGACGTCGTGATCTTCGACGGCGGCTTCGGCGACGCCTATGCGAAGAGTGCGCTGGCGGAGTACACCAAAGCCTTTCCGAAGGCCGCCGGAAAGGCCAAGCTGACCTCCACCCAGAAGATCCAGTCGACGCTGCAGCCGCGTTTCAACGGTGGCAACCCGCCGGACCTCGTCGACAACTCCGGCGCCGAGCAGATGGATTTCGGCACCCTCGTCAGCAAGGATCAGCTGGCCGACCTCAACGCCCTTCTCGACGCCCCGTCGATCGACGACCCGGCCAAGAAGGTCCGCGACACGCTGCGCCCCGGTGTCGTCGAAATGGGACAGTTCGGCGGCAAGGAAACCTGGATTCTCTACTACGCGTACACCGTCTACGGCGTGTGGTATTCGAGAGGTAATCTCGCGAAACTCGACGCGGAGTATCCAGAGACCTGGGACGATATGCTCGCGCTCTGCGCGAAGGCCAAGAAGAAGGGGATAGCCGGGTGGACGTACCCGGGTAAGTACCCCTACTACTTCCCGTTCTCCCTCTACCCCTTCATCGGCAAGATCGGTGGGCCGGAGGTGCTGCGGCGGATCGACAACCTGGAGCCGAACGCCTGGCACGACCCGGCGGTCAAGGCGGCGTTCGAGGCGTACTACGAGCTGTACCGCAAGGGCTACATCCTCAAGGGCTCGCCCGGTCTCGACCACCTCCAGTCGCAGACCGCCTGGGCCGAGGGGAAGGCGCTCTTCATCCCCAACGGCTCCTGGGTGGAGAACGAGTCCGCCAAGCAGATCGCCCGGGACCCGCACTTCCAGCTCGCGGTCGGCGCCCCGTCCAGCCTCTCCGCCGCGGACAAGATGCCCTTCGGCACCCTCTGGGCGTCCGGCGGCGAGCCGTACATCGTCCCGAAGGAGGCGCACAACGCCGAGGGCGGCATGGAGCTGCTGCGCGTCATGCTCGGCAGGAAGGCGGCGCAGAACTTCATCAAGCAGGTCTCCTCGCTGACCTCGCTGAACGGCGGCACGGACGGCGTCCAGCTGCCGCCGGGGCTCGCCTCCGCACAGTCGGTGCTGGAAAAGGCGGGGAACAACGTCCTCAACCCCCGGCTCCAGGACTGGTACGTCGCGCTGCAGAAGGAAAAGATCGGCGTCGGCGCCATCGGCGAAATGATGGCCGGCCGGATGACGCCCGACGAGGCGATCAAAAAGATCCAGAAGTACGCGGACGACACCCGCGCCGACTCCAGCGTCACCAAGTACAAGCGCTGACCCATGAGGGGAGCGAGCCACCGGCACCATCCGCAGCGCAAGAACGGGACCGGCAGTCATGCAGCACGGTAAATACCGTTTCATCGCGGGATTCCTGATCGTTCCGCTGGTGATTTACGCGGTCTTCGTGATCTCACCTTTCGTACAGGCCATCTACTACTCCCTCACGGACTGGACGGGCCTGAGCCCGAACCTGCGGATGGTCGGCTTCGACAACTACATACGCCTCTTCCATGACTCCGTCTTCTGGGCCGCGGTGGGAAACAGCGTGACGCTGTTGCTGCTGCTTCCCGTGGTCACGCTCAGTCTCGGACTGTTCTTCGCCTTCATGCTCAATGTCGGTGGCCGCCGCCGGAAGAAGGCGGTCATCGGCGGGGTGCGCGGATCCGGCGTCTACAAGATCATTTACTTCTTCCCGCAGGTACTCTCCGTCCCGATCGTCGCGCTGCTCTTCCAATTCGCGTACAACCCGGAGAGCGGCGCCCTGAACGCCTTTCTCGGCGCCATCGGTCTCGACGGAGTACAGCCGAACTGGCTGGGCGACCCGCAACTCGCGCTGTGGTGCGTCATGGGCGCGATGGTGTGGGCCAATGTCGGCTTCTACGTGGTGCTGTTCTCGGCCGGGATGAGTTCGATCCCCAAGGATTTCTACGAGGCCGCGCTGCTGGACGGTGCGAACCGCGTGAACACGTTCTTCCGCATCACCCTGCCGCTGCTGTGGGACACCGTGCAGACCGGCTGGATCTACATGGGAATTCTCGCCCTGGACGTCTCCGCCTTCGCGTTCGTGCAGATCATGAGCGTCGGCCCGGGCGGCCCCGACTATTCGACCGAGGTCCTGCCGCTCTACGTCTACCAGCGGACCTTCCGCGACGGTCAGGCCGGATACGCGACCGCCATCGGCGTCTCCCTGCTGATCGTGACCCTCGTCTTCTCCGCCGTCGTGATGCGGCTGGGACGGCGCGAGCGACTGGAGTTCTGATGAGTGCGCAGACCGAGCCCGCCGCCCGCCACGCCGCGCCGAAGGGCGGGCCGGGCCGCGCGGGGCGCCGCGGTGGCGAGGGCGGTGTGCTGAACGTCTTCTCCCACGGCGTCCTGGTGATCTGGGGCCTGCTCGTCACCATGCCGCTGCTGTGGGCGGTGGTCTCCTCCTTCAAGGACGACGCGGAGATCTTCAGCTCGCCCTGGAGCCTGCCCTCGGTGCTGCACCCGGACAACTGGGTGCGCGCCTGGGAGAAGGCGAACATGAGCGAGTACTTCCTCAACTCGCTGATCGTGGTGGGCGGTTCGCTGATCGGCACGATGGTGCTCGGCTCGATGGCGGCCTATGTGCTGGCCCGCTTCGACTTCCCCGGCAACCGCTTCCTCTACTTCCTCTTCGTCGGCGGTATGGGCTTCCCGGTGATCCTGGCGCTGGTGCCGCTCTTCTTCGTCATGAAGAACATGGCGCTGCTGGACACCTACCAGGGGCTGATAGGCGTCTACATCGCGTATTCGCTGCCGTTCACGGTCTTCTTCCTCAGCGGGTTCTTCAAGACGCTGCCGACCTCGGTGGCGGAGGCGGCGCTCATCGACGGCGCCTCCCACACCCGGACGTTCTTCCAGGTCATGCTGCCGATGGCGAAGCCGGGCCTGATCAGCGTCGGCATCTTCAACTTCCTGGGGCAGTGGAACCAGTACCTGCTGCCGACGGTGCTCAACGTCGGCGACCCGCACAAGAAGATGCTCACCCAGGGACTGGTCGCGCTCGCGGTCAGCCAGGGGTACAAGGGCGACTGGTCCGGGCTCTTCGCCGGGCTGACCATCGCGATGCTGCCGGTGCTCGCGGCGTACATCATCTTCCAGCGGCAGGTGGTCGCCGGTCTCACCGCCGGTGCGCTCAAGTAGCCGCCGGGGCTGCGAGGGCCCCGCGCCGCCTTCCCGGGGCGCGGGGCTTTCGGCTGCCCGGAGCGCCCGGCGCGGCAGGCCCTCCGGCGCCCTCGCCGGCGTGCTCCGGGGCGTCGGTCCGCTCCGGCGCGGGCGCCCGTCCTGCCCCTGCCACCTCCGGTCGAGGACTTGACGGGAGGTGATCCGTACGGCTCAGCTTAGATTCACATGTTGGAGACAAGCCGGGCCCCGCTGGTGTGGTCCGGCCGGGTGGGCGGTCGTCGTGCCGTACGCCTCAGGCGGGAGTGGATGAGCCGATGGAGACTCCGGGGTCGCAGTCCTCGCTGCACCGGGCCAATCTGGAGCGGGTCGTGCGCGCGGTACGCATGGCGGGCTCACTCACCCAGGCGGAGATCGCCCGGAGCACGGGGCTGTCCGCGGCGACCGTCTCGAACATCGTTCGTGAGTTGAAGGACGGCGGCACCGTCGAGGTGACGCCCACCTCCGCCGGGGGGCGCCGGGCCCGCAGCGTGTCCCTCTCCGGCGACGCCGGCATCGTCGTCGGCATCGATTTCGGCCACTCCCATCTGCGGGTCGCGGTCGGCAACCTCGCCCACCAGGTGCTCGCCGAGGACGCCGAGCCGATCGACGTGGACGCCTCCGCCGCCGAGGGGCTGGGCCGCGCCGAGCGGCTGGTCGCCCGGCTCGTCGAGGCGACCGGCATCGCCCCGGACAAGGTCATCGGCGTCGGGCTCGGCGTGCCGGGCCCCATCGACGTCGAATCGGGCACCCTCGGCTCCACCGCGATCCTGCCGGGCTGGACGGGCACCAACCCGGGCGCCGAGCTGTCCGGGCGCCTCGGCGTCCCCGTCCACGTCGACAACGACGCCAACCTCGGCGCCCTGGGCGAGCTGGTCTGGGGCAGCGGGCGGGGCGCCGCCGACCTGGCGTACATCAAGGTGGCCAGCGGGGTCGGCGCCGGGCTGGTCATCGGCGGGCGGATCTACCGCGGGCCGGGCGGCACGGCGGGCGAGATCGGCCACATCACGCTCGACGAGTCCGGGCCGGTCTGCCGCTGCGGCAACCGCGGCTGCCTGGAGACGTTCACCGCCGCCCGCTACGTCCTGCCGCTGCTCCAGCCGAGCCACGGACCGGATCTGACGATGGCGCGCGTGGTGGAGCTGGCCCGCGAGGGCGACCCCGGGTGCCGCCGGGTCATCGCGGACGTGGGCCGCCACGTGGGCAGCGGCGTCGCCAACCTCTGCAATCTGCTCAACCCGAGCCGGGTGGTGCTCGGCGGCGATCTCGCGGAGGCGGGGGAGCTGGTGCTCGGGCCGATCCGGGAGTCGGTGTCGCGGTACGCGATCCCCAGCGCGGCACGGCAGTTGGGCATCGTGCCCGGCACGCTGGGCGGCCGCGCGGAGGTGCTCGGGGCGCTCGCGCTGGTGCTCAGCGAGATGGGCGACGCCACCCTGCTCGACGGCGCGCAGGCCGTCCACGGCGCGGCGTCCGCCTGACAAGTCCCGGTGCACGGCCGGTGGCTGAGCTGCGTCTGACTTCAGGCACCTAACGTATGGCACCGTTGTCATCTCGTTAAGGATTTACTCCTTGACGGCCCGCCAGCGGCCGAGTTGACTTCCAGCCACCTCGGCCGCAAGGACGCGGCCTCGTCAGGGAGGCAAGCTCACATGAATGTCTGGACGCGTCGCGCCGTCATAGGCACCGCCGCCGTTTCGATGGCCCTCTCGGTGGCCGCCTGCGGCAAGGCGGGCGGCGACGGCAAGGCCGCGGGTGGGGACGGCAAGACCATCGGCCTGCTGCTGCCGGAGAACAAGACCACCCGTTACGAGACCTTCGACCGGCCGCTCATGGAGGCGAAGATCAAGGCGCTCTGCGCCGACTGCGAGGTCAAGTACAACAACGCGGCGCAGGAGACCGAGACCCAGAAGAAGCAGTTCGACGCGCTGATCACGCAGGGCGTCAAGGTGATCATCCTGGACCCGGTCGATTACAAGGCCACCAAGTCCTGGGTCAACCAGGCGGCCAAGAAGGGCGTCAAGGTCGTCGCGTACGACCGGCTCGCCGAGGGCGAGATCTCCGCGTACGTCTCCTACGACAACGAGAAGATCGGCCGCCTCCAGGGCGAGGCGCTGGTCAAGGCGCTCGGCAGCGACGCGAAGAACAGCAACGTCGTGATGATCAACGGCTCGCCGACCGACGCCAACGCCCCCTTCTTCAAGAAGGGCGCGCACACCGTCCTCGACAAGCAGGTCAAGAAGATCGTCTACGAGCAGGACATCCCGGACTGGTCCTCGGACGAGGCCAACAAGAAGATGAGCGCGGCCATCGACTCGCTCGGCAAGGACGGCTTCCAGGGCGTCTACGCCGCCAACGACGGCGAGGCGGGCGGCGTGATCACCGCCCTCAAGCAGCAGGGCGTCAAGGTCCCGGTCGGCGGCCAGGACTCCGAACTGGCGGGTCTGCAGCGCGTCCTCAAGGGCGACCAGGGGTTCACCATCTACAAGCAGATCAAGCCGCAGGCGGACGCCACCGCCGAGATCGCGGTGCAGCTCCTCAAGGGCGAGAAGATCGACGCGCTGGCGCCGACCAAGGTCGACAGCCTCAGCGGCGACGTCAAGGGCATCCCGGCGAAGCTCTACGACGCCCAGGTCGTGACCAAGGACAACGTCAAGGACACGATCATCAAGGACAAGGTCTACAAGGCGAGCCAGCTCTGCACCGCCGATGTGAAGGCGGCGTGCGAGAAGGCCGGCATCAAGTAGCCCGTCCGGTCCGCCCGGGGCGCGGGCGGCGGTACCGGCCGCCGGACCCGCGGCCCGGGCGGCCGCCGCACCGGCCCCGGGCCGCCCCGCGTCCCGGCCCCGCGCCGCAGGGCTCGTACCCCGGCGCCCCGCCGCACCCCACCCCCCTCGCACAACCCGGTGCCCCGCACCACCGTCCCGCCCCCTGTGAAGGCGGCGAAGGAGATGATGTCCGTGTCCGCTACGCCCGTGCTGGCGTTGCGCAAGGTCTCCAAGCGGTTCGGCGCCGTCCAGGCGCTCACCGACGTCACGCTGGAGATCCACCCCGGTGAGGTGGTCGCCCTGGTCGGCGACAACGGCGCCGGCAAGTCCACCCTCGTCAAGACGATCTCGGGCGTGCACCCGGTCGACGACGGCACCATCGAGTGGGAGGGCGCGCCGGTCCGCATCGCCAAGCCGCACGACGCCCAGGAGCTGGGCGTCGCCACCGTCTACCAGGACCTCGCGCTCTGCGACAACCTCGACGTCGTCGCCAATCTCTACCTCGGCAACGAGCTGCGTGGCGCGGGCGTCCTGGACGAGATCGCGATGGAGAAGCGGGCCAAGGAGCTGCTGGACACCCTGTCCATCCGCATCCCCAGCGTCCGCATCCCGGTCGCGGCGCTCTCCGGCGGTCAGCGGCAGGTCGTGGCCATCGCCCGCGCCCTGATCGGCGAGCCGAAGGTCGTCATCCTCGACGAGCCGACCGCCGCGCTCGGCGTCGAGCAGACCGCACAGGTCCTCGACCTCGTGGAGCGGCTGCGCGAGCGGAACCTCGGCACCATCCTCATCAGCCACAACATGGCCGATGTGCAGGCCGTCGCCGACCGGGTCGCGGTGCTCCGCCTGGGCCGCAACAACGGCGTCTTCGACGTCGCCGACACCTCGCACGAAGAGATCATCGCGGCCATCACCGGCGCCTCGGACAACGCCGTCACCCGCCGCAGGGCCCGTACCGAGCAGGGCAGGAAGGAGGAGGCGCGATGAGTGACCTCACCAAGAAGACGACGGACACCACCGAGCCGGACGGCGGCGCGGCGCCCGCCGCCCCGGCCGTCGACCCCCGCCTCCTCGTCCGTGAGAAGGGCTTCGCCGGGTATCTGGACGAGTTCGCCCGCCGGCTGCGCGGCGGTGAGCTGGGGTCGCTGCCGGTCGTCGTCGGGCTGATCGTCATCGCCGTCGTCTTCCAGCTGAAGAACAGCTCCTTCCTCTCCGCCGACAGCCTCGCCAACATCGGCGTCTACACCTCCGGCCTCGGCATCATGGCCGTCGGCATCGTCTTCGTGCTGCTGCTCGGCGAGATCGACCTCTCCGTCGGCTCGGTCGCCGGGGTCGGCGCGGCGGTGTGGGCGGTGCTGAGCGTCACCCACGGCGTCAGCGACTGGCTCGCCGTCCTCCTCGCCGTCGTGGCGGGCGCCGCCATCGGCACCCTGCACGGCTTCTTCTTCGCCAAGGTCGGCGTCCCCGCGTTCGTCGTCACGCTCGCCGGATTCCTCGGCTGGAGCGGGCTGCAGATCTGGCTGATGGGCAAGGAGGGCTCCATCAACACGCCCTCGGGCAGCGTGGTGGAGAACCTCACCGGCTACTACTTCGAGGACAAGGCCGCCGCCTACGGCCTCGCGCTCGTCGCCGTCCTGGCGTACGCCGGATCGCTGCTGTGGGAGGCGCGCCGCCGCCGGGCCGCGGCGCTGCCGTCCCGCCCGGCGAGCGAGATCGCGCTGCGCACCGGCGTCGTCGCGGTCCTCGCCTTCGCCGTCGCCTACGTCCTGAACGAACCGGCCGGCGCCCGCGGGCTGCCGCTGGCCCTGGTGCTCTTCCTCGCCGTCCTCGTCCTCGCCGACTTCGTGGTGCGCCGCACCTCCTACGGCCGGCAGATCTTCGCGGTCGGCGGCAACGCGGAGGCGGCCCGCCGCGCCGGTATCGACGTCAACCGGATCCGCATCACGGTCTTCGCGGTCTCCGGCATGCTGGCGGCCTTCGGCGGTCTCTTCATCGCCAGCCTCTCCGGCGGCGCCACCAAGAACCTCGGCGCCGGGAACACCCTGATGAATGTGATCGCCGCGGCGGTCATCGGCGGCACCAGCCTCTTCGGCGGCCGCGGCAAGATCTGGTCGGCGCTGCTCGGCATGCTCGTGATCCAGTCGATTCAGCAGGGGCTGAACCTCCTCGGCATGGCCAGCGAGATCCAGTACATGATCACCGGTGCGGTGCTGCTCGCAGCGGTCGTCATCGACTCGCTCTCCCGCCGGACGCAGAAGACCGCCGGACGCACCTGAGCCCGGCCCGTACCCGCGTGCGGCGGCCCCCACCAGCACCTTCCGGTGGGGGCCGCCGCATGTGCGGCGGGCGGCCGAATCCCACGGGTCACCCGAGTGACATACATCGCGAGGCCCGAAGGTCGCGGCGGACACCGGAACATTAGACTCGGCTGATCAGCAACCTCGACCAGTTTCGAAGCACGACAAGCAGGGAGGCACAGTGCAGAAGGTGCCGCGCGAAGCGCGCCAGGCCGGGGCGGTGGCCGGAGACGGACGGGAGTTGCTGACCCGTATCGAAGGTCCACGCGACCTGGACCGGCTCACCCCGCAGCAGCTCGGACAGCTCGCCGGGGAGATCCGTACCTTCCTCGTCGACGCCGTCGCCCGGACCGGCGGCCACCTCGGCCCCAACCTCGGTGTGGTCGAGCTGACCATCGCCCTGCACCGGGTCTTCGACTCCCCGAAGGACCGCGTCCTCTTCGACACCGGACACCAGTCCTACGTCCACAAGCTGCTCACCGGCCGCCAGGACTTCGGCCGGCTGCGCGCCAAGGGCGGCCTGTCCGGCTACCCCTCGCGCGCCGAGTCCGAGCACGACGTCATCGAGAACAGCCACGCCTCGACGGTCCTGGGCTGGGCCGACGGTCTGGCCAAGGCCAACCAGGTGCGCGGCAAGGACGACCATGTCGTCGCGGTGATCGGCGACGGCGCGCTGACCGGCGGTATGGCCTGGGAGGCGCTCAACAACATCGCGGTCGCCAAGGACCGCCCGCTGGTCATCGTCGTCAACGACAACGAGCGCTCCTACGCGCCGACCATCGGCGGCCTCGCCGACCACCTCGCCACGCTGCGCACCACCGACGGCTACGAGAAGTTCCTCGCCCGCGGCAAGGACCTGCTGGAGCGCACCCCGGTCGTCGGCAAGCCGCTCTACGAGACGCTGCACGGCGCCAAGAAGGGCCTCAAGGACTTCATCGCCCCGCAGGGGATGTTCGAGGACCTGGGCCTGAAGTACGTCGGCCCGATCGACGGCCACGACCTGGAGGCGCTGGAGTCGGCGCTGACGCGCGCCAAGCGCTTCGGCGGCCCCGTCATCGTCCACTGCCTGACGGAGAAGGGCCGCGGCTACAAGCCCGCCGAGCAGGACGAGGCGGACCGTTTCCACGGCATCGGTGTCATCCACCCGGACACCGGGCTGCCGGTCGCCGCGTCCGGCGCCGACTGGACCTCCGTCTTCGGCGAGGAGATGGTCAAGCTCGGCCACGAGCGCGCGGACATCGTCGCGATCACCGCCGCGATGCTCCAGCCCGTCGGCCTGAAGAAGTTCGCCGCCGCCTTCCCCGACCGGATCTACGACGTCGGCATCGCCGAGCAGCACGGCGCGGTCTCCGCCGCCGGTCTGGCCACCGGCGGGCTGCACCCGGTCTTCGCGCTGTACGCCACGTTCCTCAACCGCGCCTTCGACCAGGTGCTGATGGACGTCGCGCTGCACAAGTGCGGCGTCACCTTCGTCCTGGACCGCTCCGGTGTCACCGGCTCCGACGGCGCCTCCCACAACGGCATGTGGGACATGTCACTGCTCCAGGTCGTGCCCGGCCTGCGGCTCGCCGCGCCGCGCGACGCCGACCAGGTCCGCGCGCAGCTGCGGGAGGCCGTCGAGGTCGATGACGCGCCGACGGTGGTGCGCTACTCCAAGGGCGCGGTCGGCCCGGCCGTCGAGGCGGTCGGCACGGTCGGCGGCATGGATGTGCTGCGCGCCCCGGTGGCGGTCGCCGGGCGCCCCGACGTGCTGCTGGTCTCGGTCGGCGCGCTCGCCCCGATGTGCCTGGAGATCGCCGCCCTCCTCGACAAGCAGGGCATCTCCTCCACCGTCGTCGACCCGCGCTGGGTCAAGCCGGTCGACCCGGAGCTGCCCGGCCTCGCCGCCGAGCACCGCGTCGTGGTCACCGTCGAGGACAACATCCGCACCGGCGGCGTCGGCGCGGCCGTGGCGCAGGCGCTGCGGGACGCGGGCGTGGACCTCCCGCTGCGCGACTTCGGCATCCCCGAGCGCTTCCTCGACCACGCCTCCCGCAAGGAGGTCATGGCCGAGATCGGGCTGACCGCGCCGGACATCGCCCGGCAGGTCACCGGCCTGGTGGCCAAGCTGGACGGCCGGTTCGAGGGCGCGTCGGCGAGCGCCGCGGGCTCCCCGCGTCCGGCGGAGGTCGCGGGCGACTGACGCCCCTCGCGCTAGGCCCTGTCGTCACACTCCCGCCTGCCTCGCGGCGTCTGGCACGCACGCTCGCCGCGTTGTCGGGATCGTCCCGGTACACCCAGTACCGGGACGACCCTCCGCCTTGCGATCGCACGCACCAGACGCCGCGCGGCCGCCCTCCGGGCGACGACGGGAGTGTGACGACAGGACCTACGGGCCGGTCGGCCACCTCCGGGTGCGCCGACCGGCCCATCCGTTTGCCCGCCGCCACGCTCCATAGGGTGAATCGCCGCCGCCCGGGGCCCGCCACCCCTGACGATTTGTCTGCGTTGCAGAGAATCTGCCAGTTCAGGTGAGGGTCGTCCAGGCGGAGGTTCGTCCATGAGCACACAGCAGGGCCCAGGAGCCCGGACACGCCGCGACCGCGGAGTGTTCCGGACCAAGAGCGTCGAGCAGTCCATCCAGGACACCGAGGAGCCGGAGCACGCGCTCAAGAAGTCCCTGTCCGCGCTGGACCTGACGGTCTTCGGCGTCGGTGTCGTCATCGGCACCGGCATCTTCGTCCTCACCGGCAAGATCGCGAAGGAGCAGGCGGGCCCGGCGGTCGCCCTCTCCTTCGTCGTCGCCGGCGTGGTCTGCGCCCTCGCCGCGCTCTGCTACGCGGAGTTCGCCTCCACCGTCCCGGTCGCCGGCTCCGCGTACACCTTCTCCTACGCCTCGCTCGGCGAGTTCCCCGCCTGGATCATCGGCTGGGACCTGGTCCTGGAGCTGGCGCTGGGGTGTGCGGTGGTCGCGGTCGGCTGGTCCGGCTACATCCGCTCGCTGCTGGACTCGGCGGGCTGGCATCTGCCGCCCGTGCTCTCCGGCACCCAGGGCGGCGCGTTCGGCTTCGACCTGCTGGCCTGCGTCCTGGTCCTGGTGCTGACCGTCATCCTCGTCCTCGGCATGAAGCTGTCGTCGCGGGTGACGAACGTGATCGTGGGGATCAAGGTGACGGTGGTGCTGCTCGTCGTCATCGCCGGGGCGTTCTTCATCACCGGTGCGAACTACCACCCGTTCCTGCCGCCCACCCGCCCGCACGTGGGGCAGAGCGGTTACGCCGCCCCGCTCTCCCAGCTCCTGTTCGGCTTCACCCCGTCCAACTTCGGCGTCATGGGCATCTTCGCCGCCGCCGCGGTCGTCTTCTTCGCCTTCATCGGCTTCGACATCGTCGCCACCGCCGCCGAGGAGACCCGCCACCCGCAGCGCGACGTGCCCCGCGGCATCCTCGGCTCCCTCGCCATCTGCACCCTCCTCTACGTCGCGGTGTCGATCGTGGTCACCGGCATGCAGAAGTACACCGAGCTGTCGACCGACGCCCCGCTCGCCGACGCCTTCAAGGCGGTCGGTCACCCCGTCTACGCCGGGATCATCGGCTTCGGCGCGGCGGTCGGTCTCACCTCGGTCTGCATGATCCTGCTGCTGGGGCAGAGCCGGGTGTTCTTCGCGATGAGCCGCGACGGGCTGCTGCCGCAGTTCTTCTCCCGGGTGCACCCCACGTTCGGCACGCCCTACCGCTCCACGCTGCTGCTGGGCCTGGTCGTCGCCGTCGTCGCCGGGTTCACCTCGATCAACGAACTCGCCGAACTGGTCAACATCGGCACGCTCTTCGCCTTCGTCGTGGTCGCCCTTGGCGTGGTCCTGCTCCGCCGCTCCCGCCCGGACCTGCCCCGCGCCTTCCGCACCCCGCTGGTCCCGCTGGTCCCCGTGCTGTCGGTGCTCGCCTCGCTCTGGCTGATGCTCAACCTGCCCGCCGAGACCTGGCTCCGCTTCGCCGCCTGGATGGTCGTCGGGTTCGTCGTCTACGTCACCTACGGCCGGACGCACAGCCGTCTGGAGGGCCGCCGGGCGGCTGAGAAAGGCGCGGTGGGCGGCGGCTGACGGCGCAACCGTCCTCCGCGCCCATGGCGCCCGGAGCGCCGGGCCGCCCTCAGCCGTCCGCCGCGGCTCCCGGACGGCGGCCGCCGCCCCGGGCGTCGCGGACCGCGCGCGGGCCCGTCACCCGTGCGCCCAGCGCCTCGACGCGGGCCCGCAGCCCGCGGTCGGCGGTCACCACCAGGCAGTCCCGCCCGGCGCCCTCGGCCGCCACCAGCTCCACGATCCGGTCGTCGCCGCTGCCGGGCGCGGACTCCACCCGCACCCCGTCGACGGACGCCACCTCCCGGGCCGCGCCCTCGACCACCAACACCAGCTCCACCGGCGGTTCGGCGTACCCGGGCAGGCCCGCGGCGCCGCGCGTGGCCAGTCCGTCCCGCAGCCGCTCCGCGGCGCCGCGCCGATCGCGCCACCAGCCGTCCGGGACCGACCCGACGACGTTCGCCGCATCGACGATGACCAAGGAATCCATGGCTCCAGCCTGTCATGCGCCGGACGGACGGCAGCACGACGGCGCGGGCCGGCTCCGCCGAGCCGACCCGCGCCGCTGCGTTGCCAGGTGCCTTACGCGGGCACGCTCGCCAGGCCCGGGGCCAGGAACTTCTTGCCCGTCACCCGCTCGGAGACGCCCGCGCGGTCCAGGTACGGCGTGATGCCGCCCAGGTGGAAGGGCCAGCCGGCGCCGGTGATCAGGCACAGGTCGATGTCCTGCGCCTCGGCGACGACGTCCTCGTCCAGCATCAGGCCGATCTCCTGCGCCACGGCGTCCAGCACGCGGTCGCGGACCTGCTCCTCGGTCAGCACCGAGTCGCCCTGCTTCAGCAGCGCGGCGACCTCCGGGTCCAGCTCCGGCTTGTAGCCGTTCTCGGCGGAGTAGACGTAGAAGCCGCGCTTGCCGGCCTCGACGACGGCCTTGAGGTTCGGCGAGACGGTGAACCGCTCGGGGAACGCGCCGTGCAGCGTCTCGGAGACGTGCAGGCCGATCGCCGGGCCGACCAGCTCCAGCAGGACCAGCGGCGACATCGGCAGCCCCAGGGGCTCGACGGCCTTCTCCGCCACGGCGACGGGCGTGCCCTCGTCGATGACGTTCTGGATCTCGCCCATGAAGCGGGTCAGGATGCGGTTGACGACGAACGCCGGGGCGTCCTTCACCAGCACCGCGGTCTTCTTCAGCGACTTGGCGACGGCGAAGGCGGTGGCCAGCGACGCGTCGTCGGTCTTCTCCGCGCGGACGATCTCCAGCAGCGGCAGGATCGCGACCGGGTTGAAGAAGTGGAAGCCCACGACCCGCTCGGGGTTCTTCAGCTTCGACGCCATCTCGGTGACCGACAGCGAGGAGGTGTTGGTCGCCAGGATCGCGTGCGCCGGGACGACCGCCTCGACCTCGGCGAACACCTGCTGCTTGACGCCCATCTCCTCGAAGACGGCCTCGATGACGAAGTCCGCGTCGCCGAAGGCGGCGGCCTTGTCGAGGTGACCGCTGACCAGGCCCTTGAGGCGGTTCGCCTTGTCCTGGTTGACACGGCCCTTGAGCAGCAGCTTGTCGATCTCGCCGTGGACGTACGCGACGCCCTTGTCGATCCGGGCCTGGTCGATGTCGGTGAGGACGACCGGGACCTCCAGACGGCGCGCGAAGAGCAGCGCCAGCTGGGAGGCCATCAGACCGGCGCCGACGACACCGACCTTGGTGACCGGGCGGGCCAGCTTCTTGTCCGGCGCGCCGGCGGGCCGCTTGGCGCGCTTCTGCACCAGGTTGAACGCGTAGAGGCCGGAGCGGAGTTCGCCGCCCATGATGAGGTCGGCGAGTGCCTGGTCCTCGGCGTCGAAGCCCTGCTGACGGTCGCCGTTCTTGGCGGCGGCGATGATGTCCAGCGCGCGGTAGGCGGCCGGGGCGGCGCCGTGCACCTTGCCGTCGGCGATCGCCCGGCCGCGGGCGACGGCCTCGTCCCAGGCGGCACCGCGGTCCAGCTCGGGGCGGGCGACCTCGGTCTCACCGGTCAGCACCGAGGCGGTCCAGATCAGCGACTGCTCCAGGAAGTCCGCGCCCTCGAACAGCGCGTCCGCGATGCCCAGGTCGAAGATCTGCTCACCCTTGAGCTGCTTGTTCTGGTTGAGCGAGTTCTCGATGATGACCGAGACGGCGCGCTCGGGGCCGATGAGGTTCGGCAGCAGCACACAGCCGCCCCAGCCCGGTACGAGACCGAGGAAGACCTCGGGCAGCGAGAACGCCGGCACGGCCTTCGAGACGGTGCGGTAGCTGCAGTGCAGACCGACCTCGACGCCGCCGCCCATCGCCGCGCCGTTGTAGTACGCGAACGTCGGCACGGCCAGGCCCGACAGCCGCTTGAAGACGTCGTGGCCGCCCTTGCCGATGGCCAGCGCGTCCTCGTGGCGCTTCAGCAGCTCGACGCCCTTGAGGTCGGCGCCGACGGCGAAGATGAACGGCTTGCCGGTGATGCCGACACCGACGATCTCGCCGTCCGCCGCCTCCTTCTCGACCTGGTCGATCGCGGCGTTGAGGTTGCCCAGCGACTGCGGGCCGAAGGTGGTCGGCTTGGTGTGGTCCAGGCCGTTGTCCAGCGTGATGAGCGCGAAGCGGCCCGCGCCCTTCGGCAGGTCGAGGTGGCGCACGTGCGCCTGGGTCACGACCTCGTCGGGGAAGAGTTCGGCCGCGCCCTTCAGAAGCTCTGCGGTGTTGGTCACTTGTTCCCCTCGCTGCATCGATTAGTCGCTCCGCTCCAGTGCGGGTTCTCCCAGATCACGGTGCCACCCATGCCGAAGCCGACGCACATGGTGGTGATGCCGTAGCGGACGTGCGGCTGCTCCTCGAACTGACGGGCCAGCTGCGTCATCAGCCGGACGCCGGAGGAGGCCAGCGGGTGGCCGAACGCGATGGCGCCGCCGTACTGGTTGACGCGCGGGTCGTCGTCGGCGATGCCGTAGTGGTCGAGCAGCGAGAGCACCTGGACGGCGAACGCCTCGTTGATCTCGAAGAGGCCGATGTCGTCGATGGTCAGACCGGCCTTGGCCAGTGCCTTCTCCGTCGCCGGGACCGGGCCGATGCCCATGACCTCCGGCTCCACGCCCGCGAAGGCGAAGTCGACCAGCCGCATCTTGACGGGCAGGCCCAGCTCGCGCGCCACGTCCTCGGCGGCGATCAGCGAGGCGGTCGCGCCGTCGTTGAGACCGGCGGCGTTGCCCGCGGTCACCCGGCCGTGCGGACGGAACGGCGTCTTCAGCCCGGCGAGGTTCTCCAGCGTGGTGCCCGGGCGCATCGGCTCGTCGGCGGTGGCCAGACCCCAACCGGTCTCGCCCGCCTCGGCGTTGGTGCGGCGCACCGAGATCGGCACCAGGTCGGCCTGGATCTGGCCGTTGGCGTACGCCTTCGCGGCCTTCTCCTGGCTGCGGACGGCGTAGGCGTCGGCGCGCTCCTTGGTCAGGTGCGGCAGCCGGTCGTGGAGGTTCTCCGCCGTCATGCCCATGAACAGCGCCGACTGGTCGACCAGCTTCTCGCTGACGAACCGCGGGTTGGGGTCGACGCCCTCACCCATGGGGTGGCGTCCCATGTGCTCGACGCCACCGGCGACGGCGATGTCGTATGCACCGAAGGAGACGCCACCGGCGATGCTGGTGACGGCGGTCATCGCACCGGCGCACATACGGTCGATGGAGAAGCCGGGCACCGACTGCGGCAGGCCCGCCAGGATGCCGGCGGTGCGGCCCAGGGTCAGGCCCTGGTCGCCGATCTGCGTGGTCGCCGCGAGCGCGACCTCGTCGATCTTCGCGGGGTCCAGGTCCGGGTTGCGGCGCAGCAGCTCCCGGATGCACTTGACGACCAGGTCGTCGGCGCGGGTCTCGTGGTAGATGCCCTTCGGGCCCGCCTTGCCGAACGGGGTGCGGACGCCGTCGACGAAGACGACGTCCCTAGCGGTACGAGGCACGTTGGCTCTCCTCCAGGTGCGGGATGGCACTGCTGCGGGGCGCCCCCGGAGGGACGCATCACACCGACATGCTACTTACGGGTAACCATGCTGCACAGCCCCCTCGCCCGGAGCGGTGAAGGTCACATCGTGCGGGTTGCGGTGGCGTGGAGGTGTGATCAACCGAAGGCGCACATAAAGTGCCCTTATGGACACAAAGCGTAAGGATCTGGTGGTGCGCGGTCGGCGGCGTCCCGTGGGGCCCCGCACGCTGGGAGCGGTGTGCGCGGTCGCCGCCGCCGGTGCGCTCCTCGCGGGCTGCGGCAGCGGCGGCAAGAGCGTGAGCGGCGCGCCGGACGGTGGCGAGGTGGCGTCCCCGGCGGCGGCCACCTCCCCGGGCGGCTCCCCGAACGCCTCACCCGGCCGGAATCTGACCAAGGCGCAGAGCGAGCGCAAGGAACTCTTCGCGAAGACCAAGGCCGACTACGAGCACGTGCTGACCGCCGCGGCGGGTGCCGTGCCGCACAGCAAACCCGTCTCCACCGAGCTGAAGGGGGGCGACGGCGGCAACCCCGTGTGGGAGACGGTGGTGGCGACGTCCGACGGCACCGCCCACGCCCTCCGCGTCGACGCGGTCACCGGAAAGGCCGGCCACCCGGTCACCGAGCGGCAGAAGGCCGAGGACCGCAAGGCGCTGGCGACGCGGCTGCGGGACGCCACGGTCACCGCGCCGATGGCGGCGAAGACCGCGATGGCGAAGAAGAGCGGCAAGGTCGCGGGGGTCGAGCTGGAGAACGCCGACCACGGCAAGCCGGTCTGGAAGGTGGACGTCGTCTCGCCCTCCGACTGGAAGAAGACGACCTTCGACGTCGACGCCAAGGACAACAAGATCCTGAAGGAACACGCCGACCAGGACTGACGCCTGCGCTCCGGCCGCGCGGCCGGAGCGGTCACACCGCACCCCGGCGGCCGTCATCGGCCCGCCGGGGTGCGGTGCGCCGTCAGTCGCTGTGCTGCGCCAGTGCCTGGGCGAGCAGCGGCGTGACCAGCTGGACCTGCCAGGCGCGTGCGCCGTACCCGGCCAGGGCGGCGGCGACCGCGTCCCCGGTCGGCTCGGCGGGCGGCTCCCAGCACACCCGGCGCACCGTGTCCGGCGTGATCAGGTTCTCCTGCGGGAGGTTCAGCTCCTCCGCCAGCGCGGTCACCGCGGCGCGTGCCGCCGAGAGCCGGGCCGCGGCCACCGGGTCCTTGTCCGCCCAGGCGCGGGGCGGCGGCGGGCCGTTGAGCGGCGCGCCGGGCTGCGGCAGCTCGCTGTCGGGCAGCGCCCGCGCCCGGTCCACGGCCGCCTGCCACTGCTCCAGCTGACGGCGGCCCATACGGTGCCCGAAGCCGGGCAGTGCGGCCAGGGCGTGGGCGTTCGGCGGCAGATGCAGCGCCGCCTCCACGATCGCGGAGTCGCCGAGCACCTTGCCCGGGGAGACGTCGCGTTTCTGGGCGACCCGGTCGCGCGCCGTCCACAGTTCGCGGACGACGGCCATCTGCCGGCGGCGGCGCACCTTGTGCATCCCGGAGGTGCGGCGCCAGGGATCCTTGCGCGGCGGGGCCGGGGGAGCGGCGGCGATGGCGGCGAACTCCTGCCGGGCCCACTCCAGCTTCCCCTGCTGCTCCAGCTCCTCCTCCAGCGCATCGCGCAGATCGACCAGCAGCTCGACGTCGAGCGCGGCGTAGCGCAGCCACGGGTCGGGGAGCGGACGGGTCGACCAGTCGACGGCGGAGTGGCCCTTCTCCAGCGCGAAGCCGAGGACGTTCTCGACCATCGCGCCCAGGCCCACCCGCGCGAAACCGGCGAGACGGCCCGCCAGCTCGGTGTCGAACAGCCGGGTCGGCACCATCCCTATGTCGCGCAGGCACGGCAGGTCCTGGGTGGCGGCGTGCAGCACCCACTCGGTGTCGGCGACGGCCGTGCCCAGCGTGCCGAGGTCCGGGCAGCCGACCGGGTCGATCAGGACGCTGCCGGCGCCCTGGCGGCGCAACTGGACGAGGTAGGCGCGCTGGCCGTAGCGGTAGCCCGAGGCGCGCTCGGCGTCGACGGCGAGGGGGCCGGTGCCCGCCGCGAGGGCGGCGACGACCTCGGCGAGGGCGTCACCGCTGGCGGTCACCGGGGGGATGCCCTCACGGGGCTCCAACAGGGGTTCCGGCGCCGGTCGGGAATCCGGAGGCGAGTCTCCGGCTGCTCGCAGTGGAGTGTCTGCTGCGGTCTTTTGGGCGTCGGTCACCGGTCAAGGGTATCTGTGTATGCGCATCGCCCGTCGAGGGGAACGTTCCCTCGGCGGGCGATGTGTCGGGGTGCAGGTCAGTGGATGATGCCGGTGCGCAGCGCCACGGCCACCATTCCGGCCCGGTCGCCGGTGCCGAGCTTGCGGGCGATCCGGGCGAGGTGGCTCTTGACGGTCAGGGCGGACAGCCCCATCGACACGCCGATCGCCTTGTTGGACTGGCCCTCCGCCACCAGCCGCAGCACCTCGACCTCCCGGCCCGACAGCTCGCGGTAGCCGCCGGGGTGGCCCGGGGCGCCCGGCGGGCGGCGCTGCATCCGGGCGGCGTGGGCGCCGATCGGCGCGGCCCCCGGGCGGCCCGGCAGGCCGAGGTTGGTGCGGGTGCCGGTGACGACATAGCCCTTGACGCCGCCCGCGAGGGCGTTGCGTACCGCGCCGATGTCGTCGGCGGCGGAGAGTGCGAGGCCGTTGGGCCAGCCCGCGGCGCGGGTCTCGGACAGCAGCGTCAGGCCGGAGCCGTCGGGCAGATGGACGTCGGCAACGCAGATGTCGCGTGGGTTGCCGACCCGGGGGCGGGCCTCCGCGATCGACGACGCCTCGATCACGTCCCGTACTCCGAGGGCCCACAGGTGGCGGGTGACGGTGGAGCGGACGCGAGGGTCGGCCACGACGACCATGGCCGTCGGCTTGTTCGGGCGGTAGGCGACCAGGCTCGAAGGTTGCTCGAGGAGAACAGACACCGGGCCTCCTGGGGGAGTGGCGGGACGGTTGCGACCGGCTACAAGGGGCGAGCCGGGACGTTCCGTATCTGAAGGGTCACTGACCTCTTCGGCAGTAATCCGAGGGGACTTTAGGTATCGATCACGATTTAGTTAGTGTCAATTCGGACAAATCGGATGCGTGAGCGATCATGCGTGAACATCGGGGTGATCAGCGGTGCGCCTGTTCCCGCACACCACTCGTGAGGACGGCGCCGATCGTGCGGTACGGACCGGACGAGGGCGCCGCACCGTCGTGGTGCGACGCCCTCGCTCGGGGGCCGTGGGACAGCCCCTAGGCCCCCCGGCGCTGGGGCAGCGGCACCACACCGCCGCGCGGGCCGGGCTCCTGCGGCGCCGGGGGCAACCCGGCCACCTGGCACAGCAGATCGCACCAGGCCGCCAGGTGCGCGCCCGCGTCGGGTACGCCGCCGGGGCCCTCGGCCGGGGTCCACGACGCGCGGATCTCGATCTGGGTGGCCGGCTCCCGCGCCGCCAGACCGCCGAAGTGATGCGACGCGGCCCGGGTCACCGTCCCGCTCGCCTCGCCGTACCGCACCCCGCGGGCGTCCAGCGCGCCCGTCAGCCACGACCAGGAGACCTCGGGCAGCAGCGGATCGGCGCCCATCTCCGGCTCCAGCTCCGCGCGGGCCAGCGTCACCACCCGGAACGTGCCCTGCCACGCCTCGTGCCCGGCGGGGTGGTGCAGCAGCACCAGCCGCCCGTCCGCCAGATCCGCGTCCTCGCCGTCCGCCCCCGCGCCCCGCTCGACCACCGTGGCCTCCAGCGCGGCGGCGTACGGTGCGAGCCGTTTCGGCGCCGGTACCACATCCAGCTCGATCTCGGGGCGCAGCCGGGCCGCGCGGAGCGACTCGACCGCTCGTCGGAAGGGGATCGGGGTCTCGTCCGCGCTGTCCGAGAGGTGTTCGTACGCCGCAGCCATGCCCGGAAGAGTAGGCGCAAGTGGCGCCGCGGAGGGGGAGGACACCCGGTGCGCGCGTCGCCCGTTCGGAGGTGTCCGGCGCCGCATGCGAAGATTCCGTCCGTGAGCGTCAACGACCGCCCGACGGGCCAGCAGCAGACCGGAACGTACGACTCGGCCTTCCTCAGGGCCTGCCGGCGCGAGCCGGTGCCGCACACCCCTGTGTGGTTCATGCGGCAGGCCGGGCGCTCGCTGCCCGAGTACCACAAGGTCCGCGAGGGCATCGCGATGCTCGACTCCTGCACCCGGCCCGAGCTGGTCACGGAGATCACCCTCCAGCCGGTGCGCCGTCACCACGTCGACGCCGCCGTCTACTTCAGCGACATCGTCGTGCCGCTGAAGGCCATCGGCATCGACCTCGACATCAAGCCGGGCGTCGGCCCCGTCGTCGAGAACCCGATCCGCACCCGCGCCGACCTGGACCGGCTGCGCCCGCTGGAGCCCGGTGACGTCGCGTACGTCACCGAGGCCGTGCGGATGCTCGTCCAGGAGCTGGGGTCCACGCCGCTCATCGGCTTCGCCGGTGCGCCGTTCACGCTCGCCAGCTACCTGGTCGAGGGCGGCCCGTCGCGCAACCACGAGCGCACCAAGGCGCTGATGTACGGCGACCCGGAGCTCTGGGCCGACCTGCTGGACCGCCTCGCCGTGATCACCACCGCCTTCCTCACCGTGCAGATCGAGGCCGGGGCGAGTGCCGTGCAGCTCTTCGACTCCTGGGTCGGCGCGCTCTCGCCCGCCGACTACCGCCGCTCGGTGATGCCCGCCTCCGCGAAGGTCTTCGAGGCGGTCGCGCACCACGGCGTGCCGCGGATCCACTTCGGCGCCGGCACCGGCGAGCTGCTGGGCCTGCTCGGCGAGGCCGGGGCGGACGTCGTCGGCGTCGACTGGCGGGTCCCGCTGGACGAGGCGGCCCGCCGGGTCGGCCCCGGCAAGGCGCTCCAGGGCAACCTCGACCCGGCCGTGCTCTTCGCCCCGCGCCAGGCGGTGGAGGCCAAGGCGCGCGAGGTGCTGGACGCCGCCGCCGGTCTGGAGGGCCACATCTTCAACCTCGGCCACGGCGTGCTGCCCACCACCGACCCGGACGCGCTGACCCGCCTCACCGAGTACGTCCACACGCAGACCGCGCGCTGAGCCGCCGCGCCCGGCCGCCGGGGCCTCACATCCCGGCGGCCCGGACCGCCGCCGTGGCCTTGCGGGACGCGACCAGCACCGGATCCCAGACCGGGGAGAACGGCGGCGCGTAGCCCAGATCGAGCATGGTCAGCTGCTCCACCGTCATCCCGGCGGTCAGCGCGACCGCCGCGATGTCCACCCGCTTCCCGGCGCCCTCCCGGCCGACGATCTGCACGCCCAGCAGCCGCCCGGTACGCCGCTCGGCGAGCATCTTCACATGCATCGGCCGGGCGCCGGGGTAGTAACCGGCGTGCTGGGTCGACTCGATGGTCACCGTCACGAACTCCAGCCCCTCGGCGCGGGCCTGGTGCTCCAGCAGGCCGGTGCGGGCGATCTCCAGATCGCAGACCTTGCTGACGGCCGTGCCGACCACCCCGGGGAAGGTGGCGTAGCCGCCCGCGACGTTGGCGCCGATGACCTGGCCGTGCTTGTTGGCATGGGTGCCGAGCGGGAGGTGGCGGGTGTGGCCCGACACCAGGTCGAGGACCTCCACGCAGTCACCGCCGGCCCAGACGTTCTCCTGGCCGCGCACCCGCATCGACAGATCCGTCAGCAGCCCGCCGGACGCCCCGAGGGGCAACCCGGCGGCCTCGGCCAGCGCCGTCTCCGGGCGGACGCCCATCCCCAGCACCACGACGTCCGCCGGATACTCCGCGTCCTCGGTGGCCACCGCGCGGGCGCGCCCCTCCCCGTCGGTCAGCACGGCGGTGGCGCCGGCGCCGCGCACCGTCTCGATGCCCAGGCCGCACATGGCTTCGTGGACCCGCGCGCCCATGTCCGGGTCGAGCGTGGACATCGGCTGCTCGCCCCTGTGCAGCACCGTGACCGCGAAGCCGCGCTGGATCAGCGCCTCGGCCATCTCCACCCCGATGTACCCGGCGCCGATGACCACGGCGCGGCGGCCCGGGGCGGCGGCGAGCGTGTCGATCAGGGCGCGGCCGTCGTCGAGGGTCTGCACCCCGTGCACCCCGCGCGCCTCGATACCGGGCAGCGGGGGCCGCAGCGGCCGGGCGCCGGTGGCCAGCACCAGCTTGTCGAACTCCGTCCAGCTCTCCCGCCCGCCGTCGTCCAGCGCCCGCGCCCGTACCCGGCCGCGCGCCAGATCCAGCTCGGTGACCTCGGTGCGCATCCGCAGATCGATGGCGCGCGCCCGGTGCTCCTCGGGTGTTCGGGCGATCAGCGCGGCGGGGCCGTCGACCGTGCCGCCGACCCAGTACGGGATGCCGCACGCGGAGTACGACGTGAAGTGGCTGCGCTCGAACGCGGTGATGGCCAGCTCGCCGGGGCCTTTCAGCCGCCGGGCCTGCGAGGCGGCCGCCATGCCCGCCGCGTCACCGCCGATCACCACGAGCCGTTCCGTCATGGAAGCCCCTCACGCCGTGCCCTGCCCGCGCGCAACGCCCGCACGGGCCCACCTGAGCCAGGCTACGGCCCGGCACCGACAACGGCGGGGGAGCGCGGCCGGGACCGTCACGAGGACCCCGCGTGGCCCGGTTCGCCGGAGCGCCCTCACCGCTCCAGGACGAGCGCCAGCCCCTGCCCCACCCCGATGCACAGGGCCGCCAGGCCCGTACCGGAGCCGCGGGCCGCGAGCTGATGGGCCACCGCACCGGCCAGCCGTGCGCCCGACGCCCCCAGCGGGTGGCCGATCGAGAGGGCGCCGCCGCGCGGGTTGACGAGCGTGGGGTCCAGCTCCGGCCAGCGGCCGATGCACCCCAGGGCCTGCGCGGCGAACGCCTCGTTCAGCTCGAAGACCGCCAGGTCGCCGAAGCCGCGTCCGGCGCGCTCCAGCGCCCGCCGCACCGCGCCGACCGGGCCGAGCCCGTAGAACTGCGGCTCCACACCCGTCACCGCGCTCGCGCCGATCCGGGCCAGCGGCTCCCGGCCGGTGGCCCGCAGCCCCTCCTCGTCGGCGAGGAGCAGCGCCGCCGCACCGTCGTTGAGCGGCGCGGAGTTCCCGGCGGTGACCGTTCCGCCGGTGCGGCGGAACGCCGGCTTCAGCCGGGACAGCGCCTCCAGCGAGGACGCCTCCCGGATCGTCTCGTCCCGCTCCAGCTCCACCCCGGGCAGCGGCACCACCTCCGCGTCGTACTGCCCCTCGCGCCAGGCGCGGCTCGCCTTCTGATGGCTGGCCAGCGCGTACACGTCCTGCTGCTCGCGGGTGATTCCGTGCAGGTCGGCGATCTTCTCCGCGCCCTCACCCAGCGCGACCGTCCACTCCGGCCGCATCCCCGGGTTGACCATCCGCCAGCCCAGCGTCGTGGAGAACAGCTCCTGATGGCCCGTCGGGAAGCCGCGGTCCGGTTTGGCGAGGACGTACGGCGCCCGGCTCATCGACTCCACCCCGCCCGCCACCGCCACGTGCGCATCGCCGTGCGCGATGGCCCGGGCCGCCTGGACGACGGCCTCCAGCCCGGAACCGCACAGCCGGTTGACCGTCACGCCGGGCACCGTGTCGGGCAGCCCGGCCAGCAGCACCGCCATCCGCGCGACGTTGCGGTTGTCCTCCCCGGCGCCGTTCGCGTCGCCCAGGACGACGTCGTCGATGAGCGCCGGATCCAGCTCCGGGCTGCGCGCCACCAGTGCCCCCAGGACATGGGCGGCGAGATCGTCGGGGCGGACGCCCGCCAGCGCCCCGCCGTATCTGCCGACCGGGGTCCGTACGGCGTCGACGACGTAGACGTCCCGTGCGCGGTGCTCGGTCATCAAGGCTGTCCTCGCTGTGTGGGGCTGCCGGGGAGCCGGGGACCGGGCCGTCCGGGCGCGCGAGCGCGCGGGGCGGCTGCGGCGCGGGCGGGCGCCGGGCCGCCGCCCGCCCGAGTCTTTGCCGGGCCCCGGGCGCTGTCAACGCGGTCCTCGGCCAACGTCCGCGGAACGCTCTGAGAGAGTGGGGGCATGAGCGCAGCGCACACCAGTACGGGCCGGGCAGCCGGCCGCCATGTGGTCGTCATCGGCGGCGGGATCGCCGGCCTCGCCGCGGCGCACCGCCTCCTCGAAGGCGGCGCCACCGTGACCCTCCTGGAGGCGTCCGGACGGCTCGGCGGCAAGCTGCGGGCCGGGGAGATCGCCGGTGTCCCCGTGGATCTGGGCGCCGAGTCGATGCTGGCCCGGCGGCCCGAGGGCGTGGACCTGGCCCGCGCCGTCGGCCTCGGCGACCGCCTCCAGCCGCCCGCCACCGCCTCCGCCACCCTCTGGACGCGCGGGGCGCTGCGCCCCATGCCCAAGGGCCATGTCATGGGCGTCCCCGGCGACCTCGCCCCGCTCGCCGCCTCCGGCGTCATCTCGGCGGCGGGCCTCGACCGCATCGCCGCCGACGAGACCCTGGAGCGCACCGATGTCGGCGAGGACGTCGCGGTCGGCGAGTACGTCGCCGAGCGGCTCGGCCGCGAGGTCGTCGACCGGCTCGTCGAACCGCTGCTCGGCGGCGTCTACGCGGGCGACGCCTACCGCATCTCGATGCGCGCCGCCGTCCCGCAGCTCTTCGAGGCGGCCCGTGCCGAGCGGTCGCTGATCGCCGGGGTCCGCGGGATCCAGGCGCGCGCCGCCGAGGCGGCCCGGGACCTCCCCGCCGACCGGCCGGTCTTCATGGGCATCGACGGCGGCATCGGCACGCTGCCCGGCGCCGTCGCGGACGCGGTGCGCGCCGCCGGTGGCGAGATCGCGCTGCACACCCCGGTCCGCGCGCTGCGCCGCCGCGGCGCCGACGGCTGGTCGGTGGCGGCGGGCGAGCGCACGATCGAGGCCGACGCGGTGATCCTGGCGGCGCCCGCCGGGCCCGCGGCGCGGCTGCTGCGGGACGACTGCCCGGCGGCCGCCACCGAGCTGGACACCGTCGAGTCCGCCTCGATGGCGCTGATCACGATGGCCTTCCGCCGCGCCGATGTGGCGGGGATGCCGGAGGGCAGCGGCTTCCTCGTCCCGCCCGTGGACGGCCACCGCATCAAGGCGTCGACGTTCGCCGGCCGCAAATGGGGCTGGATCGCCGACGCCGACCCGGAGCTGTTCGTGCTGCGCACCTCCGTCGGCCGCTACGGCGACGACGCCCTGCTGGGCCGCGACGACGCCGAACTGGTGGAGATCTCGCTCGCCGACCTCGGCGCGGCCGTCGGCCTCGCCGCCCGCCCCGTGGCTTCCACCGTCACCCGCTGGGAGGGCGGTCTGCCGCAGTACTTCGTCGGCCACCCGGACCGCGTCGCCCGGATCCGCGCGGCGCTCCCCGGGGCGCTGCGGGTGTGCGGTGCGGCCTACGACGGCGTCGGTATCCCGGCGTGCATCGGGTCGGCGCGGCGGGCCGCCGACGAGATCCTCGCCGGCCTGGAGACCCGGGCGCCGGACTTCTCCGGAGGCGAGTGAGAATGGACGGTATGACAGACGCTTCCACCCCCGCCGCGGACCGGGCGCAGAACGCCGGCAAGAAGGCGAAGGACCTCAACGACACCATCCGCTACACCCTGTGGTCGGTCTTCCGGCTGCGGGACGTCCTCCCCGAGGACCGCGGCGGATGCGCCGACGAGGTCGAGGAGCTGTTCACCCAGCTCGCCGCCAAGGACGTCGTGGTCCGCGGCACCTACGACGTCTCCGGTCTGCGCGCCGACGCCGACGTGATGATCTGGTGGCACTCGGAGAGTGCGGACGCCCTCCAGGAGGCGTTCAACCTCTTCCGCCGCACCCGCCTGGGCCGCGCCCTCACCCCGGTGTGGTCCAACATGGCGCTGCACCGCCCCGCGGAGTTCAACAAGTCGCACATCCCGGCGTTCCTCGCCGACGAGCGCCCCCGCGACTACGTCAGCGTCTACCCGTTCGTCCGCTCCTACGAGTGGTACCTCCTCCCCGACGACGAGCGCCGCAAGATGCTCGCCGACCACGGCAAGATGGCCCGCGGCTTCCCGGACGTCCGCGCCAACACCGTGCCGTCGTTCTCGCTCGGCGACTACGAGTGGATCCTGGCGTTCGAGGCGGACGACCTGTACCGCATCGTCGACCTGATGCGTCACCTGCGCGGCTCCGAGGCACGGCGGCACGTCCGCGAAGAGGTGCCGTTCTACACCGGCCGCCGCAAGCCGGTCGCCGAACTGGTCGCCGGTCTGGCCTGATCCGGCCGCGTACGGTCCGTGCACCACGACGACGGCGGGCCGCCCCACCCCGGGGCGGCCCGCCGTCGTCGTGCCCGGTGGATCACAGGGGGCTGGTCGCGCCCCTCCCGGCCTTCTTGGCGGCGGGCTTCGCGTCCTGTGGCTTCGGCTCGGCCCGCGGGGCGCAGTACACCCGGTGCCCGGGGACGGTGCCGTGCAGCAGATACGCCTCCACATGCGCGTTCACACAGGAGTTGGGGCCGTAGGCGATGCCGTGGGTGCCGGCGCCGTTCTCGGTGACCAGCGACGAGCCCGGCAGCCGCTCCTGGAGCGCCAGGGCGCCCGGGTAGGGCGTCGCGCCGTCGCGCTCGGCGGCCAGCAGCAGGACCGGCGGCAGCGCACCGGGCGCGGTGCGGACGTCGACCGGGCCGTGGTGCCCGGGCAGCGCCTGCGCCGCGCGGGCGGCCGCCGCGTACCGGGCGGCCTCACCCACCTCGTCCGTCCCGGGGACGCCGGCCGCGGCGCGGTCCTCGGCCCGGCCGGTCGCGGCGGTCAGTCCGGCGCGGGCCGACTGCGCGGCGTCCGGCCAGAAGGCGCACGGCAGGTTCATCCAGACGTTGTCCCAGGTCTCGAACGGTGCGCGCCGCGCCACCTCGGCGTTGTCCCGCTCCCAGGTGCGCAGGTCGTGTGGCCAGGCCGCGTCGTTGCAGGAGACCGCGGTGTAGACCGCGTTGCTGTTCTCGTCGGCGACCGCGTCCTCGGGATCGGGCGCCGCCTGGTCCCGCAGCGGCTTGTCGTCGCCGTGCAGATACGCCGACAGGGCCTGGGCCCGGCGCGGCCAGTAGATGTCGTTGTAGCCGGTGCGCAGGAACGCCGACTGGAGCTGCGCGGGCCCGACCGTGCCGCCCGCCGGGTGGCTCCGCAGCCGGGTGAGCGCGGTGTCGTACGCCTGCTGCACCGCCTGCTCCGTGGTGCCCAGGTGGTAGGCGTCCTGGTGGCGGGCGACCCAGCGCAGCCAGTCGCGCCAGCGGCCCTGGAACGCGACGTTCTGGGCGAGGTTGTTGCGGTACCAGATCTGCCGCGGGTCCGGGTCGACGACGCTGTCGAAGATCATCCGGCGGACGTGCCCGGGGTAGAACGTGGCGTACAGCGCGCCGAAGTACGTGCCGTAGGAGGCGCCCATGAACGTCAGCTTCCGCTCGCCGAGCGCGGCGCGCAGCATGTCGAGGTCGCGGGCGTTGTTGACGGAGTTGTAGAACGGCAGGTCGGCGCCGGCGTTCCGGGCGCAGCCGCGGGCGTACGCCTCGGCCTGCGCGCTCTTCTCGCGCTTGAAGGCGGCGGTGGGGTGCACCTGGCTGTCGGTCGGGGCCTTCGCGAACTCCTTCGGGTCCTGGCAGGACAGCGGCGCCGACCGGCCGACGCCGCGCGGGGCGTAGCCGACGAAGTCGTAGGCGCGGGCGGTGCGGCGCCACTTGGGCAGCGCGCCGTAGAGCGGGAAGTCCATGCTGGAGCCGCCCGGACCGCCCGGATTGAAGATCAGGGCACCCTGCCGCTCCTTGGGCGCGGTGGCCCGGATCCGGCTGACGGTCAGCTTGATCTGCTTGCCCTGGGGACGCCCGTAGTCGAGCGGCACGGTCAGCGCGGCGCACTCGACGTCCGACGGCAGATGCTCGACCGGGGCGCAGCGCCCGAAGGTGAGGGGGCGCGCGAGGGGCGCGGCGGGCGCGCGGGTGGCGCCGTCCGCCGGGGAGGTGGCGAGGGCGCCCAGGAGGAGTGACCCGATGGTTCCGTACAACGCGAGTGCTCTCACGAACCGTCCCTTCGTCGTGCCCGGCACGGAGACGGCCCGCGCGCGGCCGCAAACGTGCATACGGAAGGGATGGTTGGCGCGGCGATCGGTGAAGTAAAGCACCGGGCCCCGGTGTTGCCCGCTATACCCCGGATGAGTGGAGGGCCGAGCGCAGCGACGGGTCGGCCAGCGCCCGCGGACCGTGCAGCGCCAGGGCGGTCAGCGCGTCCCCGGAGGCCGGGCGGCCGGCCCCGGTGGCGCGGCGCAGCCGGCCCGCGCCCGCCGCCGTCGTCCAGCGCGCGGCCGGGCGGTACTCGGCGCGCGCCATCGCCCACGTACCGGCCGTGAGGACGAACGGCAGGGCGAACCAGCCGAGCAGCGGCCCGAGGGCGCGCTCCGGCGGCGCCTGCCAGACCGCCGCGGCGGCGGCCGCCAGCACGACGAGCGTGGCGGCCCGCACCTGCCGCAGCGCCTCGCCGAGACCGCCGTACGGGTCGGTCCGCGGGGCGAGACCGGCGGCCGTCAGGCGCTCCGTCAGGGACCGCAGCGCCTCCGTGGTGGCGAGGCCGTCGCGGATGGCCGGTATGCGGCGCTGCCCGTCGGAGCCGATGGCGGCGAGGACCGCGCACTCGACGGCGTCCCGGCCGACCGGGTCGACGACCGTGGCCCAGCCGGTGTGCGCCAGCAGGAGGCGGCGCTGCTGCGCCATCGACACCAGGGTGACGTCGGCGACCCGGTCCGGCCCGCCGGCCAGGAACGCCGTCTCGTACAGCGTCGGTCCGCACGGCGGCCCGGTCTCCGCGACGGCCGGCGGGTGAGGTGGCTGCGGCGGCAGGGCGCGGGCGGTGCGGCAGACGCGGAGGCAGGCGACGGCGGCGGCGAGCACGGCGACGGCGAGGAAGAGAAGCCCCATGGCGCAATTTCTACGGGAACGCCTGTCCGGCCGCCATGGCATATCTCAGGATATGGGAACGGGGCGGGCGGCCCGGGGCATGGCCGGAACCAGCCCCTCGGACCCGGCGCCCGCCCCTGTGGTCGGCGCTCAACCGCCGCACGAGGATCCGCAGGAGGACCCGCCGCCGCTGCACGACGACCCGCCGCCGCAGGAGGAGCCGCACGAGGAACCCCCGTGGTGCGAGCCGCCGCAGGACGAGCCCCCGCCGTGGTGCGAGCCGCCGCACGAGGAACCGCCGCCGTGGTGGTGCGAGCCACCGCAGCTCGACCCGCCGCCGGACGTCCCGCACCAGGCGGCCTGGGAGGACTGGTCGGCCCAGGTGCTGCCGCCGTCGGACGACGACGCGCCGTTCACGGCCATCGCGGTCTGCGCCTGGGCCAGCTGCTCCCGCAGCAGTTCGTCGGTGAGCAGCGTGGCGCTGCCGATCGCCACCAGGAGCGCCGCCGGAACCGCCACGTTCGCGACCGTGAGCGGATGGTGGGTGGCCCGGGCCGCCCGCAGCGCGAGCCGGCCCGCCTCCGTCAGCCGCCGCCCGCCGCTCTGCCGGCAGATCCCGCCGACGACCAACGCCACGACCACCGCGGGCACGATCGCCACCACGGTGGGCACCTCGACCGGATCCGCGTCGAGGTGGCCGGCGACGGTGAGCAGCAGGGTGCAGAGGAGCAGCACCACGGAGCCCGCCATCTGGAAACCGGCCCACCCCCGGGCGAGCCGCCCGCGCGCCGGACGCCGCATCAGCCCGCGCTCGGCGAGCCGGTCGCCGATCGCCTGGACCGCGGGGTCGGTCATCGCGCGGCGCCGCACCTCGGCCAACGCGCCACCGGGCGTCGCCGCCGCGGCAGCGAGCACGGCCGCCTCCACGGCGTCGCGCGGGTCGTTGCGGAGCACGGTCAGCACACCGGGCTCGCCGACCGCCGCCCGGCCGTCCTCGTGCAGCGCGGCGACGGCGGCGTCCACCACACGGGCGGGACCGCCACCCAGGAACGCGATCTCCCACACGTCGTGGGTGGGCGCGTCCACCAGCCGGATCCGCTTCTCCGGCCGCCGCCCGCGGACGGTGGCCACGATGAGGCCCGCCGAGGACAGCGCCACCACCCCGTACACCCAGGGAATGAAGGACACCGCGGTCACCTCCGGTACGAGGCGGACCGGACGGCCCGCAGAAGTCGGGAGAACAAGGGGGAGCGGGTGAGCCGGGCCAGTGGCCCGGTGCGGGGCGGCCGGGGGCCTGCCCGGTCCTGCCACCACCGGGTGAGCCGGGCCCGTGCCGCGGCGTCGTCCGGCCGCCCCTGCGCCAGCAGATGGGCGGCGAAGTCCAGGGCGTCGCGCCGGTGGCCGCCGGTCAGCGGGCGGCCGCGGGCGTAGGCGAGGAACGCCGGGCGATAGCCCGCCCCCAGGATCTCGGGCAGCTCGGGCGCGATCTTCGCGATCACCGTGGCCCGCTTGGCGACCAGCGCCCGCCGCTGCACCTCCAGCCGTACGGGATCGAACCCCTCGGGCACCGGCGCCCCGGCGACCAGCGCCGCCAGCAGCTCTTCCTGGGCACCGGCCAGGCGGGCACGGGCGGCCTCGGTGGCGTCCGGGGCGGCCGTGGGCCGGGGGGCGTGCGCCGTTCCGCGGGCGCCCGGTGCGGACGCCTGGGCGCCCCGGGCGTCCGCCGTCCGTATCGGGCCGCGGTCCGGTCCACCGTCAGGCCGCCGCGTCATGCCGGGCCCCCTCCAGCACCGCACGGATCGCGGTCAGTTCCCCGGTCAGCTCACCGGGCTCGGGGAAGTCCTCGTCGCGCTCCAGCAGCACCCCGGGCGGCACCGTCCGCGCGCACAGCTCCGCGAGGACGTCCAAGACCGGACGGGTCACCGGATGGGCGTGGCTGTCGTGCCACACGCCGTCGCGCTCCACGCCGCCCGCGACGTGCACATAGGCGAGCGCCTCCAGCGGCAGCGCGTCCAGGACGGTGGCGGGATCCTCACCCCGGTTGACGTGGTTGGTGTGCAGATTGGCGACATCGACGAGGAGCCGCACACCGGTCCGCTCGACCAGCTCGGTGAGGAACTGCCCCTCGGTCAGCTCCTCATCGGGCCAGGAGAGGAGCGCCGCGATGTTCTCCAGCGCCAGCGGCACCGGCAGCGCGTCCTGGGCGATCCGTACGTTGGCGCAGAGCACGTCGAGCGCGTCGCGGGTGCGCGGCACCGGCAGCAGATGGCCCGCCTCCAGCAGGGGCGGACCGGCCGCCCGGCCCCCGGCGCGGACGAATGCGATGTGCTCGGTGACCAGCGGCGCGTCCAGCGCCACCGCGCGCTCCGCGAGCGCCGCCAGCCGCCCCGGGTCGGGCCGGTCGGCGCCGCCCAGCCCCAGCGACACCCCGTGCGGGACCACCGTCAGCCCCCGTGCGCGTATCTCCTGGAGCGCCGGCGGCAGATGGCCGGGGCAGAGGTTCTCGGCCACCACCTCGACCCAGTCCAGGCCGTCGAACCCGGCGATCTCCGCGGCGATCTCCGGCCGCCAGCCGATGCCTGTTCCCAGGCGTTCCATGTGCTCCCCCTTGCACTGCTGTACTTACCGTTACTTCGCCCCGGCGCCGCCCGCCGAACCCTGCGCGCACCGGTTTCAGAGCCGGATTTGAGCTTCCCCCGTGCTGCCCTTGCCGCGGTGACCGGCGCTGCGGGCCGTAGGGGGTGTCAGCGCGCCGCCTCGAACCCGGCGGCCGCCCCCAGGGCCAGCAGCACCCCGCCGGTGGCCTGATCCAGCCGCTTCCGTACCCGGGGACGCTGGAAGAAGGCACGCGCCCGGTGGACGGCGCAGGCGAGGGTGCCCAGCCACACCACGCCCAGCACGGCGTGCACCGCCACCAGCAGCAGCGTGGTGGCCACCACTGGTGCGCCGTGCGGGATGAACTGCGGCAGCAGCGACAGGTAGACGACGCCGACCTTGGGGTTGAGGACGTTGGTCAGCAGTCCGGTCCGGAACGCCCGCAGGGGCGAGATCCCGTCCGCCCCCGCGCCGTCCGCCGTCCCCTCGGCGGTGGCCGGGGCCGCCTCGCCGGGGGCGGTGCGGTGGCGCCGCGCGGTCCGCAGGGCCTGGACGCCCAGCCACATCAGATACAGCGCCCCGGCCACCCGCAGCGCGCCGTACGCCGCCTCGGAGGCGGACAGCATCGCCGTCAGCCCGACCGCCCCGGCCAGCCCCCAGACGAAGCACCCGGCGGCGATCCCGAAGGCACTGCACAGCGCGGCCCGCCGCCCCGAACCGAGCGCGGTGCGCAGCACGACGGCGAAGTCGGGCCCGGGCGAGATGGTCAGCAGCGCGGCGACGGCGGTGAAGCCGAGGAGAGACGTGAACACGCCACAAAGGTACGGGTCGGGTTCCGGCCACCGGCAGGGGCCCCGGGCTTCCGTACACCTTGGCTGCGCCAGGCGCGGCGACCTGCCGCCGCCCTCTACGGGCGCCGCCCCCCGGGCAGCGGGCAGAACCGCTCGCCGCCCTCCGCCACCACGGTCGGCCCGGGGGCGATCTCGGTGAAGCCCGCGTCATGGACCACCGGGAGCCCGCTGCGGGTCAGCCCGTCCCAGGTGTCCGCCGGCGCGGTCCGTACCGACAGCGGGAAACCGGCGTCCCGCCAGGCCGCGCGCTCCGGTGCGGACAGCTCCCACCAGGCCAGCTGTGCGCCGTGCCCGGCCTGCGCCATGGTCTTGCCCGCCGACATCGTCACGCCCGGGTTGAGCCACAGCACCGGATTCCCCGAGGCCGGCGCGGACGGCGGCTCCGGGTCGTCCAGTTCGGTGCCGGAGACCTGGAGGCGGGCCAGGTCCTTGGGCCAGCCGTCGAGCGGGACCGGGGGATGGACACGGACCTCGGCCCGGTCGCCGGTCACCGTGATCCCCGGCAGCGCCTCGGCCCGCCGCCACTCGGCGCCGCGCGCGCGGCGCACCACCTTGCGGATCCGGGCGTCCTGCCAGTCCCGGACGGCCGCGGCCCACTCGCCGTCGCCGTTGGCGCGGGCGTCGGAGAGCAGCACCAGCACGGCGCGGGCGGCCGTCTCCAGGGCGTCGGTGCGCGCCGGGGGATCGGTCCGCTCGATGCGGACGACGAGCGGCAGGACGAACTGCGGTGAGGCGTCCCGCTCCGCCGCGCTCCTCAGGTGCGCCCCGACCGCGGTCGAGGAGGCGGAGTCATGGGCTTCGGTGCTGGTCATCCGCCCAGTGTGCCAGCCGCTCCGACGCCGTCCGCGTGCCGATCGGTGCGGCCTTGAAGGCCCTCCCTGGGGCGGCGAGGTCCGGGGAACGGTCCCGCGGCCGTCGCCGTTGGCACGGTGAGGACGGGGACGGAACGACGAGGGGGAGAGATGCGACTGGACGGCGTCGGCCGGAGGTACGGAGTGCGCGGGCCGTGGGTGGTGCGCGGGGTGGACCTCGATCTGCCGGAGCGCGCGCTCGTACGGATCGAGGGGGCCAACGGCAGCGGGAAGTCCACCCTGCTGCGGCTGTGCGCCGGGATCGACCGGCCCACCACGGGCCGGATCCGCGGCCGCCCCCGCACCGCGTACGTCCCCGAACGCTTCCCGCCCGCACTGCCGTTCACGGCTCTCGGGTACCTCACCCACCTGGGCCGGGTGCACGGACTGCGCGGCCCGGCGGCGGCCCGGGCGGCCGGGGTGTGGCTGGAGCGGTTCGGCGCCGCCGGGCACGCCGGTACGCCGCTGTCCGCACTGTCGAAGGGCACCAGCCAGAAGGTGGCGGTCGCCCAGGCGCTGCTCGCCGCACCGGAGCTGCTCGTCCTGGACGAGGCGTGGACGGGCCTGGACGCCGCGGCCCGCGGTGAGTTGGACCGCGCGGTCGCCGAGCGGGTCGCCGACGGCGCGACGGTCCTCTTCGTCGACCACGACCCCCGGCGGCTGGCCGGTGCGGCCGACGCCTGCCACCGCATCGTCGACGGACGGCTGCGCCCCGCGCCGCCCTCGGCCGCAGCGGCCCGCACCGTGGTGGCCGGGCCCCGGGTGACGGTCCGCGCCGAGTCGCCCGGCGCCGGAGCGGAGCTGCCCGAGGGGCTGCCGGGGCGGCCCGTGACCGTGCGGGAGCCGGACGGTACGGCCCGGCTGACGGTCCCCGCCGCGTACTCCGACGCGCTGCTGCGGGCCCTGCTGACGGCCCGTCCGCCCTGGCACATCCGGACGGTGACGGCGCCGGCGGAGCGGCCACCGGGCGGCGACGCCGTACCCGGTGCGGGGGAGCCGGGCGGAGGGGCGGCAGTTCCGGGCACCGCTCCGGTCGGCCCCGACTCCCTGGAGGCGACCGGTCCGGCCGGGACAGGCCCCGCCTCCCCGGCCGTTGCCCCTCCGGCAGGCGCGGAAGGAGGCCCCCGGTGATCGCCCTGATCCGCTACCAGGCGGCCCTGCTGATCGGCTCGCACCGCTGGCTGCCGCCGATGCTGCTGTACGCCGGGTTCCTTGTCGTCGGCATCGGGACGGGCAGTCCGGTGCTCGACGCCTTCGCGTTCGCCGCGGCGGCGCTGCTGCCGCTGACGGTCTGGCTGACCCGGGTCTGTGTGACCAACGAACCGCCCGCCGCCCGTAGTTGTGTCACGGCCGCGGCGGGCCCGGCGCGGGCGCACCTCGCGGCGGTGGTGACGGCGGCCCTCGCCACGCTGCCGCCCGCGCTCGCGGGGACGGCGTTCGTCGCGCTCTTCTCCGACCCCCGCTCCAACGACCAGCAGGTCACCGTGGCGCTGCTGCCGGCGACGGCCTGCGGGCTGGCGGCCGCCGTGGTCTGTCTGCTGCTGGGCACCGCGGTCGGGGCGGTGTGCAACCGCCCGGTGCTGCACGGCACCGCCTGGCCGGTCTGCGCCGGTCTGCTCGGCTGCGTCCTGCTGGTCCTCCCGGCCCTCTCACCCGCCAGTGCGGTGGTGCGGGGCCTGGTGGCGGGCTCGGTGAGCGGCACGGCCGTGATGCCGTGGCTGCCGCTCGCCGCCGCGATACCGATATCCGCCGCGGTGGTGGCCGCCGTCTGCCACCTCGCCGCCCGCCGGGGCTGACGGCCGGCACGGCGCACCGGCGGGGCGGGCCGCCCCGCCGGTGGGTGCGCTAGGCGCCGGTGACCAGCGGACCCGCGTCGCGGGCCAGGGCGGTGAGGCGGGAGATCGCGCGGAAGTACTTCTTGCGGTAGCCGCCGCGCAGCATCTCCTCGCTGAACAGCTCGTCGAACGCCTTGCCGGAGGTGATCACGGGCACCTCACGGTCGTAGAGCCGGTCGGCGAGGACCACCAGACGCAGCGCGGTCGACTGGTCCGGCACGGCCTGCACATCGGTGAGGCAGACCGCCTCGATGCCGTCGCACATCGCGCCGTAGCGGCTCGGGTGCACCTTCGACAGATGCTCCAGAAGAGAGGGGAAGTCGTCGAGCGAGGCGCCCGGCGTGCGGTACGCGGTGCGGGTGACGGTCTCGTCGTCATACGGGGCGGGCGCCTCGGGCAGACCGCGGTGGCGGTAGTCCTCGCCGTCGATGCGCAGCGGCCGGAAGTGGGCGCTCAGGCCCTGGATCTCACGGAGGAAGTCGGCGGCGGCGAAGCGGCCCTCGCCGAGCTTGCCGGGCAGCGTGTTGGAGGTCGCGGCCAGCGCCACACCGGACTCCACCAGTCGGGACAGCAGGCTGGAGACCAGCACCGTGTCGCCGGGGTCGTCCAGCTCGAACTCGTCGATGCACAGCAGGCGGTGGCCGCCGAGGGTGCGGACGGTCTCCTGGAAGCCGAGCGCGCCGACCAGGTTGGTCAGCTCGACGAAGGTGCCGAACGCCTTGCGCTCGGGCGGGGCGTCGGTGGCGTGCCACAGGGAGGCCAGCAGATGGGTCTTGCCGACGCCGTAGCCGCCGTCCAGGTAGACGCCGCGCGGGCCCTTGGGGGCGGCGGGCTTCTTCGCGAACCAGCGGCGTCTGCCGCCGTTGGCCGAGGCGCCGCCGCCGATGCTCGCGGCGAAGGTGCTGAGCACCGTCACGGCCTCGGCCTGGCTGGGCTGCTTCGGGTCCGGGATGTAGGTGTCGAAGCGGGCGCCCTGGAAGCGCGGCGGCGGCACCATCTCGGCGACCAGCCGGTCGGCGGGGACGTGCGGGGCGCGGGAGGTCAGCGCGGCGGGCGCGGCGTCGGCGCCGTCCGGCGATGCGGCTATCGGCGCGGACGGAGAGGACGAGGGCTGGGAAGACGACACAGCGCTCCAGCCTAGCCGCTCCGTGGTGGGTCGAGGGCCGCCGGGCGAGCCATGTCACACTGCGGCCCATGCGACGCCTGTACCCCCTCCCCGCCCCTGCCCCCGCCCTCCCGGACCCGGCCGCGGCGCCGCCCGGCCCGGACGCCGTCACCGACCGCGAGTGGGCGCTCGACGAGCTGGCGGACGCCTATGCGTACCCGGCCGAGGACGATCCGCTGCGCGCCGGGCGGCCGGGCTGGCTGCGCGCCAACATGGTGGCGTCGCTGGACGGGGCGGCGCACCACGAGGGCCGTTCGCAGCCGCTCTCCGGCACCGCCGACATGCGGATCTTCGGGGTGCTGCGGGCGCTCGCCGATGCGGTGGTGGTCGGCGCCGAAACGGTTCGTCAGGAGGGGTACCGGCCGGCCCGCGCCCGGGAGGCGTTCGCCGCGCGCCGGGCCGCCGCCGGACAGGGCCCGGCCCCCGCCGTCGCCGTGGTGACCGCCGGGCTGGGCCTGGACTTCACCCTGCCGCTGTTCACCGGGTCGCTGGTGCCCACCCTCGTCGTCACCGGCGCCGGGGCCCCGGCCGAGCGGGTGGCCGCGGCACGGGCGGCCGGGGTGGAGGTGCTGTTCGCGGGCGAGGGGCAGGGCGTCGACCCCGCGCGGGTCCCGGCGGTGCTGGCCGCGCGGGGCCACCGGCGGCTGCTGACCGAGGGCGGGCCGTCGCTGCTGGGGCAGTTCGCCGCCGCCGGGGTGCTGGACGAGATGTGTCTGTCGCTGGCGCCGGTCGTCGCGGTGGGCGACGCGCCGCGGATCACGGTCGGCCCGTCGGTCGCCGTTCCGGAGCGGTTCGCCCTGGCGTCCGTCCTGGAGGAGGCCGGGTTCTTGTTCACCCGATACCGTCGAAGCTGACAATCAGCGGAATTACCCGTTCCGCTTAGCTTCCTTTGGGCACACTTAGAGCCAACGGAACCCCCGTGTGACGGCGGGGGCAGGATGGTTTCTGTGGGGTGCCGCGGCATGCCGTGCCCCGGAAGAAGAGAAGAAGGGCGTCCGTCGTGTTCACGAGCGTATTGATGATCGAGAAGCCTCTGACGCCCGCCGACGTCGATTTCGTCACCACGCTGCACGGCGACGACCCGGTCTCCTTCGTCGTCCTCATGCAGCCGCGCGGTGCGCAGGACCTGCTGCTGCGGGCCATCGACGACGTCGCCCTGGGCGAGTTCGACGACGCGGTGCGCGAGGGTGAGGAGCCGGAGGGCGACGCGGCGGACGCACCGGCCGAACGCGCGTTGGCGCACACCCTCGCGGCGCTGCGCGCCACCGGCGCCGAGGCCACCGGGCAGGTCGCCGAGCGGCATCCGCTGGACCGGCTGCGCGAGATCGTCGACGAGACGGGCGCGGACGAGGTGATCGTGCTGACCACCCCCCACTTCGTGGAGGAGTTCTTCCACCGCGACTGGGCCTCCCGCGCCCGCCACAAGGTCGGCGTACCGGTCCTCAAACTGTTCTCGCACGCCCCGGAGGAGCCACCCCAGCCGCAGGAGTGAGCCGCCCGTCCGCCACCTCGACGACCGCATCGACCGCCGTCAGATGCGACCGGTCGTGCGTGACCAGCACCGTCGCCGTGCCGCGCCGGTGGGTGAGCGTGGTCAGCAGCTCCAGCACCGCCGCGCCGCGCGCATGGTCGAGGGCGCTGGTCGGCTCGTCCACCAGCAGCACGGCCGGGTCGTTCATCAGCGCCCGCGCGATGTTGACGCGCTGACGCTGACCGCCGGAGAGCTGGTGCGGCCGCTTGTCCGCCACACCGTCCAGCCCGACGGCGGCCAGCAGCTCCCGCGCCCGCTGCCGCGCGGCGCGGGCCGGGCGGCCGTCGAGGTGGGCCATGACCTGGAGCTGTTCGGCGGCGGTCAGCGACGGCAGCAGGTTCGGCTGCTGGAAGACGGTGCCGACGGTGGTGCGGCGCAGCGCCGTCAGCGCGGCGCGGCCCAGCCCGGTGGTGTCGCGCCCGGCGAGCACCACCCGGCCGCTGTCCGGCGTGATCAGCGTCGCGGCCACCGCCAGCAGACTGGACTTGCCCGAGCCCGACGGCCCGATCACCGCCGTCAGGGACCCGGCCGGAACGGTCAGCGAGACGCGGTCCAGCGCGGTCAGCCGGGTGTCGCCGTCCGGGTAGGTCAGCGTGACATCGGTCAGTTCGAGGCTCATCGGGCACTTCCCAGGGCGGTCAGCGGGTCCACGGACGTGATGCGGCGGATGGCGAGGGCGGCGCCGGCGGCACCCAGCGCGATCATGATCAGCGCGGGGACCAGCACGGTCGACGGCGTGAGGACGAACGGCACCGCGGTGCCGACGACCGCGCCCAGCCCGGCGACGAGGGCGGCGCCCACCCCCGTACCGAGCACCAGCAGCACGACCGCCTGGCCGAGCGCGTCCTTCAGCAGCCGCCCGGTGGAAGCGCCGAGCGCCTTGAGCACCGCCACGTCGCCGCTGCGCTGGATCGTCCAGACGGTGAAGAACGCGCCGATGACCAGCGCCGAGATGACGAACAGGAACCCGCGCATCAGCTGCAGCGAGCCGTTCTCGGCGGTGTACGAGCCGATGCCCGCCAGCGCCCCGGCCGACGTCACCGTCGTGGTGCCGAGCCGTGCGTCGGCGGCGGCCAGATCGGCGCCGGACGCGGTCAGCGCCACCACCGTCGCCCCGTCCCCGCCGCCGGGCAGCGCCCGCCACTCGTCCAGCGCCGTCCAGACCACCGGGGTGTGGCTGTACATCGCGGCGCCCGACACGGCGCCGACCGTCACGGTGCGGCCCCCGAGGGTGAGCCGGTCGCCGCGGGCGAGGCCCAGTTCGTCGGCGGCCTTCTGCGACAGCACGGCGCGCCCGGCCACCGGCGCGCCCTCGGGCACGAGCGCCGATCCGGGCCCGACCCCGAACACCGACACGGCGGCGGTGTGCCGCCCCGCCTCGGCCTTGGTGGTGGCGATGCCCAGCGGTTCGGCGCGCGCCACGCCCGGCACCGCGGACCAGGCGTCCACGGTCTTCCGCGACAGCCGGGAGTCGGTGAACGAGACCGCGCCGCCGTCGGCGGGCTTCGAGAACACCAGGTGATCGGCGGGGAGCGCAGTGATCGCCGAGGTGTTCTCCCGGCCCAGGCCCGCCGTCAGCCCCGACAACAGACCGACCAGCACCGTGATGAGCACGATGACCGTGCCCATCAGGGCGAACCGGCCCCTCGCGAATCTCAGATCCCTCCAGGCGACGAACACGGCCCCATCCCTCTTGTTCCACGGTGGCCGGGCCCACTGCCCGGCGGATGGCTCCACCGTCCCGCCCCGGGGCGGGACGGGGCATCGCGCCCGGGAGCGGTTCCCCCGGATCGAAAGGTGCGGCGGCCGCTCAACCTTTCGATGGATGCCGCTCCCCGGCGCGGTGCCTAACCTGGAGAAACCGTGACCGACCTCGCCCTGACCCCCGCCGTGCGGGTGCTGCGCAGCTGCCTGCACCTGATGGTGGCGGCGCTGCTCGCGCTCGCCGCCGCCCGCGCCGTCGTCGGCGGCGACCCGCACACCCCCGCCGTCGTCGCCGTCTCCGCCGTCCTTCTCGGCTGCTACGTCGCGGGCCCGCTGCTGCCCGGCGTCCGCCCGCGCAGCGGCGGCGCGGCCCTGTGGCTGACGCTCCTCGCGGCCGTCTGGACCGTGCTGCTGGCGCTCACCCAGGACGGCGTCTGGCTCGCCTTCCCGCTCTACTTCGTCCAGCTGCACCTGCTGGCGCCGCGCTGGGCACTGCCCGCCGTCGCCGTCACCACGGTCGTCGCCGTCGCCGGGTTCGCCCGTCACACGGGGACGCTGGGCGTCGGCACGGTCATCGGGCCGGTGCTGGGCGCCGCCGTCGCGGTCGCCGTCGTCCTCGGCTACCAGGCCCTCTACCGGGAGAGCGAACAGCGCCGCCGGATCGTCGAGGAGCTGACCGCCACCCGCAGCGAACTGGCCGCCGCCGAGCACGCCGCCGGGGTGCTGGCCGAACGCGAACGCCTGGCCCGGGAGATCCACGACACGCTGGCGCAGGGTCTGTCCAGCATCCAGCTGCTGCTGCGGGCCGCCGAACGCGCCCTGCCGTCCCGCCCCGAGGCCGCACTGGGCCACGTCGTGCACGCCCGCGCCACCGCCGTCGACAACCTCGCCGAGGCCCGCCGCTTCGTCCGCGAACTGAGCCCGCCCGACCTGGAGGCCGGCTCGCTGCCCGCCGCCCTGGAGCGGCTCTGCGCCACCACCGCCCGCGCCTCCGGCCTCGCCGTGCACTGCCACCTCTCCGGCACCCCCGCCGAACTCCCCACCCCGCACGAGGTCGCCCTGCTGCGCATCGCCCAGTCCGCGCTGGCCAACACCGTCCGGCACGCCGGGGCCCGCCGCGCCGAGCTGACCTTGAGCTACATGGACACCGAGGTCGCCCTGGACGTCGTCGACGACGGCACCGGCTTCGACCCCGGCGCCCCGCCGCCCGCCGCCGACGGCACCGGCTTCGGCCTCGCCGCCATGCGGGCGCGCGCCCGCGCCCTGCACGGCGCCCTCGCCGTCGAATCCGCCCCCGGCGAGGGCACCGCCGTCGCCGTCACCCTCCCCCTGCCACCCGCACCCGCAGAGGCCGCCCCGTGACCGACCCCGCCCCGATCCGGCTGCTGCTCGCCGACGACCACCCCGTCGTACGGGCCGGACTGCGCGCCGTCCTGGAGACCGAACCGGGCTTCGCGGTCGTTGCCGACGTCCCCACCGCCGAGGAGGCCGTCACCCTCGCCGCGCTGCCGGGCATCGACGTCGTCCTGATGGACCTCCGCTTCGGCGGCGAGATGCGCGGCTCCCAGGCGACCGCCGCCATCACCGCCCGCCCCGGCGCACCCCGCGTCCTCGTGCTGACCACCTACGACACCGACGCCGACATCCTCGCCGCCATCGAGGCGGGCGCCACCGGCTACCTCCTCAAGGACGCCCCGCCCGAGGAGCTGGCCGCCGCCGTCCGCGCCGCGGCGGCCGGGAAGTCGGCCCTCGCCCCGACCGTCGCGCTGCGCCTGATGGACCGGATGCGCGACCCCGCCGTCGCCCTGTCGCGCCGCGAGACGGAGGTGCTCCAGCTCGTCGCGGACGGCCTGTCCAACGCCGAGGTCAGCAAGCGCCTCTTCCTCAGCCAGGCCACCGTCAAATCCCACCTGGTGCACATCTACGCCAAGCTCGGCGTCGACTCCCGTACGGCGGCGGTGGCGGCCGCCACGGCGCGCGGGCTGATCCGCCGCTGAGCCCGCCCGCCGCCGTGGCGCGGAGCGGCCGGGCACGCGTTGTCGGAGGTGGGTGCGAGAATCGACCGCAGCACGAGAGCCGCGACGATCAGGGAGTCACCCATGGCAGCCGCCATCCCAGCCTCGATGGACCGACCGCACTTCATCGGCATCGGCGGAGCCGGTATGTCGGGCATCGCCAAGATCCTCGCGCAGCGCGGCGCCCGCGTCGCGGGCAGTGACGCCAAGGAGTCCGCGACCGCCGCCGCCCTCCGCGAGCTGGGCGCCACCGTCCACATCGGCCACGCCGCCGAGCATCTCGCCGCGGACGCCACCGCCGTCGTCGTCTCCTCCGCGATCCGCGACGACAACCCCGAGCTGGCCGCCGCCCGGGAGCGTGGTATCCCGGTGGTGCACCGCTCCGACGCGCTGGCCGCCCTGATGGACGGCGTCCGCCCGATCGCCGTCGCCGGCACCCACGGCAAGACGACGACCACCTCCATGCTCGCCGTCTCCCTGACCTCGCTCGGCCTCAAGCCGTCGTACGCCATCGGCGGCGATCTCGACGCCCCCGGCTCCAACGCCGAGCACGGCACCGGCGAGATCTTCGTCGCCGAGGCCGACGAGAGCGACCGCAGCTTCCACAAGTACGCGCCCGAGGTCGCCATCGTCCTCAACGTCGAGCTGGACCACCACGCCAACTACGCCTCGATGGACGAGATCTACGAGTCCTTCGAGACCTTCGCCGGCCGCATCCGCCCCGGCGGCACGCTGGTGATCTCCGCGGACCACCCCGGCGCCCGTGAGCTGACCGCGAAGATCGCCGGGAAGTTCGACATCCAGGTCGTCACCTACGGCGAGTCCAAGGACGCCGACGTCCGCATCCTGAAGATCAACCCGCGCGGTCTGACCAGCGACGTCAGCGTCTCCCTGGCCACCGGCCGGATCCTGACCTTCACCGTCTCCGTCCCCGGCAGCCACTACGCCCACAACGCCGTCGCCGCCCTCGCCGCCGGTATCGCCCTGGGCCTGCCGCCGCACAACCTCGCCTCCGCGCTCGGCACGTACACCGGTGTCAAGCGCCGCCTCCAGCTCAAGGGCGAGGCGGCCGGCGTGCAGGTCATCGACTCCTACGCGCACCACCCCACCGAGGTGACCGCCGACCTGGAGGCCATCCGCGGCGCTGCCGCCGAGGACGCCCGCGTGCTGGTCGTCTTCCAGCCGCACCTCTTCTCCCGCACCCAGGAGCTGGGCAAGGAGATGGGCCAGGCGCTCGCCCTCGCCGACGCCTCCGTCGTCCTCGACATCTACCCGGCCCGTGAGGACCCGATCCCCGGCATCACCAGCGCCCTGATCGTCGACGCCGCGCGCGCCGCCGGTGCCGACGTCACCGCCGTCGCCGACCGCACCGCCGTCCCGGACGCCGTCGCCGGAATGGCGAAGGCCGGTGACCTTGTTCTCACCATGGGCGCGGGCGACGTCACCGACCTCGGCCCCGCGATCCTGTCCCGCCTGGCCGGCTGAGCTGAGGAGACCCCATGCCGTACGAGATCGACAAACCCGATGAACAGTGGCGCGCCGAGCTGAGCCCCGGCGAGTACCAGGTGCTGCGGCAGGCGGGCACCGAGCCCGCCTTCGTCGGCGAGTACACCGACACCACCACCGAGGGCGTCTACTCCTGCCGCGGCTGCGGCGCCGAGCTGTTCCGCTCCGACACCAAGTTCGCCAGCCACTGCGGCTGGCCGTCCTTCTACGACCCGAAGGACTCCACAGCGGTCGAGCTGATCGAGGACCGCTCCCACGGCATGGTCCGCACCGAGGTCCGCTGCGCGAAGTGCGGCTCCCACCTGGGGCATGTCTTCGAGGGCGAGGGGTACGCCACCCCGACCGACCAGCGGTACTGCATCAACTCCATCTCGCTGCGGCTGACGCCCGACGCGGGGTGACGGGCCACTCAGGAACAGGGCGTCGTCACGCAGGAGCGAACCTCGTGGGGCGGCGCCCTACCGGCGCTTGGCGGAACGGGACCGGCGATGATGTCCTTCCCCAAGTGTTCCTTGATCAGGTAGACGGGGACACCGCCGGATCGGACACCACGGCGTCACGCAGCAGCTGCCCGAGTTGATCGGCCTTGTGCTCCACCCCGATCGTGCGGTCGATGGCGAGCTGTACCTGGTGGGCGACGTACCCCTGTTTCCCTTCACGCTCTCGGCGATTCGATCTTGTGCGGTGGGGAGAGCGTGTGAACCAGCTGTTCTGGTGGTCCGGTCTGCTCGACCGTGGCTAGGCTGATCAGCTCGGTACGGTGCGGGCGGAGGGGGCTGATCCTGGTGGCGGCGGTGTCCGGAGAGCGGCGGCGCAGGGCGGATGTGGTGCGCTTCTGGCGAGCGGTCGAACTGTTCAGCCCGCAGAAGGCCCCAGCCGTCAAACCGGCCGATCAGGTGTTCGCCGTCAGACAGGACCGGCCGCTGCCGTGGGAGGACGGCGCGCGGCTGCCGAGGCTTCGCCCGAAGCACACCTGGCAGCACACCGTCTACTGCGGGGTGTTCGCCATCGAGCGGGTACGGGATGTGCTCGACGAAGTCTTCCCCGACTCGGCGGGCGAGGACCGCGACGGCAGGATCAGCGGCGACAGTGCCCTCATGTCGTTCACCGTCAACCAGGACGGCCTGCTTCTGAAGGACTCGGTCTTCTTCTCGGCCTGTGCCTGGGCGGTCGGGCGTACCCGGTCGCCGGGGCCGTCCGACGCGCGCTGGCTGGACGGGTTCGCCGAGGACGCCGAGGCGTGTGAGCGACAGATGCTGGACCTGGGGGACGGAAAGCTCGATGTACAGGGCGGTCGCTCCGGTCCCGGAGGGCTCCTGGCAGTCGCCGGGAAGCTGGTCGCCGACGCGATGACCGGCGGAGTGGTCTCAGGTCTTGGTGACCTCGTGCGCGGTGCAGTGGGTGAGGCGGTCCAAGGAGTGGTGGGCAAGGCAGCGCAGTCAGCTGCCGGCAAGGCCACCGAGACGTTGGCGCAGGGGACGATCGACGCCGTACGCGAGCACGGGAGCGACGACGGTACGGCCCCGGGAGGAGAGGCGGACTCCGGGCAGCGGATGCCGGACAATCTCGGCACCCGCCCGCTGGCCTTCGAGGACATAGCCGCCTTCACCGCATGGCTGGCCGGACAATTCGGGGTGACCGCCGATCTGGTACCCGATGCCGCCCGGGTGAAGAGCGTTCAGGTGCGTGAAGACCGGGACGGCGAGACCGTGGCGCAGGACTTCCTCAACAGCTTCATCGCGGACGACCTGGAGCGGGTGGCGGCTGAGCTGACGCAGGGCAGCACCGGGCCTGCCCTGGAGGCATACCTGACGGAAACCCCGGGGATCGACACCGGACGGCGCCAGGACGTACGCGAGCGGCCGGAAAAGGTGTGGGAAGGCGTGGCCCCGGAGCACATTCCGTTGGGCAGGTGGCCCTCTGCCACCGACCGGTCCCTGGTACTCAGCCAGCAGTTCGCGGTGAACAAGCTCCTTGCCGCACTGGACGGCAGCGGCGGCGTCTTCTCCGTGAACGGACCGCCGGGCACCGGCAAGACGACCATGCTGCGCGACGTCATTGCCGCACTGATCACCCGAAGAGCTTGCGCACTGGCCGAACTGCCCACACCGCAGCATGCCTTCGGCAAGAGTCACAGCTGGCGTAACGAGCAGTTCTCCCGGACCGTCCGGGAGCTGAAACCGCAGCTGGCAGGCTACGAGATGGTGGTCGCCTCGGCCAACAACGGAGCGGTGCAGAACATCACCGACGAGATCCCCTCCCTGGGCGCAATCGCCTCGCAGTGGAGGGGCGAAGCTGCGTATCTGTCCGAGCAGGCGTCGCTGATGCTGGGCGGAGCCGATGCGTGGGGTGCTGTCGCGGCACGCCTGGGCAATCGTAAGAACCGGGGTGAATTCACCGAGAGCTTCTGGTGGGGCAACCTGCGGGAGAAGGCCCCACGAGGCGGGACGAAGCGCACCCGTACGGACCTGGGGCTGTTCCACGTGCTGAGCGGACGGAGCGGGCAGCCCACGGAGCCGGTCGACTGGGCAGAGGCCGTACGCCGCTTCAAGACCGCACGCCGGACGGTGGAGCAGATGCGGGACGAGCGCCAACGGGTGGCGCAGGCCCTACGGGACCTTGCCGGGGCACGAGCGGATCTGGCCGAGAGGGTCGGGGGTCTCGCACCGGCGGTCGAAGCGCTGCGTTCCTTGCGTCGGAGGGCCGCTGCGGCCTTGAGCGAGATGGAGCGTCTGCAAGAGGCTGAGCAGGAAGCCCGGGAGCGTCAGTACGATCACCGGTCTCTTCAACCGGGCGTGCTGCAAAGCCTGTTCACCGGTGGCCGCGCCAATCGGACCTGGCAGGACGAGTACGAACGCCTCACCGGGCTCGTCGAACAGGCAGCCGGGGCCGTCACGGTGGCGCGAGCGCGGCTCGACGGGGCTCGGCGCGAGGCGGACGCCGCCCAGCGCCTGATCGAGACGGTACGTGCTCGGCAGGCCCGGGTGGATACGCTGGAGCAGACCGTGCGGACGGCAGGTGAGCGCTGGGGCGCGCACGTTCCCGATCCGGCGGACTTCACCCCGGAAGCCGACCGGGAGACCGTTGAACGCCGTGAGAAGTCCGCCCCCTGGGCCGACGAGGAGTTCGCCGCTGCCCGCACCCGGCTGTTTCTCGAAGCGCTGCGTCTGCACCGGGCCTTCTTGAGCGCCGCGGGTGACGTCATGCTCAAGAATCTCCATGCGGCCATGGACGTCGTCGGCGGTGACGCACCGAAAGACTTGAAGCCGGCAGCCGTAAGGGCCGCATGGCAGAACCTCTTTCTCACCGTGCCGGTCGTCTCCACCACCTTCGCCTCGTACGACCGGCTCTTCGCCGGCCTCGGCAGGGAGGACCTCGGCTGGCTGTTCGTGGACGAGGCCGGGCAGGCATCTCCCCAGATGCCGGTGGGGGCGCTCTGGCGCAGCCGCCGGGCGGTCCTGGTGGGCGATCCGCTGCAGCTGGAGCCGGTCGTCGTCCTCCCGTGGACGGCCCAGCAGCGGCTGCGGGAGCACCATCATGTGACACAGGAGTGGGTACCTTCGTGGACGTCCGCCCAGCAGGTGGCGGACAGGTTGGGATGTTGGGGCACGATGTTGCCCGCTCAGCTCCCCGATGGATCGACGCAGGCATGGGTCGGCTCGCCGCTGCGCGTCCACCGGCGCTGTGACGACCCGATGTTCACCGTCAGTAATGAGATCGCCTACGGCGGACTCATGGTGCACGGCGTCGGCGACAGAGGCGAGTTCGGCCCGCTACCGCGGAGTTTCTGGTGGGACGTGCGCTCCCAGGAAGCGAGTGGCAAATGGGTGCCGGCCGAGGGGAGCGCGCTCGTCGATGCCGTGAGCCGCCTCTTCGACGAAGGGCTGCCGCGGGACGAGCTGTATGTCATCAGCCCCTTCCGCGAGGTCGCGGCGCACGCGGCGGACGTCCTCCGGGATCTGGTCCCGTACGAACGCGTCGGTACGGTGCACACCGCACAGGGCAAGGAAGCGGACGTCGTCGTCATCATCCTGGGGACACACCCTGACGCGGCCGGCTCCCGACGCTGGGCCGCTGCCAAGCCCAACCTCCTCAACGTCGCGGTCAGCCGGGCCAAGCGCCGCCTGATCGTGATCGGCGATTACGAATCGTGGCGTGGGCTGCGTCACTTCTCGGCCCTTGCGCCTCAGCTTCGACGTTTCACCCGGTAGACGGTGGTTGGCCCCAAGCCGGCCGGGGCACGCGCATCGCGCGCCCCGGCCCGCTCTCAGCGCTCCACCGTCACCGCCGTCACCACCAGACCGTCGGCGACCAGCCAGCCCCCGTGGAAGGTGGTGAGCTGCTGGCCGTCGATCTGAGGGCCCTCGACCAGCAGCCGGGCGGTGAACGACGCGTCCGTGGGGTCGAGGGTGAGGACGGCGTCCTCGAAGCCCAGCCAGCGGCCGGTGAGCGGATACCACGCCTTGTAGACGCTCTCCTTGGCGCTGAAGATCAGCCGGTCCCAGTGGATCTCCGGCTGGGCCGCCTGCAGCGCGGGCAGCGCGGCGCGCTCCTCGGGCAGGGTGATGAGGCCGAGGACGCCGGGGTCGCGGACGGGTTCGTTGGGCTCCGCGTCCAGGCCGACGGAGCGGACGTCGGTGGCGCGGGCGACGGCGGCGGCGCGGTAGCCGGTGCAGTGCGTCATCGCGCCGACCAGCCCCTCCGGCCACCGGGGCGCCCGGTCGGCCCCGGGCACCAGCGGCGCCGGCGGGATGCCGAACGTCGCGAGCGCCGCGCGGGCACAGGACCGTACGGTGCCGAACTCCCGCTGCCGGGAGGGGACGGCGCGGGCCACGGCCGCCCGCTCCTCGGGGAACATCTCGTCCAGCGGCCGGTCCTCGAACGCCTCGGCGGTCGCGATCGGCGGCGGCAGCAGCTTCTCGATCATGCCGGGACCCCGGCGGTCACGGGCGGCAGGATCTGCACCGGGCGCCCCGGCTCCTTCGCGCGCGGGCGCCATTCGCGCGGATAGCCCAGCGACACCTCCTGGTGCGGGATGCCGTCGCAGGTCAGCAGGCGCGGGATGTGCAGATGGCCGTAGACGACGGTCCGGGCGCGGAAGCGGCGCGGCCAGTCGTCGGTGGCCGCGCTGCCGCACCACAGGGAGAACTCCGGGTAGCGCAGCGGCCGCAACGGCTCGCGGACCAGCGGGAAGTGGTTGACGAGGACGGTGGGCAGCTCCTCGGGGATCTCCTTGAGCCGCGCCTCGGTGAGGGCGAGCCGCTCCCGGCACCAGGCGTCGCGGCTCGGGTGCGGATCCGGGTGCAGCAGGTACTCGTCGGTGCAGATCACGCCCGCCTCCTGGGCGGTGGCGAGCGCGGAATCCTTGTCGTGGGTGCCCGGCGGCCGGAACGTGTAGTCGTAGAGGAGGAAGAGCGGCGCGATGACGGCGGGGCCGCCGTCGCCCTCCCAGACGGGGTACGGGTCCTCGGGGGTGAGGACGCCCAACTCGCGGCAGATGGCCACCAGATGCTCGTAGCGGGCGACGCCGCGCAGCTGTACCGGGTCGTCGGGCGGGGTCCACAGCTCGTGGTTGCCGGGGACCCACACCACCTGGGCGAAGCGGTCGCGGAGCAGTGTGAGGGCCCAGCGGATGTCGGCGATCTGCTCGCCGATGTCCCCGGCGACCAGCAGCCAGTCGGCGTCCGACTCCGGCCGTAGCCGGTCGACGATCTCGCGGTTCTCGTCGTACCGGACGTGCAGGTCGCTGACGGCGACGAGCTTCCCGGGCCGGTCGCCCGGCGTGCCGGGGCCGTCGGCGGGCCGGGGACGGTCGGGGGCGTGGGGCAGTGGGCCCGTGGCGCGGATCTCGTAAGTCACCCGCGCAGTAAAGACCGTGGGGGAGGGGGGAGGGAAGGGGCCCCCGGTGCGGCCGGGGCGCGTCGGCCCGGACCGGCGGAGCGCCGCCGGGGCCGGTCGGGCGGTGTTCCGGGGCCGGTGCGGTCGTCCTGGGGCGGGATGGTTTCCCGACGTTCCCGGGGAACGGGTACCCCTACGGGGCGGTGCCCCGGCGGATGCGGGTGGCGAGCCAGAGGTCGAAGCGGTCGTCCGGGTCGTCGAGGTGGCGTCCGGTGAGGGCCATGGCCTTGTCGAGGCGGTTGCGGACGGTGTGGCGGTGGACGCCGAGGCGGCGGCTGGTGGCGTCCCAGGCGCCGCCGGTCTCCAGCCACGCGGTGAGCGTCGCCACCAGCTCCGCGCCGTGGTCGTCGAGGTCGAGCGGGCCCAGCACGGTGTCGGCGTAGCCGAGCAGCGTCGGCCGGTCGCCGAGGCCCAGCAGCAGGCGGCTGGTGCCGGAGCTGCGGGCCTCGGCCGGTTCGCCGGTGGCCCGGCTGACACCGAGCAGCCCGGTGGCCTGACGCAGCGACACCCGGGCGGACACCGGTGCGGTGGCCGGTCCGATACCGGCGGGACGGCCCGGTGCGAACCGCCCCAGCACCTCGCGGACGTCGCACTCCTCCGCGGCCACCGCCTCCACCACCCCACCGCGGACCCGCACCAGGCCACCGGGCAGGGCCAGCGCCAGATCGGCGGCGAGGTCCCGGGCGGCCGCCGCCTGCGCCGCGCCGTCCGACCCGCCGGGCGCCTCGACCGCGACGCCCCGCACCCGCCCGGCCGTCAGACCCGCCGAAACCAGCAGGTCACCGGCGCGTTCGGCGGTCGGCCCATCGTCGGCGAGGAGCTCGGACAGCAGCGCCGAGCGGCGGCGGCGCTCCGGCTCGTCCCGCAGGTGGCGGCGCTCCAGCTCCAGGGAGAGCAGCGAGACGAGGCCGGGGACGACGGCGCGGGCGGCGCCGTCCGGGCGGCCGGTGAGCAGCAGCAGCCCGCGCAGCCGCCGGGCGCCGAGCGGCTGCACCTCCAGGTGGTGGCCGCCGGCCGCGCTGGTCGCGCTGGTGCGCAGCCCTTGGGCGGCGACCCGGTCGACGAGGTCACGGGCCGCGTCCGGGGGCGGTACGTCGTCCCCGGGGGCCGCGCCGCTCGCCAGGGGGCGGCCCAACGGGTCGAGGACGGTGGCGCCCACCCCGGTGGCGGCGGTCCACTCGCGCAGCACGGACGGCAGCCCGCCGCCGACCGCCGCGGCGGTCAGCCGCCGCTGGGTGGCGAACGACCGGTGCAGCGCCGCACGCCGCTCGTCGGCCCGGGCCGCGAAGACCGCCTTGGTGACGGCGATGAACGGGACCTCGTCCGGGACGGTCAGCAGCGGCAGCCCGGCCTCCCGCGCGGCGTCGACCAGCGGCCGGGGCGCCTCCTGGTACGGCAGGTCGTGCCCGAGGCCGAGCGCCAGGCAGGCGGCGCCGCCCCCGGCGACGTCGCGTACGTACTCCCGGCAGCCGTCCGTGTCGTCCGGCAGCAGCAGCCCGATGGTCATCAGCAACTCGCCGCCCTGCAGCCACTTTCCGGGCCGCAGCAGGTCGGAGACCGTCGCGGCCTCGACGGCGCGCTCCCGCAGCGGCGGCGGGACGTCGTAACCGGCGGACAGCGCGAGGTCCGTCCGGGCCAGCAGGTCGGCGATACGCAGGGGCATGGGGACAGTTTCCGTCACCGCCGACGGTGTGGGGGCGCGCGGGCCTCCACGCGCGCCGCCGCCCGCCGGGCCGCGCCCCGGCGCGTCGGCCGCCGCGTGCGCCGCCGGGCCCGGCGGATGCGCGGTACCGGGCTGCCCGCGGGGGCCGTACCGGGGCGGGCACGGCAACCCCGTACGCCCGGTCGCCGTGGTGCGGACCTGGTACGACGTCAGGTCCGTGCCCCGGGGCGGCCGGAACGGCTACCTCGCCTGGACAGCGGGTCACCCGCCCCGGAGAATCAGCGCATGACTTCGCTCGACTTCCCCGCCCGACCGGCGCGCCCGTCGGACGCGGACCGGGAACGTGCGCTGCATCTGCTACGCGAGGGCGCCGCGGAGGGACGGCTGTCGCAGGACACCTTTCTGCGCCGGCTCGAACTGGTTCTCACCGCGCAGCAACACTCCGAACTCTCCCTGGCCACCGCCGATCTGGAGAGCCGCGGCAAGGTACAGGGCGCGCTGTTGCGGGGGGTGGGCCGGGTGTCGGCGTTCCACCTGCGGATCCGCCGCGCCTGGCGCACGGAGCGGCTGCCGAAGCTGATGCTCCCGGTGCCGGGGCCGATCCCGCTGAGCATAGGGCGGGCGCCCGGCGCCGGTCTGCGGCTCAACCACGAGACGGTCTCCCGCAACCACGCCGAACTCCGCAGCGAGGGCAACGGCTGGATGCTGCGCGACCTCGGCTCGACCAACGGCACCTGCGTCAACGGCCTCCGGGTGGTCGGCGAGGTCCCGGTGGGTCCCGGCGACCACATCAGCTTCGGGAACATGGATTACGTCCTGACGGAGCGGTGACGGGCGCGGCCCGGGGCCACCGGCGGGAGCGGCCGGGCCGCGGGGGGCAGGGTCGGCCGGCGCGCGGCGATCGGACGGACGACAAGGCGGCCCGGGCGCTGTTGGTGCCGGAGGGCGCCTTCGCGCTGATGCGCCGTCGCCTGGCCGACGGCGGTGGCGAGGAGGATCTTGACGGGCGTGATCGACCTGCTGGTGCACTGACCGGCCGCGCGGACCGCCCCGGGCCCTACGCGGGCCCCACCGGCCCGTACGGCTCGGTGGGCCGCTGCAGCACCACCAGGCTGCGCCCGGTCAGCGTCAGGCGGTCGCCGGCCTTCACCACGGCCCCGGCGCCGTCCGTGCCGTCCGCGGCGAGCGGCTGCGCGGTGTCGACCACCACCTGCCACTGCCGCCCGTGGCACGGCGGAACGGTGAACTCCTGGTCCTCGGGGTGTGCGTGGAAGAGCAGCAGGAACGAGTCGTCCGTGATCGGTTCGCCCCGGGGGCCCGGCTCCGAGATCGCCCGGCCGTTGAGGAAAACCATCAGGGACCTTGCCTGTGCGGACTCCCAGTCGTCCGGCCCCATCTCCGTCCCGTCGGCGGTGAACCACGCGATGTCCGACAGCGCGTCCTCGGCCCCCGGGACCGGCCGTCCCTGGAGGAAGCGCCGCCGCCGGAACACCGGGTGCTCGCGCCGCAGCCGCACCAGACGCCGTACGAACGCCGGCAGCTCACGCTCCCCGGTGTCCTCCGGCGCCGGCCAGCGCACCCAGGAGACCTCGTTGTCCTGGCAGTACGCGTTGTTGTTGCCGCCCTGGCTGCGGCCGAACTCGTCGCCGTGGGACAGCATCGGCACCCCCTGGGACAGCATCAGGGTGGCGAGGAAGTTCCGCATCTGGCGCGCCCGCAGCGTCCGGATGCCGGGGTCGTCCGTCGGGCCCTCGGCGCCGCAGTTCCACGACCGGTTGAACCGCTCCCCGTCGCGGTTGTCCTCGCCGTTGGCCTCGTTGTGCTTCTCGTCGTACGCCACCAGGTCGTGCAGGGTGAAGCCGTCGTGGCAGGTCACGAAGTTCACCGAGGCGATCGGGCGGCGTCCGTCGCCCTGGTAGAGGTCCGAGGAGCCGGTCAGCCGGGAGGCGAACTCCGCCAGTGTGCGCGGCTCGCCCCGCCACAGGTCGCGCACCGTGTCGCGGTACTTGCCGTTCCACTCCGTCCACAGCGGCGGGAAGTTGCCCACCTGATAGCCGCCCTCGCCGAGGTCCCAGGGCTCCGCGATCAGCTTGACCTGGCTGACCACCGGGTCCTGGTGCACCAGGTCGAAGAAGGACGACAACCGGTCCACCTCGTGGAACTGCCGTGCCAGCGTCGCCGCCAGATCGAACCGGAAGCCGTCGACGTGCATCTCCTGCACCCAGTAGCGCAGCGAGTCCATCACCAGCTGCAGGACGTGCGGGCTCCGCATCAGCAGGGAGTTCCCGGTGCCGGTGGTGTCCGTGTAGTGCCGACGGTCCTCGGCGAGCCGGTAGTACGAGGCGTTGTCCAGCCCCCGGAAGGAGAGCGTGGGGCCCAGGTGGTTGCCCTCGGCGGTGTGGTTGTAGACGACGTCGAGGATCACCTCGATGCCCGCACGGTGCAGCGCCCGTACCGCCGACTTGAACTCCAGCACCTGCTGCCCCCGGTCGCCCCAGGACGCGTAGGCGTTGTGCGGGGCGAAGAAACCGATGGTGTTGTAGCCCCAGTAGTTGGCGAGCCCGGCGTCGGCCAGCCGGTGGTCGTGGACGAACTGGTGCACCGGCATCAGCTCCAGCGCGGTCACCCCCAGCCGCGTCAGATGCCCGATGACCGCCGGATGCGCCAGCGCCGCGTAGGTGCCGCGCAGCTCCTCGGGGAGGTCCGGGTGGCGCATGGTGAGGCCCTTGACGTGCGCCTCGTAGAGCACCGTCTCGTGGTACGCGGTGCGCGGCGGCCGGTCGTCGCCCCAGTCGAAGTACGGGTTGACCACCACCGACGCCATGGTGTGCGGCGCCGAGTCCAGGTCGTTGCGGGATTCGGGGCGGCCGTGGTGGTAGCCGTAGACGGCCTCGTGCCAGTCGATCCGGCCGCTCAGGGCGCGCGCGTAGGGGTCCAGGAGGAGCTTGGCGGGGTTGCAGCGGTGGCCGCGTGCCGGGTCGTGGGGGCCGTGCACCCGGAAGCCGTAGCGCTGGCCCGGCATCACCCCGGGGAGGTAGGCGTGGCGGACGAACGCGTCCCTCTCCCGCAGTTCGACGGCGGTCTGTGTCCCGTCCTCGTGGAGCAGGCACAGCTCGATGCGCCGGGCGGCCTCGGAGAAGACCGCGAAGTTGGTGCCGGCGCCGTCGTAGGTGGCGCCCAGCGGATACGTCTGTCCCGGCCAGACCTGCATGCGTCGGCTTCCACCTTCTCGTCGGGGGCTGCGGTCGCTCCACGACACACGTCCGCGGACCGCATCGATCCTTCCCCGGCCCGCCCCGCAGAGCTGGTACATCCCCCGACTTTCCCCGGAAAGCGGGCATTTTCGAGCCTAGTGGGACCTTTCTGTCGTGTCGTCACCGCCTGCGGCCGGTGACCAGCTCCCGTACGCCAGATGCGGTAGCGGCTAGCTCATCCAGAGGGAGTCCACCAGTCATGGCCCGGCCAATCACCCGGCGCCCGGGCGTTCGAGCCCCGCGCGTCCCGGCATCGCCGCGCGCCCGCACGCGCCCTTGCGTCAGCCGTCCCGGATCCTGCACCGAGGGTGCGGACCTGCGGTGGACAAGGCCCGCGACAGCCTCCGGGACGACGACTCCCGGGCGACGCCGGGTCCGCGCCCCGGGGTCGCACCACGGGCTCCCGGTGGCGATACGGCTATGAATCCGCTCACGTCCCCCCCGCATTTCGGGGCGCAACGGCCACCTCTGACATGGGGAGTTGACGGACGGGTCGCCCCATCCTGCTGCACCGTTCCCCGCGCCGCAGTAGTCTGCCTTGATCGTTGGCACGGAGGTTCGGAAGGTGGTGGCAGGTGAGCGGCGGGCTGGAGTTGCCCCCTGGTGACGAGGGTCACGAGGGCCATGAGGGCGGCTCCGTCGACGCGCCGCCCGGCGCGGTGTCGCTGGCGCGGCCACTGGAAATCGGCGCGGAACTCGACTGGGGCGCCGAAGCCTGGAGCGAGGTGCGCACCCGCGCCCGCCGGGCCGGTCGCGCCTACATCTGGCTGAATCTTGTCGAGCAGCGGCTGCGCGCCGTGGTCTCCGCGGTGCTGCGCCCCATCTACGAGCCGGTGCACGGCGACGAATGGGTGATCGCCGCCGCCGGACCGGCCGGACAGGAGTGGGTCCAGCGTGCGGTGGCCGTCCGGGAGGTCAGCCGCCGCAAGGGCTACCTCCTCGACCCCGCCGACGACAACATCGTCAGCTTCCTGACCCTGCCGCAGCTGCGGGAGCTGATGGTCCAGCACTGGCCCTGCTTCGAGCCGTACTTCGACGACCGCCGCGACGTCGAGCTGGGCCTCGACGAGCTGGAGGTGGCCCGCAACATCGTCTCCCGCAACCGCGCCCTGTCGGAGACCGTCCTCGCCCAGGCGGAGCGCGCCTCCGCCCGGCTGCTGGACCTCCTGGGCTCCGGCAGCGGCACCCGCACTTCCGGACGGCTGCCCATCGACGCCGTCGAGGACCTGGTGGGCGACCGCTACGCCGATGTCGTCGGCGTCCACGCGGACCGGGTGCGGCTCCAGCGGCAGCTGCCCGCCGAGGACCTGTTCGGCGGCGCCCGCCGCCTCGACGCGGTCGGCATCGGGCTCAACCTCCTCGTGCAGAACTACTCCGGCCGCCGCCTGGTCCACCTCGCCGAGTCGGGCTGCCGGATCCGGCTGCTCTTCCTCAACCCCGCGAGCAGCGCGGTCCGCCGCCGGGAGCGCGAGATCGGGCTGAAGAAGGGCGAGATGAGCCGCTCCATCGAGATGAACATCCTGCACATGCGGCGGGTACGGGCACGCCTGCGCGACCCGGGGGCGTTCGAGATCCAGGTCTTCGACGAGACCCCGCGGTTCACCGCCTACCTCGTCGACGGGGACGGGCCCGACGGGCTGGCCGTCGTCCAGAGCTATCTGCGCCGCAGCCGCGGCATGGAATCGCCCGTGCTGGTGCTGCGCGGCGGCGGCCGGGACGTGGTCCGCCAGGGTGGCGCGGGCCGGGAGGGCGAGGCCGGGCTCTTCGAGACCTACCGCGAGGAGTTCGAGAGCGAGTGGGCGGACTCCCGGCCGGTGTCCTGACCTGGGATGGAGCCGGTCCGGGTGCCGCGCTCCGGACGGGGCCCGCCGCGCCCCGCACCCGCAGCCCACCGCCCGCTTCGTCCCCTTCCGTTCGCGGGCGCCGGTCGCGTTGTCAGTGGCGCGTGCGAGAGTGGCGGAGCAACGGGGGACGCACCACCGAAGGAGGCCCCGCCATGAGCTGGCATCAGGACCTGTTGGCCGGTTTCGACCTGGAGACCACGGGCACCGACATCGAGCGGGACCGCATCGTGACCGCCGCGCTGATCCGCCTGGACGGCGACGGCACGACCGTGGTCCGGCAGACGTGGCTGATCGACCCGGGCGTCCCGGTGCCCGAGGAGGCCGCCGCGATCCACGGCATGTCCACCGCCTACGTCCGCGAGCACGGCACCCCGCCGAGAACCGCCGTGGAGGAGATCACCGAGGCCCTGGCCGAGGCCCTGGGCGCCGGGATACCCCTGGTGGTGATGAACGCCCGGTACGACCTCTCGCTCCTGGACCGGGAGTGCCGCCGCCACGGCGTGCGGCCCCTGACCGAGCGCCTGGGCCGCGCTCCCTCCCCGGTCATCGACCCGCTGGTCCTGGACCGCCACGTCGACCGCTACCGCAAGGGTAAGCGCGCCCTCCAGGCCCTCTGCGGCCACTACGGTGTGCCGCTCGACGGTGCGCACGAGGCGGGCGCCGACGCCGTCGCCGCGGCCGGTGTCGCCCGGCGGATAGGCGAGCGGTATCCGGCCGTCGCCTTGCCGTCCCCGGAGGCGCTGCACACGCTCCAGGAGGGTGCGGCGGCCGAGCAGGCCGCCGACTTCCAGGCGTATCTGCGGCGTTCGGGCAAGCCGGAGGCGTATGTCGAGGGCGCCTGGCCGCTCATCCCGCACCAGGCATCCCGCGACTGACCCGCCCGCCGCCGCCCTGGCCCATCGTCAGAACGGATACCACCGCACGGTCGTGTCCTTCTCGCGCAGCGAGGCGATGCGCCGGGCGAACTCCGTACGTGCCGCCGGATTGCCCGGTGCGTGCTGGGAGACCCAGGCGCAGCTGGCGGTCTCCCGGGAGCCGCGCAGCACCGCGCACCCCTCCCAGTCCCGTACGTCCCAGCCGTAGACGGAGACGAAGGTGTCGTACGCCTCGGCGGCCAGCCCGTAGCGGTCGCGGCTGAGGGCCAGCACCACGAGGTCGTGCTCGCGCAGATCGGAGGAGAAGGTCTCCAGGTCGACCAGGACCGGCCCGTCGGGCCCGACATGGACGTTGCGGAGCAGGGCGTCACCGTGGATGGGGCCGCGCGGCAGATGCGGCTCCAGCGCCGTCGCGGCGAGCGCGAAGGCGTCCCGGCGGCCGCGCAGATACTCCGCGTCCTGCGGTGAGACGGCGTCCCCGGCCAGCCGCAGCCACCGCTCGACGCCGCCCAGCAGTTCCCGCCGCGGCAGGGTGAACGGCGGCTCCGGCAGCGCGTGCACCAGCCGCAGCAGCGCCGCGAGGTCGGCGGGCTCGGCGGGCCGGACGGTGTCCGGCAGCCGCTCCCAGTACGTCACGGGGTGACCGTCGGCGAGCTGTGCCTGCGGTTCGGCGGCGCGGACGGCGGGGATGCCGGCGTCCTCCAGCCAGCGGGCCACGGCCAGCTCCCGCTCGGCACGTTCGAGGAGTTCGGCGCTGCGGCCGACCCGGATGACCGGCCCGCGCGCGCCGAGCGCGAAGACGGCGTTCTCGCCGAGCGACAGCAGCCGCGCGTCGGCCGCGGCGTCGGGCCGCCCGGCGGCCGCCAGCGCGGCGCGGGCGCGGGCCTCGGTGAAGGCGCCGGGGCGCGGTTCGTTCATGGTGATTCCTCCTGCCGGGCGTGACGTGCCCAGTTTCGCAGGTGCGGGCGCCGGGCCCGGCGGGCAGGCCGGGGACGGCGAGGGGCGGATCCCGGACGGAGCCGGCACCGGGTCGGCACGGAGCCGCACGCAGCCGGGTGCGGCGGCGCGCTCGGTGGCGGACCAGGGGCTCGCGAGGGGGGAGCGGCTTCCGGTCACCGAACCTGCATGCCGTCCTCCGCAGGCAACGCCATCGCGACACAGCCGAGGAAACGGGCGGGACGCACGACGGCCTGACGCCGCGACGCCTGACGGTCATTCCGCCCGTCGGGCCATCAGCTACGGCGCGGCACGGACCTCGTACGTCAACAGGCCCTCGGTAGCGGCCACTCCACGGTCTGTAACCGCAGATTGCCGAAATGTAAACGCTATTGAGGCTCGAATATTCAACTACCCGCTTCTTTTGGTCCACTTGTGACCGATTTTGTCTTTATGCAGGGTTGTTGTTTATCTCACAAGGGGCGGCTGGCCTTGAATTGGACTCGTCAATCCGACAGGGTTTCGATCCGGCCCGGTGCAGGACTTCCTGTCGAACCGGGCCATTGCGCAACGCTTTCCCCCCACACCACGAACGAGGAGAAACCCTCGCTATGGCTCACAAGCGTTCCAGCAAGAAGCGGCTCGTCACAGCAATCACCGCTGCCGTAGCCGCCACTGGTATCGCCGCCGTCACCGCGGTCACCGCCGGTGCGACGCCCGCCGAAGGCAAGATTTACGGTGCCGAGGCCAAGGGTGCCGTCAACGGCAGCTACATCGTCATGATGAAGAAGTCGATAGGCAGCGCCTCGGTGTCCGCCACCGCCCACAACGACCTCGCTTCCAAGTACGGCGGCAAGGTCAAGCGGAACTACACCGCCGCCCTCAACGGCTTCTCGGCCACCGGCCTGAGCGCCGACGAGGCCAAGCGCCTCGCCGCCGACCCGGCCGTCGACAAGGTCGTCCAGAACAAGAAGTTCCACATCGACGCCACCCAGGACAACCCGCCGTCGTGGGGCCTGGACCGCATCGACCAGGAGGACACCCAGGGCGACAAGAAGTACACCTACCCCGACTCCGCGGGTGAGGGTGCGACCGCCTACGTCATCGACACCGGCGTGCGCATCTCGCACAAGGACTTCGGCGGCCGTGCCTCCTACGGCTTCGACGCGGTCGACGGCGACAACGACGCCAACGACGGCAACGGCCACGGCACGCACGTCGCGGGCACCATCGCCGGCACCGACCACGGTGTCGCCAAGAAGGCCAAGATCGTCGCCGTCCGCGTGCTGGACGACCAGGGCTCCGGCACCACCGAGCAGGTCGTCGCCGGTATCGACTGGGTGACCAAGAACCACAAGGGCCCCTCGGTCGCCAACATGTCGCTCGGCGGCGGCGCCGACGAGGCGCTCGACGCGGCCGTCAAGAAGGCCATCGCCTCCGGTGTGACCTTCGCCGTCGCGGCGGGCAACGAGTCGGCCGACGCCTCGCAGGGCTCCCCGGCGCGGGTGAAGGAGGCCATCACGGTCGCCTCCAGCACCAACAAGGACGAGCAGTCCGACTTCTCCAACTACGGCAGCGTCGTCGACCTCTACGCCCCCGGCTCCGACATCACCTCGGACTGGAACACCGACGACAACGCCACCAACACCATCTCCGGCACCTCCATGGCCACCCCGCACGTCGTGGGTGCGGCCGCGGTCTACCTCGGCGCCCACCCGGACGCCAAGCCGGACGCGGTCGCCAAGGCCCTCACGGACGGCGCCACGGCGGACAAGATCTCGAACCCGAGCGAGGGCACGCCCAACAAGCTGCTGAAGGTCGTCGAGTAACCGACTTCCCCCAGCACCACACGCCGGCCGTCGCGCTCGCCCCCACGGGGCGCGGCGGCCGGCGTCGTTGCGTCGAAGTGCCGTGCGGAAACGCGGAGTTATCCACAGGAGGATGCCTCCGGAAAACGCGACGGGCGTCCTCTCACTACCGTCTGTCGCATGCACGGAGGACTGCCGTTCATCGGCATCAGCACACTCGTCTACGGCCTCATCGGGCTGCTCACGCTCGTGGCCGGCGCACTTCGCACCGCAGGGGGAGTTCGGCATGCACACCATCACCGTCATCGTTCCCGCACACAACGAGGAGGAGGGGCTGCCCGCCACGCTGGAGTCACTGGCGCGGCAGACGGTGCCACCTGACCGCGTCCTCGTCGTCGACGACGCCTCCACCGACCGCACGGGCGAGGTGGCCGCCGCACACGGCGGCACCGTGCTGCGCCCGCCGCGGAACCTCGGCAGCAAGGCCCGGGCGCAGAATTACGCGCTGCCGCACTGCACCACCGATCTGGTGCTCGCCGTCGACGCCGACACCGTCCTCGCGCCCGACTACATCGAGACGGTGCTGCCGGTCTTCGACGACCCGGCCGTCACCGTCGCCGCCGGCACGGTACGCACCCGCCACACCCGCACGATCTGGGAACGCGGCCGCTCCACCGAGTACCTCTTCGGCTTCCACTGGCACCGGCCCATCCAGGCCCGCGCCAACAGCCCCATGGTCTGCTCCGGTTGCTGCTCCGTCTTCCGCCGCGCGGACCTGGTGGCCTTCGGCGGCTTTCCCGAGCGCACCATCGTGGAGGACATGGACTACACGTGGAGCCAGCAGATCGCCGGGCGCACGGCGGTCTACGTCTCCGATGCGGTGGCCCTCGCCGCAGATCCGGAAGACCTCACCTATCTGCGCAAACAGGTCTGGCGGTGGATGGCGGGCTTCTGCCAGAACGTCCGGCTCCACCTCGGCGCGCTGATCCGGCACAAACCGCTGCTCGCGCTCTGGGTGACGCTCGCCGTCTTCGAGATCGTCACCGCCCCGCTGTGGTGGGCGACCCCGTTCGCGCTGGCGGCCCTCACCGACCGGCCGCTGCCGGCCACCCTCGGCTGGTGGGCCGGGACCGATCTGCTCCTGACCGCACCGCCCCTCCTCTACGCCGCCCGGCGCCGCGGACTGCGGACCCTCGCCGTGCTGCGGGATCTGCCCTGCGTCTACGCCACCAAGGCGGTCAACCTCGTCTACGCCTGGAAAGCCCTCGTCGTCGAACTGCTCCTGGTACCGCTCGGTCTGTCGAAGGGCCTGACGGTCTACGAGAAGGGGCGGGCCGACACCCCGCCGCCCGCCGCCCGCCCGCTCAGGCGACCAGAACCGGCCGCTCCCGTCGCCCGGCCCGGGCGGTGGCCGATGCGTCGTAACGCCGCAGCAGCAGTCGAGCCAGCTCCGGGGCGGGGCCGAGTACCGGTGCCAGTACATCGGCCCGTGCCTCCCGGGCGCCCCGGGCGATGCGGTCCGGCAGGAAGCCGGGCGCGATGACGTACGGGGCGACGGCGACGCGTGCGGCGCCCTCGGACCGCAGGGCCCGCACGGCGTCGGCCGTGCGGGGCAGAGATGCGGAGGCGAACGCAGGCCGCACGGCACACCAACCAGCGGTGCGCCGCCACTCCCGCGCGGTTTCAGCGATCACTGCGATCGCCTCCGGGTCACTGGAGCCCGCCGCGGCCAGGACGATCCCGGTCGAGCGGCGGTCGCCGGGCCGCAGCCCGGCCTCGGCCAGCCGCCGCTCCAACGCGGCGGTCAGCAAGGAGGAAGGGCCGAGCACCTCGGCCTGGTGGACGGTCAGCCGGGGCAGGCGCGCGGTGGCCTCGCGCAGCGCCGCCGGGATGTCCGACTTCGCGTGGAAGGCGCGGGTGAGCAGCAGCGGTACCGCCACCACCTCCCGCGTTCCCTCGGCGGCGAGCCGTTCCAGTACGCGGGGTACGGCCGGTGCGTTGAAGTCGAGATACCCGGCCTCCACGCGCAGCCCCGGCCGCAGCGCCCGTACCCGTGCGCAGAGCGCGGAGACGGTGGCCGCGTGCCGCGGGTCGCGGCTGCCGTGGGCGACGACGAGAAGGGTGGGGGAGGTGTCCATGGTTCAGCTCTTCACCAGAAGTCCGCGGCTGCGCAGCACCCGCCGTTCGAGCGGTGCGAAGACCAGCAGCTCGATACCGATACCGACGACGAGGATCAGCAGGATCGCGGAGAGCACCCAGGGCATGTCCTGGAACTCCCGGCCCTGCTCCAGGAGCTGGCCGAGGCCGGTGCCCAGGTCGGGGGCGTTGACGATGAGTTCGGCGGCCATCAGGGAGCGCCAGGAGAACGCCCAGCCCTGCTTGAGTCCGGCGATGTAGCCGGGGAGCGCGGCCGGCAGCAGGACGTGCCGCACCCCGGCCACACCGGTCGCGCCGATGGTGCGGCCCGCCCGCAGGTAGAGAGGGGAGATCTGGTCGACCCCGGCCACCAGACCGTTGGCGATCGACGGGACGGCGCCGAGCAGCACCACCGCGTAGATGGTGGCGTCGCTCAGGCCGAACCAGATGATCGCGGCCGGGACCCACGCCACCGACGGCAGCGACTGCAGCCCGCTGAGGATCGGACCGATCGCGGCCCGCACCGCCTTGACGCGGGTGACGACGAGTCCGAGCGCGGTGCCGAGCACCACCGAGGCGAGGAAGCCGAGCGCACCGCGGGACAGGCTGGTCCACACATAGCCCAGCAACGTGCCCTCCAGCCACTTCTCCTGGAGGGAGCGGGCCACCTCGACGGGGCTCGGCAGCAGATAGTGCGGCTTGACCTCGAAGTGGTAGGCGAGCTGCCACAGCACCAGCACGATGACGACGGCGATGACGGGAGGGAGCGCCTTCGATGCGAGCGTACGCAGCCAGGGTTGCCGGGCGGCGACGGAGGATTCCAGGGCGTCGAGCCCGGCCTCCAGGCCCGCCAGATCGGTGCCGTTCCGGTCCGCGCCACCGTCGGCCGGTGTGGCCGCCGCGGCGTCGGCGGTGGCGGACGCGGCCGGGGTGCCCGTGGCGTCCGATGCGTCGCCCGGCGTGTTCCCCGCGGGGCCGGTGGTGGTCTCAGTGCTGGCCATGGCGGCGGATCTCCCCACGCAGCTGTTCGGTGATCTCGACGGAGAGGTCGGCGACGGCGGCGTCCTCGATGCGGCGCGGCTGGTCGATGCCGACCTGCCACTCCCGGGCCACCCGGCCGGGGCGGGAGGAGAGCAGCACGACGCGCTCGGCGAGCCGTACCGCCTCGCGGACGTTGTGGGTGACGAAGAGCACCGACAGACCGCCGGAGCCCGATGCGGTGCCGTTCGCGGTGTGCCAGATGCGGGTCAGTTCGTCGTGCAGCACATCGCGGGTGATGGCGTCCAGCGCGGCGAACGGTTCGTCCATCAGCAGCAGCCTGCTGTCCTGGGCGAGGGCCCGCGCCATCGCGACGCGCTGGCGCATACCGCCGGAGAGTTCGTGGATGCGCTTGCCGTACGCGCCCTTGAGGCGGACGAGTTCGAGGAGCCGTTCGGCCTCCTCGCGGCGCTCCGCGCGCGACACCCCGCGCAGCCGCAGCGCCAGTTCGACGTTGCGTCCGGCGGTCAGCCAGGGGAAGAGGGCGTGTTCCTGGAACATCAGCGCGGGGCGGCCGCCGGGCGTCTCGATGGAGCCGGACGTCGGCGCGTCGAGCCCGGCCACCAGGTTCAGCAGCGTGGACTTGCCGCAGCCCGAGGCGCCGAGCAGGCAGACGAATTCGCCGGGTGCGACATCGATGCTGATGTCGTCGAGCACGTGCTGGCGGGCGCCGGGGCGGCCGAAGGACTTCGAGACATGGTCGATGCGCGCGGCGTACGGGGCCGCCGGGCCCGCGTCCGCCGTGGTGGCCGGCCGCTTGGTGAGGGTGGTGGTCGTCATCAAGGTCACCTCCTGGAGTGCTGCGGGGCGGGCGTCAGTCGTTGCCGAGACCGGCGGCGTCGACGGGCTTCTTGCCCTCGGCCTTGAGGACCTTGTTCAGCAGCCGCAGGTCGTAGATGCCCCGGAGGTCCGGCTTCTGCAGCAGACCGGCCTTGACGGCGTGGTCCGCCTCCAGCTGGAGCGTGGCGGCCAGCGGGTCGTCGGTGACGTCGGTGTTCTTGAAGGCCGGGCCGATGATGTCGGCGGGCAGCGCCTTGCCGGAGATCTGCGGGTCGGCGAGCTTGTCGTTGAGCGCCTTGACCGCCTCGGCGGGGTGCGAGCGGATCCAGGCGTTGGTCCGCACCGAGGCGCGCAGCACCGCCTCGACGGCCTTGGGGTGCTCGGCCAGGAACTTCTGCGAGACGATCATGTTCGTGATGACGAACTTGCCGTCCTTCCACAGGTCCTTCTCGTCCAGCAGCGTCTTGCCGCCGACGCTGACGAGCTTGGCGGCGGTCAGCTCGGGCACCCATGCGGCGTCGATGGCGCCCTGCTGGAAGGCGGTCGGCGTCACCTTGTTCTCGGTGCGCTGGACGGTGACATCGCCCTTGCCGGTGGTGGCGTCGACGCGGTAGCCCTTCTCCGCCAGGTAGTTGAGCAGCGCCACGTCCTGGGTGTTGCCCAGCTGCGGGGTGGCGATCTTCTTGCCCTTGAGGTCGTCGAGGCTCTTGATCTTCTTGGGGTTGACGACGAGCGAGACGCCGCCGGAGGCCGAGCCGCCGATGATCTTCAGGCTCTTGCCGTGGGACTTGGCGTAGCCGTTGATCGCGGGGGAGGGGCCGATCCAGCCGATGTCGATGGCGCCGGAGTTGAGTGCCTCGATCTCGGCGGGGCCCGCGTTGAAGACCGAGGACTTCACCGCCGTGCCGCCCAGCTCCTTCTGGAACAGCCCCTGCTGGAGGCCGATCAGCGGGGTGGCGTGGGTGACGTTCCCGAAGAAGCCGATCTTGACGGTGTCCAGGCCGTCGGTCTTCGGTCCTTTGGCGGCGGCCTGAGCCGCCGGGTCCTTCTTCGCCTCGGAGCCGTAGCCGCAGGCGCTGACCGCCCCGAGCAGCAGCAGGGCGAGGGCGGCAGCCGCCGGATGGCGGGGTCGAACGGCAGGCACGGGAGGCGTTCCTCTCGTAGGGCCGGGGCAGTACGCGCCCCTCTAGGGCGCGCCCGGCGGTGCGGTGGGTCTTCGTACGGGCGTGAGCGGGCAGGCGGAGTGGTGCGTCGTCAGCTCACACATCGGCCGACTCCGCCCTGCCCGCTGCCGAGGGCGCCGCTGCCGATGCGGCCGCCCTCCTTCGCGAAGGTCGAGAACACGTCCTGGTGCACGGTCAGAAGTCCCAGCCCTCGTCGTCGGCCGCGGCTTCCTCGGCCGTCTGCGCCGCGAAGGCGGTGCCCGCCATGCCCGCGGTCAGCGTGGTGCCGTCCGACGGGTCGATCAGCAGGAAGGAGCCGGTGCGGCGGGAGTCGGCGTAGGCGTCCAGGGCCAGCGGTTCGGCGGTACGGAGGCGGACCCGGCCGATGTCGTTCGCCGCCAGTTCGCCGGGGGCCGGGTGCTGGGAGAGGTCGTCCAGCGTCAGCCGCGACGGGATCTCCTTGACGATCGCCTTGACGGTACGGGTGGTGTGCTTGAGCAGCACCCGCTGACCGGCGGTGAGCGGACGGTCGGCGACATGGCAGACCGTCGCCTCGACGTCCTGGGTGACGGCCGGTGCGCCCGCCGCGGGGGCGAGCAGGTCGCCGCGGGAGATGTCGAGGTCGTCGGCGAGGGTGACGGTGACCGACTGCGGTGCCCAGGCGGCCTCGACGGCCCGGCCGAGCAGGTCGATGCCGGTGACGGTGGAGGTGCGGCCGGACGGCAGCACGCTCACCGTGTCACCGACGCGCAGCACGCCGGAGGCCATCTGACCTGCGTAGCCGCGGTAGTCGGGATGGTCGGCGGTCTGCGGGCGGATGACGTACTGCACCGGGAAGCGGACCGGGTCGTCGGCCGGGTCGGTGTCGACGGGCACGGTCTCCAGGTGCTCCAGGACGGTCGGACCGCCGTACCAGTCCATGTGCGCCGACGGGGACACCACGTTGTCACCGGCGAGCGCGGAGATCGGGATGGCGGTGACCTCCGGGACGCCCAGCGACGCGGCGTACGCGGTGAACTCCTCGGCGATGGCGGCGAAGACCGGCTCGGCGTAGTCGACCAGATCCATCTTGTTGACGGCCAGCACGACGTGCGGGACGCGCAGCAGGGCGGCGACGGCGGCGTGCCGGCGGGTCTGCTCGACCACGCCGTTGCGGGCGTCGACGAGGACGACGGCCAGTTCGGCGGTGGAGGCGCCGGTGACCATGTTGCGGGTGTACTGCACATGCCCGGGGGTGTCGGCCAGGATGAAGCGGCGCCGCGGGGTGGCGAAGTAGCGGTAGGCGACATCGATGGTGATGCCCTGCTCGCGCTCGGCGCGCAGCCCGTCGGTCAGCAGCGCCAGATCGGGCGCCTCCTGACCGCGGCCCAGCGAGGCCCGCTCGACGGCTTCGAGCTGGTCGGCGAGGACCGATTTGGAGTCGTGCAGCAACCGTCCGACCAGCGTGGACTTGCCGTCGTCGACGCTTCCGGCGGTGGCGAACCGCAGCAGCGAGGCGGTTTCGTGCTCAACAACAGTGCTCATGGCTAGAAGTACCCCTCGCGCTTGCGGTCCTCCATGGCGGCCTCGGACATCTTGTCGTCGGCCCGCGTCGCGCCCCGCTCGGTGAGGCGGGAGGCGGCGATCTCGGCGATGACCGCCTCGATGGTGGCGGCGTCGGAGTCGACGGCGCCGGTGCAGGACATGTCGCCGACGGTGCGGTAGCGCACCGTCCGCGTCTCCAGGCACTCGCCGTCCTTGAGGCCGCCCCATCCGCCGGGCGAGAGCCACATGCCGTTGCGGGAGAAGACCTCCCGCTCGTGCGCGTAGTAGATGGCGGGCAGTTCGATCTTCTCGCGGCCGATGTACTGCCACACGTCCAGCTCGGTCCAGTTGGACAGCGGGAAGACGCGGACATGTTCGCCGGGGGAGTGGCGGCCGTTGTAGAGCTGCCACAGCTCGGGGCGCTGCCGGCGCGGGTCCCAGCCGCCGAACTCGTCGCGCAGCGAGAAGACCCGCTCCTTGGCGCGGGCCTTCTCCTCGTCGCGCCGGCCACCGCCGAAGACCGCGTCGAAGCGGCCCTGGGCGATGCCGTCGAGCAGTGGCACGGTCTGCAGCGGGTTGCGCAGTCCGTCGGGGCGTTCGCGCAGCTCACCGCGGTCGATGTAGTCCTGGACGGCGGCGATGTGCAGCCGCAGCCGGTGTTCGGCGACCACCCGGTCGCGGTAGTCGATGACCTCGGGGAAGTTGTGCCCGGTGTCCACGTGCAGCAGGGCGAACGGCACCGGCGCGGGGGCGAACGCCTTCAGCGCCAGGTGCAGCATGACGATGGAGTCCTTGCCGCCGGAGAAGAGGATCACCGGCCGCTCGAACTCGCCCGCCACCTCGCGGAAGATGTGGACCGCCTCCGACTCCAGGGCGTCCAGGTGCGACAGCGCGTACGGGCCGGTGTCGCCGGTGCTCCCGGCGGCAGCGGTGGTGGTCGTGGTCATGCTGCCCCTTTCGTCGGGCTGTCCTTCGCCGTGCGTCCCGGCCCGGGGCGGCGGCGCCACGGCGGGCTCGGGGGCGCTCACACCAGGCCCCGTTCGGTGAGCAGCGCGTGCAGCGCGGCCGCGGACTCCGGCACGGTCTGGGTGTGCGAGGCGATCCGCAGATCGGGCGCCTCGGGCTGCTCGTACGGGTCGTCGACGCCGGTCAGCCCGGAGATCTCACCGGCCGCCTGCTTGGCGTAGAGCCCCTTGACGTCCCGCTCGGAGCAGACCTCGACGGGGGTGGCGACGTGCACCTCCAGATACGGGGTGCCCTCGGCCCGGTGGCGTTCGCGGACCGCCGCGCGGGAGCCGGCGTACGGGGCGATGACCGGTACCAGCGTGGTGACGCCGTTGCGGGCGAGGAGTTCGGCGACGAAGCCGATCCGCTGGACGTTGGTGTCGCGGTCGGCGCGGGTGAAGCCGAGGCCGGCGGAGAGGAAGGTGCGGATCTCGTCGCCGTCGAGGACCTCGACCCGGCGGCCCTCGGTGCGCAGCCGGTCGGCGAGGGCACGGGCGATGGTGGTCTTGCCGGCGCTCGGCAGGCCCGTCAGCCACACGGTGGCGCCGGTCATGGGTATCTCCTCAACTTCCGCTGCGGCGGGCGCGGTTGGTGGGTTCGTCATCCGTGCAGTCCGCACTCGGTCTTGTTGCTGCCGGCCCAGCGCCCGGCCCGCGCGTCCTCACCGGCGAGGACCCGGCGGGTGCACGGGGCGCAGCCGACGGAGGCGTAGCCGTCCTGGAGCAGCGGGTTGGTGAGCACGCCGTGCTCGGCGACGTACGCGTCGACGTCCGCCTGTGTCCAGCGGGCGATCGGCGAGACCTTCACCTTGCCGCGGCGGGCGTCCCAGCCGACGACGGGGGTGTGGGCGCGGGTCGGCGACTCGTCGCGGCGCAGCCCGGTGGCCCAGGCGTCGTACCCGGCGAGCCCTTCTTCCAGCGGCTCGACCTTCCGCAGCGCGCAGCACAGGTCCGGGTCGCGGTCGTGCAGCTTCGGCCCGTGCTCGGCGTCCTGCTCGGCCACCGTCCGCCGGGGCGTGAGGGTGAGGACGTTGACGTCCAGCACCGCGGCGACGGCGTCGCGGGTGCCGAGGGTCTCGGGGAAGTGGTAGCCGGTGTCGAGGAAGACGACGTCCACACCGGGCGCGACGCGCGAGGCGAGGTGGGCGACGACCGCGTCCTCCATCGAGGAGGTGACGCAGAAGCGCGGCCCGAAGGTCTCGGCCGCCCACCGGAGGATGTCGAGCGGATCGGCCTCCTCCAGTTCGCGGCCCGCGCGCTCGGCCAGTTGCGGGAGTTCGGACGCGGTGGTCACGGGGCACCTCCGGCGGAGCCGTCGGACGGGGACGGGGCGGTGAGCCCCTGCGAGAGCAGGCCGAGGAACTTCAGCCGGAAGGCGCGGTTGCAGGCGCGGCACTCCCAGGCGGCACCGGTGCCCCGCTCCGAGGGCGTCTCGGAGGGGCGCAGGTCCTCGTCACCGCAGTACGGGCAGTGGAACGGCGCGGCGCGTTCGCTCACTTCAGCGCACCCTCTTCCGCACGGCCCACCCACTGGGCGAACCGCTCGCCCTCGGTGCGCTGCTCGGTGAAGGCGGTGAGCACCCGCTCGATGTAGTCGGGGAGTTCGGCGGCGGTGACCTTCAGCCCGCGCACCTTGCGGCCGAAGCCCGCCTCCAGACCGAGCGCGCCGCCCAGGTGCACCTGGTAGCCCTCGACCTGCTCGCCGTTGCCGTCCAGCATCAGCTGGCCCTTGAGGCCGATGTCCGCGACCTGGATACGGGCGCAGGCGTTGGGGCAGCCGTTGAGGTTGATGGTGACCGGCTCGTCGAAGTCCGGCAGGCGGCGCTCCAGTTCGTCGATGAGGGACGCGCCGCGGCCCTTGGTCTCGACGATGGCGAGTTTGCAGAACTCGATACCGGTGCAGGCCATCGTCCCGCGGCGGAACGGTGACGGCGTCACCCGCAGGTCCAGCGCCTCCAGGGCGGCGACCAGCGAGTCGACGCGGTCTTCGGTGACGTCGAGGACGAGCATCTTCTGTTCGGCGGTGGTGCGTACCCGGCCCGAGCCGTGGGCCGCGGCCACCTCGGCGATCTTGGTGAGGGTGGTGCCGTCCACCCGGCCGACGCGCGGGGCGAAGCCGACGTAGAACCGGCCGTCCTTCTGGCGGTGCACCCCGACGTGGTCGCGCCAGCGCTGCGCGGGCTCGGCGGGGGCCGGACCGTCGTGCAGCTTGCGGCCCAGGTACTCGTCCTCCAGGACCTGGCGGAACTTCTCCGGGCCCCAGTCGGCGACGAGGAACTTCAGCCGGGCGCGGGTGCGCAGCCGGCGGTAGCCGTGGTCGCGGAAGATCGTGAGGACGCCCTCGTGGACCTCGGCCGCCTCCTCCGCCGAGACCCAGGCGCCGAGCCGTACGCCGAGCTTGGGGTTGGTGGAGAGCCCGCCGCCGACCCAGACGTCGAAGCCGGGGCCCAGCTCCGGGTGGACGACGCCGACCAGCGAGATGTCGTTGATCTCGTGGGCGACGTCCAGCAGCGGGGAGCCGGAGACCGCGGTCTTGAACTTCCGGGGGAGGTTGGAGAATGCGGGGTTGCCGACGATCCGGCGGTGGATCTCCTCGATGACCGGCGTGCCGTCGATGATCTCGTCCTCGGCGATCCCGGCGACCGGCGAGCCGAGGATGGCGCGCGGGGTGTCGCCGCACGCCTCGGTGGTGGACAGGCCCACGCCCTCCAGGCGGCGCCAGATCTCCGGGACGTCCTCGATGCGGATCCAGTGGAACTGGACGTTCTGCCGGTCGGTGATGTCGGCGGTGCCGCGCGCGAACTCCTGGGAGACCTCGCCGATGACCCGCAGCTGATCGGTGGTCAGCCGTCCGCCGTCGATGCGGACCCGCAGCATGAAGAACTCGTCGTCCAGCTCCTCCGGCTCCAGCACCGCGGTCTTGCCGCCGTCGATCCCGGGGCGGCGCTGGGTGTAGAGGCCCCACCAACGCATCCGCCCGCGCAGGTCGTTGGGGTCGATGGAGTCGAAACCGCGCCGGGCGTAGATCGTCTCAATGCGTGTCCGCACATTGAGACCGTCGTCGTCCTTCTTGAACTGCTCGTTGCCGTTGAGCGGGGTGAAGTGACCGGCGGCCCACTGACCCTCGCCGCGGTGGCGTCCGGCCTTGCGGCGGGTCGTGGCAGCTGCGGGGCGTTCCGGGGTGGCGGCCATGGGTGTACGTCCTTCGGGGCGACTCAAGGGAGGCGGGAGGGCACGGGAAAACCCGCGGTGACCTGCGCGGACACGCGGTGGAGCGGCGCGCGGCGGCGCGTCGTGAAAGGGGGAGGGGAGAAGGTCTCGGGGCGTCCGCGACGATGGGGACGGCGGGTGCGGGGAAGTGCGGTGGGGCCGGCGGTGCTGCCGGGGCGATGGCCCCTGGCCGATGCAGCGTCAGCGCGCCGGACAGATCGCGCTGGAAAGGCGGCCGAGGTCGACGTGGAGTCGGCTCACCAACGCAATTCCTGTTCGAGACATGACCGCAGCGTGGCACGCCGTTCTCGCGACAGTCCACCATTGTCCGAAATTTGGACAACGTAGTCCCGGATCGCGAGATGCTGTGGTCTTGGTCACGTGGTCATCGTGCCTTACGGAGGCGCCGTACCGGGGCACGCGGACGGCGGCGCGCCCCGGTACGCGGCGGCCCGTCACACCGGACGGGGCGCGCCCTCCCAGGCGGGCAGCGTGGTGTCCCCGGCGCCCGGCCACGGCCCCGGCGTCTCGGCCACGGCCTCCTGCTCGACCGTGGTGTCGTACAGCCGGAACCCCCGCCGCTCGTAGTTGCGCAGCGCATGGCGCCCGTCCTTGCTGCAGGTGTGCACCCACACCCGCCGCGTCGGCGGCCGCCCCTCGTACCGCTCGCCCAGATCCCACGCCCGCGCGGTGCCGAACGACAGCAGATGGCCGCCGACGCCCTGCCCCCGGAACGCCGGTACCAGCCCGAAGTAGGCGATCTCGGTGACACCGTCGACCGTCCCGTCCAGCTCGATGAAGCCCGCCGGCGTCCCGTGCACGTACGCCACCCAGGTCTCCACGCCCGGCTGCGACAGGTACTCCGCCCACCGCGCGTACGGCCACCCCAGCCGGTCGATCCACAGGATGTCGCCGCCGACGGCGGAGTAGAGGAACCGGCTGAACTCCGGCAGCGGGCGCTCGGCCCGGACGATACGGACGCCTTGCGCGGCGGGCGGCTCGGCGGCGGGCGCCAGATCGCCCGGCGCGGTCTGTTCGAGATACCAGGTGGTGACGGTGCGGCTGCTCATGGCGGCAGCCAATCACGGCGCCCCGGCCGCCGGATGCCCGCCCCGGGGGGTGACGAGCCGGGCGAAGACGACGACGTTGCCGGCGTACCCGGAGCCCGCGTGGTAGCTGCCGCCGCAGGTCAGCAGCCGCAGTTCGGGGCGGCCCGTCGAACCGTAGACCTGCTCGGCGGGGAAGCGGTCCTTGGCGAAGGTCCGCACGGAGTAGACGGCGAAGACCGCGCGGCGGCCGTCGCGGCGGCGCACCTCGACGGTGGCGCCCCGCTTCAGCCCGCCCAGACCGTAGAAGACCGCGGGGCCGGTGTAGCTGTCGACGTGCCCGACGAGGACGGCGGTGCCGCGTTCGCCGGGGGTCGGGGCGTCCCGGTACCAGCCGGTGACGCGGGTGTCGGCGGAGGGCGGCGCCTCGATCGCCCCGTGCGCGTCCAGCCCGCGGGCGATCACCGGGGCGGACACCTGGAGCGCCGGGATCACCACCCGGTCGGGGACGGACCGCGGTAACGGCGGTGCGGCCGGAGCGGGGGCGGCGGGCGCGGCGTGGGTGGGGCCGGGCCGCGGCGGGCCGCCCGGCCGGTCCGGCAGCCCCGTACGGATCAGGAAGATCCCCGTCAGCGCGAGCAGCGCCAGCGCACCCCAGGGCCGCTGCCGCCGGGCCGCCGGCTCCGGGCGCCGCTCCGGCCACCCCGCCATCAGGCTCATCGCACTCCCTCCACCACCCGCCCCGCGTCGCGCGCCTCCGCTCCCGGCACCGTAGGCGCGCGAGGCGGGGCGGGCGATCGGGGAGGGGCGATCGGGGGAGGGGGCACCCCGGGGCGGCGGGGTTTTCTTCAGGGAGGGTTCCTGCGCGTGGGGTTCGGCTGGGCGGGTTTCCTTCAGGAAGGGTTCCTGTGCGTGAAGCAGGCGCCAGGCCAGGCGCCGGCCTCGCGCCTCCCTCAGGAACCCTTCCTGAGGGATACAGGAAGGGTTCCTGAGGGACACCTGACGGGGCGCCATGGCGAACTCAGGCGTCCTGCGGGTACCAGCGCAGCTCCACGGTGTTGCCGTCCGGGTCCTGTACGTAGACGGAGACGGCGGTGCCCCGGGCGCCGTAGCGTTCGTCGGGGCCGTCCAGCACGGTGAAGACGCCGGAATCGATGACCTGCTGCCAGTCGAGCGGTTCGACCACCAGGCAGATGTGGTCGACGTTGGAGCCCTGCGGCCGCTCGTCGGACGCCTCCACGAGGTCGATGATCGTGGTCGGGCTCACCCGCACGGACGGGAAGGGTGCCGTGCCGGCCCGCCACTCCGCCACCCGCACCGGCTCCAGCCCCAGCGGGCCGGTGTAGAAGTCGAGCGAGCGCTCGATGTCGGCGACGTTGAGGACGAGATGGTCGAAAGCGATCACGCGCACAGCTGTCTCCACTGGGTCGGGGCGCCCGGGCGCCGGTAGGGGACGGCGGCCCCGCACTCACCGGTCCGGGCCGCGGACCGGCCGCTGTGGCCGCCGTCGCCTTCAGCATCGGTGAGCAGGCATCCATCGGTCCAACACATGCTGGTCATCGGTATCCATCGTGTTCGATCATGGGTCGATGGACCTCCAGCAGATGCGTTACGTCATCGCGGTGGCGGAGACCGGGGGCTTCACCCGCGCCGCCGAGCGATGCCATGTCGTCCAGTCCGCGCTCAGCCACCAGGTGGCTCGGTTGGAGAAGGAACTGGGGGCCCGGCTGTTCGAGCGGACCAGTCGTCGGGTGCGGCTGACCGCGGCCGGCGAGGCGTTCCTGCCAGCCGCCCGCCGGGCTCTGGAAGCGGCCGAACGGGCCCGCGCGGACGTGGCGGCGGCCACCGGCGAGATACGGGGCACGCTGACCGTGGGGTCGATCCCCGCCGTGGCGTCGGTGGATCTCCCGGCGGTGCTGCGGGACTACCGCCTGCGCCACCCGCGGGTGCGGATCAGCCTGCGGGCCGGCTCCAGCGAGCAGCTCGTCGAGCGGGTGCGCGACGGACAGCTGGACGTGGCGCTCCTCGGCGTACAGCCCGGATTTCTGCCGCAGGGCGTCCACGACCGGGAACTCGCCCATACGCAGCACGTCGCCGTGGTCGCCCCGGACCATCCCCTGGCCACACGGGGCGAGGTGGACATCCGCCGCCTTGCCGAGGAGGTGTTCGTGGACTTCGCCGACGGCAGCGCCGCCCGCGCCCAGTCGGACCGGGCGTTCGCGGCGCTGGGGCTGCGGCGCGAGGTCGCCTTCGAGGTGTCCGGGGTCGAACTCATGGCCCCCATGGTCCGTCACGGGCTGGGCATCGCCCTGCTGCCCGCGATGTTCGCCGCCGAACTCCACGGCCTGCGGACCGTACCGGTCACGAGTGGGCCCGTACGGGTGGAGCGCCTGATCTGGGGCCGGTTCCCGCCCTCGCCCGCCGCCTCCGCCTTCCTCACGCTGCTGGGCGCCGGCCCACCGCCCGCCCCGGCGGACGGGCCCTGAAAGCGCTTGACGGAAGGGTTCGAGGCGGTGGGACCGCTTCGGACGGCTCGCTTCGGACCGCTGATCCGAAGCGGCCCCCATCAGCTCCGAAGCGGCCCCCATCACCCCGGAGACCGTTTCGTCAGGAGTTCCGATCCCCCCGGGCCGCCCGTACCCCCGGAGCCACCGAGTGCGGCAGCAACTGCCCCGGGTCCGTGGGCAGCCGCAGCTCCGGGACGATGCCGTCGGCGAAGCGGTACGGGCGGTGGGCCAGCAGCCCGGCGAGGTGGCGGCGGAGGCGGGAGAGCTCCGCGCGGACGGTGACCGTGCGGCCGCCGTCGCCGAAGAGGTCCCGGGCCAGCTCCGCGGCGGTCCGCCCCGCGGGGTGGGTGGCCAGCAGGAACAGCAGCTCGGCGTGGCGGGGGCTCAGCTCGTGCGTCCAGTTGCCCGCCGGACCGCTGACGGTGAGCGCGGCGCGGCCGGGCTCGGCGAGGTCGAGCAGCGCCCGGCGCGGCTGCGGCGCCCGCTCCCCGCCGATGCGGATCAGCCAGCCGCCCGGCAGCGGCTCCAGCGCGCACCGGCCGTGCCGCGGCAGCCACAGCGGCCCCGGCTCCGGCGCCTTCGGCAGCGCCACCCGGTCCGGCGGCGCCAGCCCCACCGCCCCCGCGACCCAGCCGTCCGGGTCGACGGCCAGCGCCCGCCCGCCGATCCGTGCCAGCACCGGCGCCGCCGTGGACCGCAGCCGCTCCACCGACGCGTGGTGACGCTCCCGCAGCTCCCCCTCGGCCAGCTTCGCCACGGCCGACACCAGCGCGAGCGTCGCCGGATGGAACCCGTGCGCGGGCCCGCTGACGTCGAGGGTGCCCAGCAGCCGCCCGTCGCGCGGATCGTGCAGCGGTGCGGCGGCGCACGTCCACTGGTGGTGCGAGCGGACGAAGTGCTCCGCGCTGTGCACCAGGACGGGGCGCCGGGCCACCAGCGCGGTGCCGATGGCGTTGGTGCCGACGACCGGCTCCGTCCAGTCCGCGCCCTTGTCGAAGCCGTGCCGGTCGGCCATCCGCCGGATCGGCGCGCTCCCCTCCAGCCACAGGACCAGCCCGTCGGCGTCGGTGACGACCATGATCTGCTGCGCGGCCTTGGCGGCGGGCAGCAGCGCCTCGTGCAGCACCGGCAGCACCGCGGACAGCGGCGAGGTGGCCTTGCGGTGCTCCAACTCGGCGACGTTCAGCGGACGTTCGCGCCGGTCGCGGTCGGGGTCCACCCCGCAGCCGCGGACCCGGCGCCAGGACGCGTCGATGACGGCCCGCGGCGCCTCGGTGCCGTCGCCGGAGAGCGTCGCCTCCCGGAGCGCGGCGAGGCGGCGCGCGGTGGCGCGGGTGTCGGGGGCGCCCGCGTCGCCGTCGGTCGTTCTCTCGCTCACGCAACTCTCCGTGGTGCCGGTCCTCCCGTCCGGGCCGTGGTGCCGCCGGACGGCTGACGACCTGCGGAGCAGGCCGCAACGGGAGAGCCCATTGCACCGACCGGTGCAACGGAGCGCAACCATTGTGACCTCCGATGTTCCCGGGGAACGTGTTTCCGGCGGCCGGTGGGACACCGTCCCCGAACGGCGTGGCGCGGCGGGTGCGGGACCGTTGCAGAAACGTCACGCCACTCCGCGCGGCGAGGCGTTGCGGACACGCCCGAGGGCCGCGGAACGGGAAGGGCCGCGCCGGACGCCGGCGCGGTGGGGCCACACCCGCCGGTGCGGGAGGGAGATCGCCATGAACGTTGCCGGCCACGCCGCGGCCCCGTGCGTCGTGGTGCTCGGCGCCGACGGCCCGCTGCGCGCGGCGCGCGCCGACCGGCTGGCCGCCCACTACCGCGTCCCGCGCCGCGCCGCCGCCGACATCCCGGCGGCGCCGCACCCGCCGGCCGCCGGTTACGTCGTCGACGCCACGCCCGCCCTGCTCGCCCGCTTCACCGCGGCGGGCGGCCCGCCCCCGGCGCTGGCCTGCGCCGATCTGATGGTGCATCTGCGGACGGTGGCCGGCGGCGTCGGCGCCGCCCACCGCGCGATCCACTACTACGAGGCCCGGGGCGTGCTCGTCGGCTTCCGGCCCGACGTCCCGGACGAGGAGTTGTACGTGGTCATCGAGGCGGCGCTGCGCGAACGCCGCGGCGGGCCGCCCGGCGTCCGGACCTGAGAGCGGGCGGGACCCGCCAGGGCTCCACGGCCGTGCGTCCACCGCCCGGATACGGTGGGCGGGTGCAGCCGGAGAACGAACCGACCGAGCGGCCCGAGGGCCGTCTGACCAGGGCCAGGGTCCTGTACCGCAATGTCTCCAAGCGGCGGCTCGGCTGGCTTCTCCTCAAGGACGTCGTCCACAGCTGCATGACGTACCGGGTCACCGGACTCGCCGCCGAGGCGGCCTTCTTCTGCCTGCTGTCGCTGCCCCCGCTGCTCCTCGGCCTCATCGGTCTGCTCGGCTACATGGAGCCGTGGATCGGCCGGGACACCATCGACGGCGTCCGCGAGCAGATCCTCCACGCCTCCTCCGCCGTCCTCTCCCACCAGGGCGTCAACGAGATCGCCCGGCCGCTGCTCGACGACATCTTCACCGGCCGCCGCCCGGACGTCATCTCCCTCGGCTTCGCCCTCGCCCTGTGGTCCGGCTCGCGCGCGGTGAACGTCTTCGTCGACACCATCACGATCATGTACGGGCTGGACGGCCGCCGCGGCATGGTCCGCACCCGGCTGCTGGCGTTCCTGCTCTACCTCGTCGCGCTGCTCGTCGGCGTCGTCGCGCTGCCGCTGATGGTGGTGGGCCCGGACACCCTGGTGCAGTGGCTCCCGGCGGGCGCGGACGTCATCCGGGCGCTGTACTGGCCGGTCGTCCTGCTGCTGTCGGTGGCCTTCCTCACCACGCTCTACCACGTGTCGGTGCCGGTCCGCTCGCCCTGGCCGGAGGACATCCCGGGCGCGGTGGTGGCCCTCGCGATGTGGGTGCTGGGCAGCTTCCTGCTGCGGATCTACCTCACCGCGACGGTCGAGGGCCCGACGATCTACGGGTCGCTGGCGGCGCCGGTCGCGGTGCTGCTGTGGATCGGCGTCTCGGCGTTCGCGGTCCTCGTCGGCGCCGCGATGAACGCCGCCATCGACCGCGTCTGGCCCTCGGTGGCCACGGCCGCGGCCCGCGCCGAGAAGGAACGCCGGGCGGCGGAGGCGGCCGCGGCACAGGGGGCCACCGCCGAGGGCCACGCCGATGACGAGGACGATGACGATGACGACGATGACGGGGCGGACGATCCGGACGAGCCGCTGCCGCCCGCCGAGTACCCGGAGCGGTGGGCGCGCTTCCTGCCGCCCGAGGAGATCCGCGGCCGGCTGCCGCGCCGTCACCACCGGCGCCCGCGCCGCCGCTGACCGTCAGCGGTCCCGGCCGGGCGCCTCCCGGTAGCGGACCAGCAGCATCGCCGCATCGTCGTGGAGCGGCCCCTCGGCGTGCGCGACGACATCCTCACGGACCGCCCGCAACGCCTCCTCCGGGTCGTCCTCCTTCAGCAGCCTCGCGCGCGCGTCGAGCGGATAGAACCGGCCCCCGCCGTCCCGCGCCTCGGTGACCCCGTCGGTGTAGAAGAGCAGCTGGTCCCCGGCGACGAACGGCACCGTGTGCGGTTTGGGACCCTCCCCGCCGCCGTACGCCGCCAGCCCCAGCGGCAGCGCACGCTCGGGCGGCGCGGCGAAGTCCACCCCGCCCCCGGCGCGCACCACCAGCGGCGCCGGGTGGCCGAAGTTCAGCAGCGTCGCGGACGGCCCGTCGCCGATCTCCGCGAGCACCGCCGTCACGAACCGTTCGCCGCCCAGATGACGGCCGAGTGCCCGCTCCAACCGTGCGCCGACCGCGGTCAGATCCGTCTCGTCGTGCGCCGCCTCCCGGAAAGCGCCCAGCACCACCGCGGCGCTCTCCACCGCCTCCAGCCCCTTGCCCTGGACGTCGCCGACGATGATCCGTACGCCGCCGGGCGAGGTCACCACCTCGTACAGATCGCCGCCGATCCGCGCCTCGGCCACCGCCGAGGTGTACGAGACGGCGATCCGCAGCGGTCCGGCGCCGCGCGGGACCGGCCGCAGCAGGACCCGCTGGGCGACCTCCGCGATGGAGCGGACGTTCGCCAGCTCCGCCTCGCGCCGCTGGCGCATCACCGCGGCCACCACACCGGCGATCGTCACCCCGGCCACCGACAGCAGCGCGGGCAGCCCCCGGCGCCCCTCGAACAGCCCGTCGTACAGCCCCAGCCCCAGGCAGAGCAGGAACGCGGCCGAGCCGACCACGGCGGTACGGCGCCAGCCGCCGACCAGACCGGCGAAGGCCGGCCCCAGCGAGATGAGGGGAAGGAACCCGACCCCGGGCCCGGCGGTCACGTCGACCGTGGTGACCACGGCCATCACGCCGTAGGGGAGCATGGCGAGCACGCGGGCGCTCAGGGGTTGCTTCGGGTGGTCCACGGCCAACGGGTGCTCCGGCGGTTCGAGGGTTGGGACGGGCGGCGTCGGCCCGGCCCGGCCCACCCCACCGGAGCTGAGCATAAACACCGGTCGGCGGGCGAATTACCTCGAATGCCCGCCGTTACCGGATTGCAGCGGCCGCGCCCGCCCTCCTTCGCAGGTCAGGGCAGGAACATCCGGGCCGATTCCACCCGCCCGGGACGCAGGATGCGGAGGGGGCCGAGATTGCACGCGGGGCACTCGGTCCGGGACAGCGGGGAGGGGACGCGGACCCCTCCGGAGTAGTACACGGCGCGACGCCGGCCGGAGAGGTCGGTGGTGTGCCGGATCTCGTAGCGCTCTTCCCATCCGTGCCCGCAGTGCAGACAGACGAACGAGTACGCCTCGTGAACGGTCTCGGCCTCGCGGTCCATGTCCACCCACATCCTTCCGTGGCCCCACGGTCCGAACGGCGGGGCCCATCGGTGGCATACCAGGCAACCTGTGCCTTATCCGTCCATTATGGCGCGGTGGGGGCGGAGAGGGTAAATGCCGGAGGGGCGCTCCTGCGGGTAGGGGCGCGTGGGCGGTGCGTAGCGGGGGCGTGCTGCCGGACGACGGCCGGGCCACCCCGGGGGCCGCCGCCGTCGGGCCCTGACGGCGGCGGCCCGCCCGGTGGGTCTCAGCCCTCGACGGGGTTGAAAGTGCTGATGGCGTCCCCGCTGATGGTGCAGTCGGTGCTGTTGTAGTGGTCGGTGAAGGTGCCGGTGAGGCCGGTGTGCGCGTCGTACCTCTGCTCCAGGGGCAGGTCCTTGTGCAGCCGGAACCGCAGCTGCATGTGGACCGACTCGCGGGGCTTCAGCGCCTTCGGGCCGGGGATGGGACCGGCGGCGTCGCCGTCGGCCGTGCGCAGGGTCTTCCAGGCATGGTGCGCGGTGTCCCAGTACTGCAGGTCGGCGTACGGGCTCAGGTCGATCTCGCCCTCGTTGTAGACGTAACTCCTCACACTGCCGCTGAGTGCGAACGGCTTCAGCACCTTCGCCGAGATGTTGGTGACGGTGGCGGTGTAGGCCACCCAGTCACCGCCGGTGGCGACCGTCCGGGGTATGCCGTGCGTGCGGGTCGCGAAGAGTTCTTCGTACGGCTTTCCGACCTCGCCGCAGGTCGGGAGCTTCTCGGCGGGAGCCGCCTGGGAGGCGGGCGCGGCGGCCAGCATCAGGGGGAACAGGGCGGCCGTCGCGGCCGGGACGGACAGGGCGCGGCGCAGTTTCATGGAGATCTCTTTCCTGGTCTTCGGACTCGTGGAGCCTGTTGCGGCCGGTGCCGTGGGGCGTCGGTGCGGTGGGTCCTCGGGGTGTCGGGTGTGGGGAGCGGCGGTGGGGCTTACGCGGCGGTGTCCGTGGTGTCCGGACCTGCCGTGCCCTTCCGGCGGCGCATGCCGATGGCTGTGCCCGCGCCGACCGCCAGCGCGGCGCCGCCGGCGAGAGTGAGCGGGAGCGCGGACGCGGCGCTCCCGCCCGCCTCGCCGTTCGCGGGCTTCGCGCCCACGGGGAGGATGGTGAAGTCGTACCAGGCTTCCTTGGCCGAGCCGCAGGAGCCGTCGTCGTTGCGGTAGTCGCCCGCGGCGAGCGCGTATCCGGTGCCGGGCTTGGCGGTCTTGACCGCGTGGGTGCGCAGTTCGAGCGTGAGGGTGCGGTGCGGAGCGAGGGCGAAGGAGCCGAACAGGTCCTCGGGCTCGGCGTCGTGGAAGGTCTTCCACTTCCCCGTCTTGGCGTCGTGGTACTCGGTCTCCAGCTCCATGGAGGGCCGGTCGACGTTCTCGGAGGAGGACACCTGCAGGAAGGGCTGGACCTTCGCCAGGGGCTGGGCGGTGGTGTTGGTGAGCGTCATGGAGAAGGTGCTCCAGGCGCCGCCCGCGGCCAGTTCGTGCGGCAGCCCCTTGACGGCCGCCTGTAAGTGGTCGGACTCGAAGGCGCAGGACTGACCTGCACCGTCGGAGTCTCCGGCGGTCCCGGTGTCGGACACCCGCTCCGCCGCGAAGGCGGCGGGTGCGGCCACGACGGTGGCGGGCCCTAACACGGCAGCCGCTGCGGCGGCCGTCAGGGCGCGGCGAATCTTCATCCGGCAGACCTTTCGTTTCCCAAGTGCCGCCTGGGCGGCACAGGTTGACGTGCGTCATGGTCAGGTCGTGCACGACTCATGGTGTGCGGGAGTGCGTATGACAGACATGCGCACTTGTGCACACCTGCGCCCTGTATATGACCACTCGCACCGGGAAACGGTTCCACGCCCGGGTCACCATCGCGTACCACCGCCGGTCCTCAGGCGGGTGAAGCCGGGGGAAAGGCTGAGCGGCGCTGCACCGTCCGCCGCCCGGAACGCGGTTAACTCGGCGGGTGTCCAGACTGATGAGCGTCGCCCTGTCCGTACTGGCCGCGCTGGTGTGCGGGACCCTGGCTCTGGTGTCCTCGCCCTGGTGGTGGGTGCCGACCGGGCTGCTCCTGCCGCTCGCGCTGCTCGGGGTCGGGGATCTCGTGCAGCGCAGGCACTCGGTGCTGCGCAACTACCCGCTGCTGGGACATCTGCGCTATCTGCTGGAGTACATCCGCCCGGAGATGCAGCAGTACTTCATCGAGCGGAACTACGACGGCCGTCCCTTCGACCGCGATGTCCGCAGCATCGTCTACCAGCGCGCCAAAGGCACCGAGGCCGAGGAGGCGTTCGGCACCGAACGCGACGTCTACCGCGCCGGATACGAATTCCTCGTCCCGTCGATGGCACCGAAGCCCGTACCGCAGGAGAAGCCGGTGGTACGGATCGGGGGGCCGGACTGCACCCGCCCCTACGACATGGCCCTGCTCAACGTCTCCGCGATGAGCTTCGGCTCGCTCTCCTCGAACGCGATCCTCGCGCTCAACCGGGGCGCCGCACAGGGCGGGTTCGCGCATGACACCGGCGAGGGCGGGCTGTCGGAACACCATCTGCGGTACGGCGCTGACCTGGTCTGGGAGATCGGCACCGGCTACTTCGGCTGCCGCACCCCGGACGGCGGCTTCGACGAGCGGCAGTTCGCCGAGAACGCGGCGCACGAGCAGGTCAAGTGCGTCTCGCTGAAGCTGTCGCAGGGCGCCAAACCCGGTATCGGCGGAGTGCTGCCCGGCGGCAAGGTGAACGCCGAGATCGCCCGGGCGCGCGGCGTCCCCGAAGGCCGCACCGTCATCTCGCCGCCCTACCACCGGGTCTTCGGCACACCCCGCGAACTCGTCCGCTTCCTCGCCCGGATGCGGGAGTTGGCGGACGGCAGGCCCACCGGATTCAAGCTCTGCGTCGGCTCCCGGCGGGAATTCCTCGCGGTCTGCAAGGCCATGCGGGAGGAGAACGTCACCCCCGACTTCGTCATCGTGGACGGCGCCGAGGGCGGCACCGGCGCGGCCCCGCTGGAATACGCCGACAACCTGGGAACCCCGCTCACCGAAGGGCTGATCACCGTCCACAACGCCCTGGTCGGCACCGGGCTGCGCGACCGCATCCGGATCGGCGCGAGCGGCAAGGTCGCCACCGGCGCCGACCTCGTCAAACGGCTGCTCCAGGGCGCCGACTACACCAACGCGGCCCGCGCCATGATGTTCGCCCTCGGGTGCATCCAGGCCCAGCGCTGCCACACCAACACCTGCCCCGTCGGCGTCACCACCCAGGACCCGCTGCGCACCCGGGCGCTCGACGTGGCCGACAAGTCCGCGCGGGTCCGCCGCTACCAGGAGGCCACGGTACGCAGCGCCCTGCAGATCATGGCCTCCATGGGCGTACGGAGCCCCGCTGAACTCACCCCGGACCAACTGCGCCGCCGGCTGGACCCGCGCACCGTCCTGTCGTACGGGGAGCTGTACACCTGGCTGGAGCCCGGCCAGCTGCTGACCGCGCCGCCGTCCGCATGGCGCCGCGACTGGGAGACGGCGGACCCGGACAGCTTCGGGGGCTGACCGGGAACCGGCGCTGCGGCCGAGCCCCCGCCGCGCCCCCGGCCCGCGTACGGTGCGGCGCCCCGCTCACCCCGCCCGCCCCACCGCCTCGTAGACCGCCGCCACCAGCGCCGTATGGCGCGGGTCGTCCCCGGTGGTGCCGCCTCCGTAGCGGTTCATCACATAGGCGTAGGCGAGGCCGTTCTCCGGGTCGGTGAAGGCGTAGGAGCCGCCGGCGCCGCCGTGGCCGAAGGCGCGGGGGTTCGGGCCGGCGCGGCCCTCGGTGTTGAGGGCGTAGCCGAGGCCCCAGCGGACGTCGGTGCCGGGGGGCGCCAGGGGGCCCATCGCGAGGTCCGGTTCGCCGGGGCGGCCCTGGGGGCGGCGCAGGGCGGCCAGGGTGCCGGGGCCGACGAGGGCGCCGCCGCCCAGCGCGGCGTAGACCGTGGCCAGGCCGTGGGCGGAGGCGTGGACGTTGCCCGCCGGGATCTCCGCGGTGCGGTGGGCGGGGCTGTTGACGTCGCCGGTGGGCACGGAGAGCAGGCTCAGGGCCGCGGCGGCCAGCGGGTGGGCGCCGAGCGAGGTCAGGGGCGGGCGCGGGAAGCCCGGGTGGCGCTCGGCGAGGAGCCGTGCGTCGAGTTGGCCGACCATGTCGGCGCAGTGCGGGTGCTCGGCCGGCGGGGTGCCGAGGAGGACCCGGGCGCCGAGCGGTGCGGCGATCTCCGTACGGAGGAACGCCCCCGCCGTGCGGCCGGTGATCCGGCGGACCACCTCGGCGACCAGATAGCCGAACGTCACCGCGTGGTAGCCCTGGGCGGTGCCCGGCTCCCACCACGGCTCCGTGGCGGCGAGCGCCGCGCAGACCCGGTCGTGGTCGTACGCGGCGGGCAGCGGCAGCGGGGTGCGCGGGGCGATCAGCCCGGCGCGGTGGCTCAGCAACCAGCGCACCGGCAGCGCGCCCTTGCCGCCCCGGGCGAACTCCGGCCAGTACCGGGCCACCGGCGCATCGAGGTCCAGCTCGCCGCGGTCCACCAGGAGATGGGCGCAGAGCGCGGTCATCCCCTTCGAGGTGGAGTAGACGTTGACGAGGGTGTCCCGCTCCCAGCGGCGGGTGCGGGCGGCGTCCGCGTACCCGCCCCACAGGTCGACGACCGGAGCGCCGTCCCGCAGCACGGTGACGGCCGCGCCGAGGTCGCCGTGGGCGGTGAAGTTCCGCTCGAAGGCGGTGCGGACGCCCTCGAAGCCCGGCGCGCAGCGGCCGCCGAGCGGTGGCCGGACCATGGTGCCTCCCGGGCGGGGTGCGGGCGGTGCGGATGTCGCGGGGTGCGCGGGCCACCGGCTGCCGTTCCGTGCCCGGCGGGCCGCCCGTACCAGGTGTCCCCGGGGTGCCGCGGAATGAACCCGTCCGCCGCGCGGGCCGGGCGGCTCCGGTCGCATGTGCCCGGCGCGCGGGCGAGCCTGGAGATGTCGCCCCTTGAGAGGAAGGCCCACCGTGAACAGCGCGCAGCAGGCGAACCAGCCGGGACAGCCGGGCCCGGTGCAGGGCAGCGAGGGCCCGCCGCGGCCGGCGGCGGCGTACCACCCGGAGGCCGAGGTCGTCGTCGAGGTCACCGACTGCCCGACGGAGGACGCGCACGCCGTCTTCAGCGCGCTGCGCACCTCCTTCGCGTGCGACCGGGCGCCGGACGACGTACCGCGCGCCGTCGCCGGTCCGCACCCCACCGTGTGGACCTCGACGTTCGACGTCACCGACGTGCTGGCGGAGCCCCGCCCGCGGCGGCTGACCGCGCCCGTCTCCATCAGCCTCCAGGGCGGCTACTGGGCCGTCGCCCGGCTGCGGGACAGCCTCCGCCCCGCCTTCGCCGTACGGGTCACCGGCACCGTCGCCGGCGATCAGGAACAGGAGGTCCAGCTCCGGCTGGAGAACCGCTGACCGTCACCTGGACGGCACCGGACCGGCCGGGCGAGGCCGCTCGCCGCACGGCCGCGCCGACGCGCGGGCGGCCACCGCGCCTGATAGGCAGAGAGCACCCGCCACCGGCGGACGCGGCCCGCACCGGGCAGGGACGTCCGGCCCGGTGCGGGCGGCAGCAGCGGTCCGCCTCCCGGCCGCAGAGCCCCGCCGAACCGTCCCGCAGCCGCACCCCACCCGCCGCGTGCGCCCGCGCACCGCGGCGCCCAGTCCGAAAGGCGAGCGCGTGGAGCCCACCGCACCCCCTGCCGACGCCGCGGGACCGCCGCCCGGAGCCACCCGCTCCACGGTCACCCTGCACGTCAACGGCGTACCGCACCGGCTGACCCTCGACCACCGCACCACCGCCCTGGACGCGCTCCGCAACCACCTCGGGCTGACCGGCACGAAGAAGGGCTGCGACCACGGGCAGTGCGGCGCCTGCACCGTCCTCGTCGACGGCTGGCGCGCCAACAGCTGTCTGCTGCTCGCCGTCACGCTGGACGGCAGCGCCCTGACCACCGTCGAGGGGCTCGCCGACGCCGAGGGGCTGCACCCGCTCCAGGGCGCCTTCGTCGAACGGGACGCGTTCCAGTGCGGCTACTGCACACCCGGCCAGCTCTGTTCGGCGGCCGGGATGCTCCAGGAGGCGGCCGACGGACACCCCTCCCACGTCACACCGGACACCGCGCAGCCGGGCGCCCCGGTGGAGCTGACCGCCGAGGAGATCCGGGAGCGGATGAGCGGCAACCTCTGCCGGTGCGGCGCCTATCCGCGCATCGTCGAGGCGATCGGCGACGCCACCGCGCACCCGGCCGCCCCGCCCGTCCCGCACACCGTCCACGGCCTCGGCGCCGTCTCCGTCAACGGCGGGAGGGCGGCGTCGTGAAACCCTTCGCCTATCTGCGCCCGGCCACCGTCGAGGAGGCGGTACGCGCCCGGGCCACGCACCGCGGGTCCGCGTTCCTCGGCGGCGGCACCAACCTCGTCGACCTGATGAAGCTCGGGGTGTCCGCCCCCGATCTCCTCATCGACGTCGGGCGGCTGCCGCTGGACCGGATCGAGGAGCTGCCCGACGGCGGACTGCGCATCGGCGCGACCGTCCGCAACAGCGATCTCGCCGCCGCGCCCGCCGTCCGGGAGCGCTACCCGGTGCTCTCCCAGGCGCTGCTGGCCGGCGCCTCGGGGCAGCTGCGCAACGCCGCGACCACCGGCGGCAACCTCCTCCAGCGCACCCGCTGCCTCTACTTCCAGGACGTCTCCGCACCGTGCAACAAGCGGCAGCCGGGCAGCGGCTGCCCCGCCGTCGAGGGCGTCCACCGCGATCTCGCCGTCCTCGGGCACTCCGCGCACTGCGTCGCCACCCACCCCTCCGATCTGGCCGTCGCCCTCGCCGCACTGGACGCCGCCGTCGAGGTGACCGGCCCGGACGGCGACCGCACCGTCCCGGTCACCGCCTTCCACCGGCTGCCGGGCGACCATCCGGAGCGGGACACCGCCCTGGAGCCCGGCGAGCTGATCACCGCGGTACGGCTGCCCCCGCCGCGGCCGCTGGCCCACGGGCACTACCGCAAGGCCCGCGACCGCGCCTCGTACGCCTTCGCGCTGGTCTCCGTCGCCGCGCTGCTGGAGGTGCGCGACGGTGTGGTGCACCATGCGGCGCTCGCCTACGGCGGCCTGGCCCACCGGCCCTGGCGCGCCACCGCCGCGGAGGAGGCGCTGCGCGGCGCCCCGGCCACCGCCGACTCCTTCGGCCGCGCCGCCGACGCCGAACTGTCCGCCGCCCGCCCGCTGCGCGACAACGGCTTCAAGGTGGAACTGGCCCGGCGGCTGACCGTCTCCGTCCTGGGCCGGCTCGCCGCCCGCCACCGCTGACCCGCCGGGGCGCCCCGCCGCGCGGCGCCCCGCATCCGACGCCCTGTGAGGACGCGCCCATGAGCCACGATCCGCAGCCCGTTCGCCCGGAGGCACCCGGCCATCCGCTCGGGGCGGCCACCGCCCGCCGCGAGGGCCGCGCCAAGGTCACCGGCGCCGCCCGCTACGCCGCCGAGCACGCCCCGCCGCACCGCGTCCACGCCTGGCCGGTGCCCGCCACCGTCGTCCGCGGCCGGATCACCGCGATCGACACCGCCGACGCCCTCGCGCTGCCCGGTGTGCACGCCGTCCTCACCCACGAGAACGCGCCGCGCCTGGAGCAGCCCGAGGACCCGGCCGTCGCCGTCCTCCAGGGGCCCGCCGTCCCGCACCGCGGCTGGTACGTCGCGCTCGCCGTCGCCGACAGCCTCGAAACCGCCCGCGCCGCCGCCGAGGCCGTCCGCGTCACCTACGACGCCGAGGAGTACGACGTCACCCTCACCCCGGACCACCCCGACCTCTATCTGCCCAAGGAGGTCAACGGCGGCTACCCGGGGACGCGCGAGCGCGGCGACTTCGACGCGGCGTACGCCGGTGCGCTGGTCACCGTCGACACCACGTACACCCTGACCGCGCTGCACAACCACCCCATGGAGCCGCACGCCTCCACCGCATGGTGGAACGGCAGCCATCTCACCGTCCACGACTCCACCCAGGGCGCCACCAAGGCGCGCGACGACCTCGCCGCGCTGTTCGGCCTCGACCGCCGGGAGGTCACGGTCGTCGCCGAACACATCGGCGGCGGCTTCGGCTCCAAGGGCACCCTCCGCCCGCAGTCGGTCCTCGCCGCGATGGCCGCGAAGGTCACCGGCCGTCCCGTCACGCTCGCCCTGCCGCGCCGGGAGATGCCGGCCGTGGTGGGCCACCGGGCGCCGACCATCCAGCGGGTGCGGCTGGGCGCCGGGGCGGACGGGGTGCTCACCGCCCTGGCGCACGAGGTGGTCACCCACACCTCGACGGTCAAGGAGTTCGTCGAGCAGGCGGCGGTCCCCGCCCGGGTGATGTACACCTCGCCGCACAGCCGCACCGTGCACCGCGTGGTGGCGCTGGACGTGCCGAGCCCGTCGTGGATGCGCGCCCCGGGCGAGGCACCCGGCATGTACGCCCTGGAGTCGGCGGTGGACGAACTCGCCGTCCTCCTCGACCTCGACCCCGTCGAACTGCGGCTGCGCAACGAACCGGCGACCGAACCGGACACCGGCCGCCCGTTCAGCAGCCGGGGCCTGGCACAGGCGCTGCGGGAGGGCGCGGACCGCTTCGGCTGGCGCCCCCGCGACCCACGCCCCGGCGTACGGCGCGAGGGCGATCTGCTGCTGGGCACCGGCGTCGCCGCGGCCACCTATCCGGTGCTGATCTTCCCCTCGTCCGCCGAGGCGCTCGCCGAGCCCGACGGCGGCTTCCGCATCCGGATCAACGCCACCGACCTCGGCACCGGCGCCCGTACCGTCCTCGGACAGATCGCCGCCGAGGCGCTCGGCGCACCGGAGGAGCGGATCCGCATCGAGATCGGCCGCAGCGATCTGCCCGAGGCCTTCCTGGCCGGCGGCTCCTCCGGCACCGGCTCCTGGGGCTGGGCCGTCCACAAGGCGTGCCGCACCCTGCGCGAGGACCTGAGCAACCGGCAACAGCCGCTGCCCGAGGAGGGCCTTGCGGTCGTGGCGGACACCAGGGAGGAGATCGCCGCCGGATCGCCCTACGCCCGGCACGCGTTCGGCGCGCACTTCGCCGAGGTGCAGGTCGACACCGTCACCGGCGAGGTGCGGGTGCGCCGGATGCTCGGCATGTTCGCGGCCGGACGGATCCTCAACCCCCGTACCGCACGCTCGCAGTTCATCGGCGGGATGACGATGGGCATCGGCATGGCGCTCACCGAACACAGCACCATGGACCCCGTCGTCGGCGGCTTCGCCGAACGCGACCTGGCCTCGTACCACGTCCCGGTCTGCGCCGACGTCCACACGATCGAGGCGCACTGGCTCGACGAGGACGATCCGCACCTCAACCCGATGGGCAGCAAGGGCATCGGCGAGATCGGCATCGTCGGCGCCGCCGCGGCGGTCGGCAACGCCGTCCACCACGCCCTCGGCGTCCGCCTGCGCACCCTGCCGCTGACCCCGGACGCCGTCCTGCCGCATCTGCCGTGAGGGCGCGGCCCTTCGGTTGCGGCGGTCGGACACCCGGGCGACGATGACCTTCACCCGTCAGTGACGACGGCTCACCCTCCGTGTTCGCGCCCGGGGTGGGCCGTGTGAAGGAGCCGCGACCATGACTGCCACCGCCCACCGCCGCTACGCGGCCGAGCTACGGGTCACCGCGGAACGGGTGCCGCAGATCCGGCGCATCGTCGCCGCGCATCTGCGCCACTGGCGACTGGCGGCGGAGATACCGGCCGCCTGCCGCGGACTGGTCGCACTGCTGGCCCACGTCCGGCGGACCGCCGGGCCGGACGTGGAGTGCACCGTCGAGGTCCGCTGGAGCGGCCGCCATCTGACCGTCTCGGTCGCCGACCGCGGCCCGCGGATGGCGCGGCTGGACAGCGCACAGGGCGGCGGGTTGGCCGCCGTCGCCGCGATCGGCGACAGCTGGGGCACCTGCCCCACCGACGGCGGCAAGGTCGTGTGGTTCACCCGCCGCGTCGCCGCCGCCCGCGAGACCCCGCTGACCGCCTCGCGGCCGCCGCACTCCGTGCCCGAGGCCAAGCCCCGACCGGACGCGGCGCCCGACGCCCGGGAGCAGGGGGCGCCGGCGCCGGCCTGACGGCCCTGTGCCCGGCGGGATGGTCGGTGGCTCAGCGCCGCCGCCCCCGCGCATCCGGCGTCCCGGTGAGCGCACGGTGCACCAGCCGGGCGCCGGCACGGGCGGTACGGGCGTCGATGTCGAGATCCGGGTTCAGCTCCGCGATGTCGACCACCGCCAGCTTCCCGCTCGCCGCCACCGCCGTGACGACCCGCTCCACGACCTCCATCGGCACCCCGTACGCCGCGGGCGCGCTGACGCCCGGCGCCGCCGCCGCGGGCAGCACGTCGAGGTCGATGCTGAGGTGGACGAGGTCGCAGGCGTCGAGGAACGCCCCGGTGAACGCCTCCACCCGGTTCAGCGAGAGCAGCCCGCAGTCGGTGTCCTCCAGGTAGCTCACGCCCAGCTGGTCCGCGGTGCGGAACAGCCGCTCGGTGTTGCTCAGCCGGCTGATGCCCAGCACCCGGTAGTCGAGGCGCCGCCCCTGGCGCTCCTCGTCCCGCGCCATCTGGAGGAACGGCGTGCCGGAGCTGGGCCGCGGTGCGTCGCGCAGATCGAAGTGGGCGTCGAGGTTGAGCACCCCGAGCCGCGCCCCGGCCCGCATCGCCCGGCTCCCGGCCACCCCGAGGTAGGTGCCGTACGCCACCTCGTGGCCGCCGCCGAGGACCGCCACCGGGCCGCCCGCGTCGAGCAGCGCGGTGACCGCCTCGCCCAGCCGCCGCTGTCCGTCCTCCAGCGCGCCGTCGCCGACCACGACGTCCCCGGCGTCCACGGCGCGCAGCGGCGCGGGCAGCGCCACCGAGGCGAGGGCGGAGCGCAGCGCCCCGGGGCCGCCGGCCGCACCCGGCCGCCCCTGGTTGCGGCGGACGCCCTCGTCGCTGCGGAAGCCGACGAACGCGGCGTCCCGGGGCGCGTCCGGGCCGGTGAGCGGCGCGGTCACGTGGTGCCAGCGCAGTACGTCGTCGCCGTCCCCGTCACTCCGTCCGGTCCACGCCTGCGCCGCCACGTCCACGGTCATCGTCCGCCCTCTCCGTCTCGCCCACCGGGACTGCTCGGCCCGGTGGGCCCATGACAGCGCAGCCGCGCCGGGCGGACCAGCGCGGGCGCCGGTTCGCCTCGGATCCGAGACGGTGTGCGCAAACGCCCTAGAATCTTCTTGGCGCGGCGAGGCCCCGCGCCGACGGGCAGAAGCGGGCAGAGCGGGACGAGTGACGACGACGAGGGCGGGAAACGGCGTGGCGGCGGAGGCGACGGAGCTTGCGCGGCGGTACGCGGCGACCGCGTCCGGGGCGGCGCCCGCGTACCAGCGGGTCAAGGACCTGGTGACCGAGCAGATCATGAGCGGCCGCTGGCGCGAGGGCGACGCCCTGCCGTCGGAGAGCGGGTTCGTCCAGGCGCTGGGCCTGTCCCGGATGACGGTCAACCGCGCGCTGCGCGAGCTGGCCGCCCAGGGGCTGATCCGCCGCGTCATGGGCGTGGGCAGCTTCGTCGCGCTGCACAAGGGCAGCTCGGCACTGGTCGAGGTGCACAACATCGCCGACGAGGTGAGCGCGCGCGGCCACCGCCACCGCACCGAGGTGCGCTTCGTCCGCGAGGAGGCCGCGGGCCAGGAGACCGGCGCCCGCTTCGGCATCGGCGAGGGCACCCCGGTGTTCCACTCCCAGGTGGTCCACTTCGAGGACGACGTCCCCATCCAGCTGGAGGACCGCTACGTCAACCCGGCCTTCGCCCCCGGCTATCTGGAACAGGACTTCACCCGGCGCACCCCGTTCACCTTCCTGTCCGAGGTGGCGCCGCTGGGCAAGGGCGAGCACGTGGTGGAGGCGGTGCTGCCGTCGGCGGACGAGTGCCGGATCCTGCGGGTGGCGGCGTCCGAGCCGTGCCTGCTGATCCAGCGCCGTACGTGGTCGGGCGAGGCGCTGGTGAGCGTCGCCCGGCTGCTCCATCCCGGCTCGCGCTACCGCCTGATGGGCACCTTCGACCACCGCTGACCGGACGGGTCCCTTCCGGTCCGGTTCGGGGGTGACGGTACGGTCAGGAAGCCTGCCGGTGCGGCGCGCGGCCGGAGACGGCGGCGGTCAGCCGGGCGGCCGCGCTCAGCAGGGCGTCGCGGATCCGCTCCGCGTCGTGCGGCTGATGGTGGCGGCACCAGGTGGTGGAGAGTGCGGCGACCGGACGCCCGAGGTGGTCGAAGGCGGCCACGCCGATCGAGCGCAGGCCGGGGGCGACCAGTTCGGACTCCTCCGACCAGCCGCGGGCCCGCTCCCGGTCCAGCTCCGCGCGCAGCTCGGTCAGTGACCGCGGGCCCCGGCCGGTCCGGGTGACGAGCGCGCCGGGGCGCGGGAAGGCGGCGCGCAGCTGGGCCTCGGCGCAGTGTGCGAGCAGCGCCCGGCCGGTGGCGGTCAGATGGGCCGGCAGGCGCACGCCGACGCCGGTCACCAGCGTCCGGCCGGTGTCGTGGCGCCGGGCGGGCGGCTGCTCCTTGAGCAGGTAGACCGTCTCGGCGCCGTGCAGCACGCCCAGGTGCACGGGGTGTCCCAGCCTGCGGGCGAGGGCGCCCGCGACGGGGCGGGCGAGACGTTCGAGGGGTTCGTGGCGGTGGTGTGCCGCGCCGAGCTCCAGGGCGGCGGCACCCAGGCCGTACGCCCGCTCCTCCGGGAGATGGACGACGAAACCGCGATCGATCAGGATCGCCAGGATGTGGTAGGCGGAGGATGACGGAATTCCCAGCTCGCGGGCGAGCGTGGCGGCACGCACCGGCCCGGGACGCGTGGCGAGGTGGCCGAGGATGTCCAACGCCCGGCCGACGGCGGGCGATGCGCTCGACCCGCGCTCCTGTTCCTGCACCGGATCACCTCTTGACGTGCCTGTCTATACAGGAATATACAGGCGCTCTTGCGGTCTTGCGAGGGGCGCCGGCGGACGAAGGTTCCGGGCCGCGCGCCGTATGTCAGGGACGGACGTGCCATTCCCCGAGGAGGGGCATCCTTTGACCACCGAAACAGCGACACTGCGCAGGGGCCTGCGGTCGCGCCATATTCGTTTCATCGCGCTCGGTTCCGCCATCGGCACCGGCCTTTTCTACGGATCGTCCGAGGCGATCCAGGCGGGCGGCCCGGCCGTTCTGCTCGCTTATCTCATCGGCGGTGCCGCGGTTTTCCTGGTGCTGCGCTCGCTCGGCGAGATGGCCGTGCACAACCCTTGCGCGGGCTCCTTCGGTGAGTACGCGACCCGGTATCTGGGGTCGCTCGCCGGATTCACCACCGGCTGGACGTACGCCTTCGAAATGGTCATCGTCTGTATCGCCGACATCACCGCCCTCGGCGTCTACATGGGTTTCTGGTTCCCCGATGTACCGCGCTGGATCTGGTTGCTGGCGGCGATCCTCGTCATCGGTGTGCTCAATCTCTTCCATGTCAAGGTCTTCGGGGAGATGGAGTTCTGGCTGTCGCTGGTGAAGGTCGTCGCCATCGTCGCGATGATCATCGCCGGTGCTGTGGTGCTGGTCATCGGCTTCAAGGGGGGCGGAGGCACACATACCGGAATTTCCAACCTCTGGTCCCACGGCGGATTCTTCGCCCAGGGCGCGAATGGATTCATCCTCTCCTTCGCCGTGGTGATGTTCGCCTTCGGCGGCACCGAGATCATCGGCGTCACCGCGGGTGAGGCGGAAGACCCGAAGAAGACCATTCCGGGCGCGGTCAACTCCATTCCCGTCCGTATCGTCCTCTTCTACGTCCTGACCCTCGCGGTCATCATGTCGCTGAATTCCTGGGAGAGTGTCGGCTCCGACGGCAGCCCGTTCGTCCAGATCTTCGTCGGCCTCGGCATCAAATCCGCCGCGACCGTGCTGAACGTCGTCGTGGTGGTCGCGGCGCTCTCCGCCATCAACAGCGATATTTTCGCGGCCGGCCGCATCATGTACGGAATGGCTGAGCGCGGCCAGGCGCCGAAGGTGATGCGGAAGCTTTCCCGCAGCGGGGTGCCGGTCATGACCGTCACCATCATGATCGGTGCGCTGCTCCTGGGCGTTCTGCTCAATTACCTGATTCCCGACAAGATCTTCCTCATCATTTCCTCGATCGCGACCTTCGCGACCGTCTGGGTCTGGCTGATGATCCTGCTGACGCAGATGAAGGCGCGCCGCTCGATGAGCCCCGAGGAGGAGGCCGCGCTCGACTACCCGGCGCCGTTCTGGCCCTACGGGCAGATCATCGCGGTCGTCTTCATGGCCGCGGTGACGGTGCTGCTGGCCTTCTCCGCGAGCACCCGCGTCGCCCTGATCGTCGGCGCCGTCTGGCTCGCCCTGCTGGCCGTCGTCCACCGCGTCTGGCTCCGCCCGCGCGAGGCCGCCCGCGCGGTGCCCCCGGACGCCGCGGCCCCGGCCGGGCCCGCAGCCGCCGGGCCCGCGCCCGAGGACGCCCCGGAGGCGCAGCCCCGCACCTCCGCCGCGCCCACCGCCGCCGAGTAGCCGCACTCGGCCCCCCATCCGGGCTTTCCCAGGGCCCCGCTCCACGTGCCAGGCGTGGAGCGGGGCCTTTTGCGTGGTCGGGGGCGTGGGGCTGGGCCCTTTCCCTTGCCGGCCCCCTCCGGCGCCGGGAGCGTCGGCTCCCCTGCGCCGGGAGCGCCGACCGGAAGCCCTGGCGCACCCAGGAGACGCACGCGTAACGCCCGCACGGCGCAGAGAACCTGCACCGTGCGGGCGTCATGGACGACCGCGAGGGTCACGCCGAGGCGTCGTCCTCCCGCATCGGGACGCGGACGTGGCGCTCGGCGGCGACGGTTTCGGCGATGTCGTAACCGGCGTCGACGTGGCGGATCACGCCCATGCCCGGGTCGTTGGTGAGCACCCGGCGGACCTTCTCGCCCGCCAGCGGCGTACCGTCCGCGACGCAGACCTGGCCCGCGTGGAGCGAGCGGCCCATGCCGACGCCGCCGCCGTGGTGCAGGGAGACCCAGGACGCGCCGGAGGCGACGTTCACCATGGCGTTGAGCAGCGGCCAGTCCGCGATGGCGTCCGAACCGTCGAGCATCGCCTCGGTCTCGCGGTACGGCGAGGCGACCGAACCGCAGTCCAGGTGGTCACGGCCGATGGCCAGCGGCGCCTGGAGTTCACCGGAGGCGACCATGTCGTTGAAGCGCTCACCGGCCTTGTCGCGCTCGCCGTAGCCCAGCCAGCAGATACGGGCGGGCAGGCCCTGGAAGTGGACCCGCTCGCCGGCCATCTTGATCCAGCGGTGCAGCGACTCGTTCTCCGGGAAGAGGTCGAGGATTGCCTTGTCCGTCTTGTGGATGTCCGACGCCTCACCCGACAGCGCCGCCCAGCGGAACGGGCCCTTGCCCTCGCAGAACAGCGGACGGATGTACGCCGGGACGAAGCCGGGGAAGGCGAACGCCCGGTCGTAACCGGCCAGCTGCGCCTCGCCGCGGATCGAGTTGCCGTAGTCGAAGACCTCGGCACCGGCGTCCATGAAGCCGACCATGGCCTCGACGTGCCGGGCCATCGACTCGCGCGAGCGGGTGGTGAAGCCCGCCGGGTCCTTCGCGGCGGCGTCCTTCATGTCCTCGAAGGCGATGCCGACCGGGAGGTACGACAGCGGGTCGTGGGCCGAGGTCTGGTCGGTGACGATGTCGATCGGCGCGCCCTCGGCGAGCATCTGCGGCAGCAGCTCCGCGGCGTTGCCCAGCAGACCGATGGAGAGCGGCTTGCGCTGGTCACGGGCCTCGGTGGCCAGCTGGAGCGCATGGGCCGGGTTGTCGGCCTTCACGTCGAGGTAGCGGTGCTCGATACGGCGCTCGATGGCGCGCGGGTCGCAGTCGATGCAGATCGCGACGCCGTCGTTCATCGTCACGGCCAGCGGCTGGGCGCCGCCCATGCCGCCGAGACCGGCGGTGAGGGTGATCGTCCCGGCCAGCGTGCCGTGGAACTTCTTCGCGGCGACCGCGGCGAACGTCTCGTAGGTGCCCTGGAGGATGCCCTGGGTGCCGATGTAGATCCACGACCCGGCGGTCATCTGGCCGTACATGGTCAGGCCCAGCTGCTCCAGGCGGCGGAACTCCTCCCAGTTCGCCCAGTCGCCGACCAGGTTGGAGTTGGCGAGCAGCACCCGCGGCGCCCACTCGTGGGTCTGCATGACGCCCACCGGGCGGCCCGACTGGACGAGCATCGTCTCGTCCTGCTTGAGGGTCTTCAGCGTGCGGACCATCGCGTCGAACGAGCGCCAGTCGCGGGCGGCCTTACCGGTGCCGCCGTAGACGACCAGGTTGTCCGGGTGCTCCGCCACCTCGGGGTCCAGGTTGTTCTGCAGCATGCGCAGGGCGCCTTCCTGCTGCCAGCCCAACGTGCTCAGCTGCGTGCCACGGGTGGCCCGTACCGGTCGTGCACCGTGCATGGTGAGTCCTTTTCCGTGCGGAGGGATCGGTGTGCTTTCAGTGGGGAGAGCGGGGGAGGAGCAGGTCAGTGCAGCGGGCCGGTGACGGACTCCGCGGCGCGCAGCGCCTCGCCGGAGGCGACGTAGCGGACCGCGGCCTCGATCTCGGGGGCCAGGTAGCGGTCGGTGCCCGGGCCTTCGACGTCGCGGCGGAGCCCGGCGACGACCGCGGCGGTGGCCGGCGACGGCGTCAGCGGGGCGCGCAGGTCCAGGGCGCGGGCGGCGGTCAGCAGCTCCACGGCGATGACCCGGGTGAGCCCGTCGATGCCCTTGCGCAGCTTGCGCGCGGCGGACCAGCCCATCGACACGTGGTCCTCCTGCATGGCGCTGGAGGGGATCGAGTCGACCGACGCGGGCGCGGCGAGGCGCTTCAGCTCCGAGACGATGGCCGCCTGGGTGTACTGCGCGATCATGTGGCCGGAGTCCACGCCCGGGTCATCGGCGAGGAACGCGTTCAGCCCGTGGTTGCGCGCCACGTCCAGGAAGCGGTCGGTGCGGCGCTCGGCGACCGAGGCGACATCGGCGACCGAGATGGCGAGGAAGTCGAGGACCGCGGCGACCGGCGCACCGTGGAAGTTGCCGTTGCTCGCCACCCGCCCGTCGGGCGTCACGACCGGGTTGTCGACGGCGCTCGCCAGCTCCCGCGAGGCGACCAGCGCGGCGTGCGCGGCGGTGTCCCGGGCGGCGCCGTGCACCTGCGGCGAACAGCGCAGCGAGTACGCGTCCTGCACCCGGGTGCACTCCGGGCCGCGGTGGCTCGCCACGATCGCGGAGTCGGCCAGCACCGCGCGGAGGTTGGCGGCGCTGTCGGCCTGCCCCGGGTGCGGGCGCAGCGCCTGGAGGTCGGCGGCGAACACCGCGTCGGTGCCGAGCTGCCCCTCGACGCTCATCGCCGCGCCGATGTCGGCGGTGGCCAGCAGCGTCCGCAGGTCGTGCAGGGCGAGGACGAGCTGGCCCAGCATGCCGTCGGTGCCGTTGATGAGGGCCAGGCCCTCCTTCTCCTGGAGCACGACGGGGGTGATCCCGGCGGCGGCCAGCGCCTCGCCGGCCGGCCGCAGCTCGCCCGTGGCGTCGCGGACCTCGCCCTCGCCCATGACGGCCAGCGCGCAGTGCGCGAGCGGCGCCAGGTCGCCGGAGCAGCCGAGCGAACCGTATTCCCGCACGACGGGCGTGATGCCCGCGTTCAGCAGCGACGCGTACGCCTGCGCCGTCTCCGGCCGGACGCCGGTGCGGCCGGTGGCGAGGGTGGACAGGCGCAGCAGCATCAGCGCGCGGATCACCTCGCGCTCCACCTCGGGGCCGGAGCCCGCGGCGTGCGAGCGGACCAGGCTGCGCTGGAGCTGGGCGCGCAGCTCGGTGGGGATGTGACGGGTGGCGAGGGCGCCGAAGCCGGTGGAGACGCCGTAGTGCGGCGTGACGTCGTCGGCCAGCGCCTCGATCACCTTGCGGCTCTGGCCGATCTCCTGCTGGGCCGCGGCCGAGATCTCCACGGGGGCACCGTGGCGGGCGACGGAAACGACATCGTCGGCGCTGAGCGGGCCGACGTCAACGAGAACGTGGTTCATGCCTCCATGAAGCACCGGGCGACAAGGGTTCCGCCATGTCCGCCACAGCTCTTGTGTCTGGGATCCAAGACATTTGCCCGCCGCCGGGGAGTCTCGGCACCGAGACGGCGGTAGCGTCACCGCATGTCCATCGTGCCCGCGGCGGCCCAGGTCCTGGCCGTACTGCGCTATCTCGCCCGGCAGGTCGGCCCGGTCCAGGCCGCCGCCATCAGCCGCGACGTGGGGCTGCCCCGCTCCACGACGTACCACCTCCTCGACACGCTCGTGCACGACGGTTTTGTGGTGCATCTGGCGGACGAGCGCCGCTACGGACTCGGCGTCAGCGCCTTCGAACTCGGCTCCGGCTACAGCCGCCAGGCGCCGCTGGCCCGGCTGGCCCGCGTCCCGCTCGCCGGACTCGTCGACCGCACCGGCCACAGCGCCCATCTCGCGGTGCTGCACGGCCGCGAGGTCATCTACGTCATCGAGGAACGGGCCCTGGGCCGGCCGCCGCTGGTGACCGAGGTGGGGGTGCGGCTCCCGGCCCATCTGACCGCCAGCGGCCGGGCGATGCTGGCCCGGCTGGCGCGGGCGCAGGTACGGGCGCTCTTCCCGGACCCGTCGGTCTTCGTGGAGCGCACCGGCACCGGCCCGCGGTCGCTGTCCGCGCTGCACCAACTCCTCGTCGAGGTGCGGCGGCGCGGTTACGCGACGGAGGAGGGCGAGGTCACCGCCGGGTTCTCGTCGGTGGCGGCGCCGGTCCTCGACCACGGGGCCCATCCGATCGCCGGGGTGGCGACGACCTTCCCGGCGGCCGAGGTGGACGCCGCCCAGCGCGCCCGGCTGGCCGAGGAGGTCGCCCGCACCGCCCGTGACCTCACCCTGCGCGTCGGCGGCACCCCCGCCGACTGACCGCGAACACCCCTGCCCCACAGGTGCGTTGACGCAACGTTCAGCGAACGGCAACCCGCCGCGGCCAGCCTCTTGGTACGGGCCTTCGCCGATGCGCCACGGGGGAGAGGGCCCGGCCAGATCCCGGACGGCCGCGGGGGGCGGACGTACCGGGGCACGGAAGCGGGCCCGGCGGGGGGAGCGGGCCGGCGGCCGTGCGGGGGCCGCCCGCGGGGGAGGGTGGCCCGGTGTCCGGGGCGGCACCCGGGAGCCCGGTCCCGGGTGCCGCCCCGGATGCGCGAGGCCCGGCACCACGGGGTGCCGGGCCGATGGGTGCGTCCCGGGGGGGGGCGCACCCGGGGGCGTGTCCGCGCGGGCGCCGCGCCCCGGGGGGACGGCGCGGCGCCCGCGGACACGCACCGGGGCGACCGTGCGGGAGCGGTCAGCCCCGGGCGTCGTGGTGTGCGACGCCGTCCGCGGTCCGGGAGTGCTGCACGTCCTTGCAGAACGGCACCGGGCCGGTGTTGGCGACGTACTTGGCGGACACCCAGCTCGCGCGGTCGCGCAGCTGGTACCAGACGTCGTTCCCGCCGACGTTCTGGGCACGGACCTTGCAGCGCAGCCCGACCTGCGCGCCCTGGCGCTGGTAGCCGGTGGCGGGGGCGTCCGTGCTCGGGTACTGGCGCTCCTTCATGCCGGTGGCCGAGAGGACCTTGCCGTACGGCTGCACGGCGGCCGCCTGGGCCGGGGCCGCGGCGAGCACCGTGGTGGAGAGTGCGGCGGCTGCAGCCAGCGCGCCCGCTGTGGTGACGAACTTCTTGCCGCGTGCGAGGGTGCCGCTCATGGACATGGAGGTCTCCTGTTCTCGACGTGCAATGACGCCCATTGCCGCGAGGGGGACATTACGCCCGGAATGCCTCCGTGTCGGTGCCGAATCACGGGAGAAGAGCTGATCGTGTGAGCGGTGTTCGGGTGCCGTGTGTTCCCTTACGGCCCCGTACAGCGGTGCTCCGCGTCTCCCGGGGGCGCAGTGGCCCGGGAGACGCGGAGCACGTCCGTGTCGCCGCCGCTCACGGCAGATAGCGTTCGAGGGCGGCGGCCCCTTTCTCCTCGATCATGCGCCGTGCCCACTCCAGACTCTCGGGGCTCGGCTCCCGCCCCGAGGCCCTCACCAGATCCTCGGCGTCGAACGGCCGCTCGCCGCCGGTGTACAGGTCCTTCGGCCGTTCGGTGGTCGTTCCCTCGTCGTCAGCGCTCACGGATTTCCTCCTCTTCCGGCCCCCGGACACCTGCTCACCGTCCGGCCCGGCCGACGCTCACTTCGGGTCCCTCCATCATGCTGCCGCCGCCCCCGGTCCGCACGGCGTCCGGCCGGGGCCCGGCGGGCGGCGCTCACGGCGCCGTGCGGTCGGCGTTCCCGGTGGTCCCGGCCGGCCGGACGAACTGGCGCCCGGTGGTGGGATCGACCAGCACGAAGTCCGTCACCTCCGCCGACGTCTGCCGTACCGCGATGGTGCGCTCCGGGTCGTACCCCGGCCAGGCCCGGCCCTCGGCGGGCGGCGCCTTCTTCAGCTCGATCGGCGGGGTCAGCGGATTGCCGCCCGCGCAGCGCACCCGCGGCACGCCGTGCCCGTCGACGAGGACGGCGGTCCCGGCCTGCATCACCGCCTGGTAGTCGGTGGCCTCGCCGTCGCGGAAGCCGTGGGCGGTGATCCGGGTGTCGTAGCGCAGCTCGACGGGGGTGAGGGCGCGCACCGCCTGCGGGACGGAGGAGTCCTCGATGCCCTCGCTGTCGGCGAACGCGGCGGTCCGCCGCCGGTCGGCCGACAGGTACCGGATCAGCTGGCCGGTGTCGCAGGAGGCCGTGGTGCGCCTGCCGCCGTAGAGGCCGTGCAGCGATCCGGGCAGGTCACGGACGGTCTGCGGGCGGCGCGGGGCGGCGTGCGGCGACGGCGGACCGGTGCGGTGGGCCACCGACGCGGTGAACGGGTCGGGGCCCGGGTCGTGCAGCGGCAGCGGCAGCAGACCGGTGCGGGCCTCGGCCGCGGCGGGCGCGCCCTGGTACGGCCGGGTGAGGAAGCCGGTCAGGAGCAGCCCGGCCGCGAGGATCCCGGCGGGCAGCGCGAGCTTCGCGGTCCGGCGCCACCAGGGGGCGGGGCCGGTCGGCCGGACCGGGCGTCCGGTCGCGGCCGGATACCCCTCGGGCGGGCGCCCGGCCGGGGGGCGGCCGGGCGGCTCCCCGGGGCCCTGGGCGTCGTCCGGGTCCGGGGGCCCGTGCTCGGGCGGGGGTGGTGTCGTGGTCACGGCCCTCTCCGATCGTCCGGTGGGCGGGCGGCGGGGCGGGGCGACCACGGGGGGCACCTGCCCCCTTCGCCGGTGTCCGTCCCTTTCGTCCCCGCGGACCATTGTCTGCCCGGCGCCGCCACGCGCCGCAAGCCGGGCGGCGGGCCGGGAGGCGGGGACGTACCGTGCGGCCCGGCGCCGTCAGACGAAGAAGGCGTTCATCCCGGGGACGTCGGAGAGGTAGGTCTCGATTCGCGCGATCCGCCCGTCGCGGAGCGTGCAGACCGTGGCCAGGTGCTCGTCCAGCACGGCGTCCTCGCGGCGCGCGGTGTTGTGCAGGGAGAGCGCCACGTTCTCCCGGCTGACCAGGACGTGCTGCAGCGCGAAGTCGAGGCCGTACGAGGCGATCAGCCGGGCGCGGTCCACCACGGCGTCGGCGCCGGTGGCGGTGCCGGAGACGGTGTTGTCGCCGGGCAGGGTCCAGGTGGCGTCGGGGTGCAGCAGGGCCCGGATGCCGTCCCAGTCACGGGTGGTGAGGGCCTGGTGGAAGCGGTGCCCGAGGGCGAGGGCGGCTTCGTCGGTGGACATGGCGATCCTTTCGTCGCTCTAAAGCAGAGATCTCTGCTTTAGAGCGACTGTAAGCATGCCTGCCGCTAACGCACAAGTCTCTGCTTTAGCATGGTGGGGTGAACGCTGACGCCTCGATGAAACGGCCCGGCGGCCGCAGCGGCCGCGTCCGTGCCGCCGTGCACGACGCCGCGGTCGCGCTGGTGGCCGAGCACGGCGCCGACCGGGTCACCCTCCCCGCCGTGGCCCGCCGCGCCGGGGTCAACTCCAGTACGCTCTACCGGCGTTGGGGCTCCGTCGCCGCACTCCTCGCCGATGTCGCCGGACACCGCGACGACGCCGGCGCGCCCCCGCTCACCGGCGATCTCCGCACCGACCTGGAGCGCCGCGCGAGCTGGACCCTGACGGAGCTGTCCCGGCCCGGCGGCATCGCCTTCTTCCGCGCCGAGGTCGCCCCCGGCATCGACGAACGCCACGCCGGGCTGCGGGAATGCCTGGACCGCGTCAGCGCACGCTTCCGCCCCGCCCTCGACGCGGCACGGGAGCGCGGCGAGGCGCCCCCGTCCCTGGAGCGGGTCCTGGACCGGATCGTCGCGCCGCTCTACTTCCGGGTCGTCTTCTCGCTGCCCGGTACGGATGACGTATACGTCCGCGCTCTCGTCGCAGAGTTGCTGGCCGGGCCTCCGGTGCAGGGGGTGTCTTCCCGGTCTTCGTAAGGCATCGGTGTCCGGATACCGCCGGTGTCGACCACCCGCCGTCCCGCACGATCGAGCCGTACCGCGGAGGAAGCCTCGGAGGCCCTGAGAAGGACGCCAACGCGGCAGCCACCGCTCGGACGTGAACGCGAGACAAGGTGATGACGACGATGACGATGAACGCGACGGCCCTGACATCCGCCCCTGCCCCCGGCGTCCGCCCGCTGACCGGCAAGACGGCCCTGGTGACCGGCGGCAGCCGGGGCATCGGTGCGGCGATCGCGGTGCGGTTGGCGGCCGACGGTGCCGCGGTCGCGCTGACCTACCGGAACCGCGACGACCTGGCCGAACGGGTCGTCAAGGAGATCGAGCGGGCCGGCGGCCGGGCCTGGGCGGTCCGGGCCGACAGCACGGATCCGGAGGCGGTGCGGGCCTCGGTCGTCGCCGTGGCCGAGCGGTTCGGGCGGCTGGACATACTCGTCAACAACGCCGGCGTGGGCGTGATCGCTCCCTTCGGCGGGATCCCGCTCGCCGACGTGGACCGGGTGCTGATGACCAACGTCCGGGCTCCGTTCCTGGCCACGCAGATCGCCGCCGCCCACCTCCCCGAGGGCGGCCGGATCATCTCGATCGGCAGCTGTATGGCCGAGCGGGTGGCGTTCCCCGGCGGTTCCCTCTACGCCACCGCCAAGGCCGCGCTCATCGGCCTGACCAAGGCCCTGGCCCGGGAACTCGGGCCGCGCGGGATCACCGTCAACCTCGTCCACCCAGGTCCCGTCGACACCGATATGAACCCCGCGGACGGCGAGAGTGCGCAATTCCAGGCCGGGTTGACCGCACTCGGCCGCTACGGGGAGCCGGCGGATGTGGCGGCGACGGTGGCCCACCTGGCGGGCGACGGCGGCCGGTACATCACGGGCGCCGCGATAGCGGTGGACGGCGGGTTCGCCGCCTGACTGCCGGCCGCGGGCGTCCTGGTGACGGCGTCCGGCCACGGTCCACCGGTGGAAAACCAGGTCGCAGGCGACGGCGCCCCCGGGGCGCCGATCCCGCCAACACCCCGACGTCACAAGAGCGTTACGTGGATGACGGTGGCGCGTCACAGTGGTCCGTGAGGCTGGCGGTGCCGAGGGGCCCGCAGGGGTGCCCGGCGTCTCACATCCGGTCCTCCCCCCACGATCCGATCAGGATGGGACCTGCACATGCGAACTCCGCCGAGCCGCGCCCGCGCGCGGCGTGCCGCGGTGCGCGGGCGCCCCACGCCCCGCCGTACCGTGCCCCGATGGCGTCACCGCGACGCCGAGATTGTCATGTATTCAACAGTCAGGCCGGGTGTGGTGCGACACCCGGCCGCCTGCCGCACCGCACCGCGCCACCGGACGAGAACCCGCGGGTGAGACCCGCCTCACCGGCCCGGCGCCCCGCGGCTCCGTCCGCATGCGCCGCGCCACCCCGTGAACGCGCGTCAGCAACACGGCAGTTGACCCGGACCGGGCCGCCCGCCGGACCGCCGGCGCGTCGTCGACGTGGCCCCGCGACCCGGACGCCCCGCCGAGGACGCCGCCCCGGTCCCGCACCGGCCCGGCCCCGACCGTGGCAAGAAAGGACCCCCACCGGTGCTCACTTCGCACCCCGCACCCGCCTCCCCGCCCGCGGCCGGCGCCCCCGCGCCCCCGCCCGACGCCCCCCGGGCCGTGGCGCCACCGGACGCCCCCACCCACCACACCACCGGCCACGTCCTCCTCGTCGGCGCCCCCGGGCCGCGCCGCGACCGGCTCACCCGCACCCTGACCGCCACCGGCCACACCGTCCGCCACGCCCCGCCCGGCGGCCTCGCCCACCACGTCGGCCAGGCACCGCCGGACGCCGTCGTCGCCCTCGACCCGGGCGAGGGCGCCGCGCCGCCCGGCGACGGCCCCGCCCCGGCCCCGCGCCCCGCACTCGACCTCGTCCGCGAACTCCGCACCGCCCCCGCGGGCCGCGCCCTGCCGCTGATCGTGGTCGGTGCCGCGGACGTCGCCGCCGTGCTGCGCCACGGCGCCGACGACTGCGTCCCCGAAGCCTCGGCCCCGGCCGAACTCGCCGCCCGTATCGAGGCGAAGCTGCGCCGCGTCCCCGTCCCCGTCGAAAACCTCCTCCTCGACCCGCGCACCGGCCTCTACTCGCACCGCCACTTCCGCGCCGAACTCGACCGCGAACTGCGGCGCCCCGAGTCCGGCCGCAGCGGCGGCGCGCTCGCCGTCGTCGCCGTCGCCGAGATGGCCGCCCTGGAGACCCGGCTCGGCCCGCGCGTGCGCCGCGAGGTCGCCGAACGCCTCGCCGGGGTCGCCGAACGGCTCGGCGCCGCCTGCGACCGCTTCGGCTGGGACGAGGACGGACAGCTGCTGATGCTGCTGCCCGGCGTCGACGAGGACACCGCCCGCCGCGCACTGGAGCGCTTCGCCACCACCGTCGCCGGGACCCGCTTCGTCGTCGCCGACGAACACGTCCGCCTCACCCCGGCCATCGGCTGGCTGCCGCTCACCGCCTGCCCCGACGCCGACCGGGGCCCGCGCCGCGCCGCCGACGCCGCCACCGAGGCGCTGCGCCACCGCGATCTGCGGCCCGTACGCCACGCCGCCTGGATGCGCGGCGCCGAGCACCGCCGCCCCCGCCGCACCCTCGGCTCGCTGCTGCGCCCGCCGCTCTCCGCCCTCTCCCCGGCGCTCTCCCTGCTCCTCGGTGTCGGCGTCCCGTACGTCCTCTACCGGCAGACCCATGCGCTCGGCTGGGAGCTGGGCTCCGCGATGTACTGGGTGGTCGTCGCCGGTCTGGTGCTGTCCGCGCTGCTCATCGTCGTCGAATGCCTCTTCTCGCTGGACGCCCCCGCACGGCCGGCGGAGCCCGGCGCGCCCTACCCGCCGGCCAGCGCCGTCATCGCCGCGTATCTGCCCAACGAGGCGGCGACGCTGGTCGAGACCGTCGAGTCGTTCCTGCGTCTGGAGTACCCGGGCGAGCTGGAGATCGTCCTCGCGTACAACACCCCGCATCCGCTGCCGGTCGAGGACACCCTGCGGGAGATCGCCCGGCGCGACCCCCGGCTGGTGCTGCTGCCCGTCGCCGGGTCCACCTCCAAGGCGCAGAACGTCAACGCCGCGGTGACGCGGGTGCGCGGCGAGTTCGTCGGCATCTTCGACGCCGACCACCACCCGGCACCCACCGCCTTCCGCGACGCCTGGCACTGGCTCTCCAACGGCTACGACGTCGTGCAGGGACACTGCGTGATCCGCAACGGCGACAGCTCCCGGATCGCCCGGCTCGTCGCGGTGGAGTTCGAGGCGATCTACGCGGTCAGCCACCCCGGACGCGCCCGCCTCTACGGCTTCGGGCTCTTCGGGGGCTCCAACGGCTTCTGGCGCACCGATCTGCTGGCCCGCACCCGGATGCACGGCTCGATGCTCACCGAGGACATCGACGCCACCCTCCGCGCGCTGGGCGAAGGCGCCCGCTTCGCCGTCGACCGCACCCTGATCTCCCGCGAACTGGCGCCCACCACCACGACCGCCCTGTGGAACCAGCGCAGCCGCTGGGCGCAGGGCTGGCTCCAGGTCACCCTCAAGCACCTGTGGCGGGCGCTGCGTTCCCCCGTCTTCACCGCCCGCCAGAAGCTCGGCCTGTTCGTCCTGCTCGGCTGGCGCGAGGTGCAGCCCTGGCTGACCCTCCAGATCCTGCCGGTGCTGCTGTACGCCTGCTGGCGCGCGGGCGGCCCCACCCACCTGGACTGGGCGGTGCCGGTCGGCGTCCTCGCCACGCTGCTGACGCTCTCCGCGGGGCCGGTGCAGGCGCTCTTCGCCCGGCGGCTCGCGGTGCCGGAGATCCGCCGCCGCACCCCGTGGTTCTGGTTCTACTTCGCCGCCTCGACCGTCCTCTACAGCCACTTCAAGAACATCGTGGCCCGCCAGTCGCACCTCAAGGAGGCGCTGGGCGACCGCCGGTGGCGGGTCACCCCGCGCGCCGTCTCCCGGGCGGTGGCCCGCCGATGACCACCACCGCCACCGCCGCCACCGGGCGTCCCCGCACCTCCGACCTCGACGGGCTGCGCGGACTCGCGGCGCTGAGCACCGTCCTCTTCCACGTCTGGCAGCAGTACTGGCGCTACGACGCGGCCGGCAGCCACCCGCCGATCGACCAGCCGCTGGTCGGCGCGGCCCTGTCGTTCGAGGTCATCGACCTGTTCTTCGTGATGTCCGCGTACCTGCTGACCCTCTCGTACGCCCGCGCCGCCATCGACGGGGGCGCCACCCGCACCGCCCGGGTCTTCCTCTTCCGCCGCGCCGTGCGGATCCTGCCGCTGTACGTCCTCGCCGTCTGCACCGTCTGGGCCACCCGCAACCCCGACCTGCCCGGCGACTGGCGGGACCTGGCCGAACACCTCACCTTCACGCACCTCTTCGACCAGCAGCGGATCTTCTACACGCTCGGCCCCAGCTGGTCGCTGTCCCTGGAGGTCTGCTTCTACCTGGTGCTGGTCGTCCTCGGGCCGCTCGCCGTCCGCGCCTGCCGTCCGCTGCGGCGGCGCGGCGCCCGGATCGCGGTGTGCGCGGCGGGCTGCGCGGCGCTGTACGCCCTGCCGTGGGTCTGGATCGCCGTCGCCCACCACGGGCTCGGCATTCCGCACACCGACTGGGTGGTGTACTTCGGCCCGGCGGCGCGGTTCGGCGGGTTCGCCGCCGGGATGGGGCTCGCGGTGCTGACCACGGCGCTGGGGGAGCGGGGCCGCCCGCGCCGCGCCGTCGCCCTGCCGCTGACGGCCGCGGTCCTCGCCGCGCTCTACGCCCTCTCACTGCTCTCCGCCCCGGAGAACGCGGCCTTCACCTACTACCACCCGCTGGCCTCCGCACTCTGGGCGGTACTGCTCTTCGCCACCCTGCGCATCCGCCGACGCACCGTCTGGAACCGTTTCCTGACGGCCCGTTGGCTCACCACGCTCGGGCTGTGCAGCTACAGCCTCTTCCTCTGGCACGAGCCGGTCATGCTCCAACTGCACCGCGCCGGACTGCTCCCGGCCCAGCAGGCGGGCTTCCCGCTCGCCGTGCTGATCGTCCTCGCGGCGGCGCTGCCCGTCGCCTGGCTCAGCTACTGGCTCCTGGAGTACCCGGCGGGCCTCCTCGGCCGCCTCAAGGACGGCCGGGGCCGCCCCCGCGAGTTCTACCCGGAGGCGCCTCGCGCGGCGGCGTGACGCCCGCGCGCCGCCGGAGCCCGACGCGTACGGGCTCCGGCGGCGCCCTCACCGGTCCGCGGCACCGACCGGCAACACCCCGACCAGCAGCCCGGCGAGCGCCGCGGCGCAGCCGGTCGCCACCACCGCGGGCCAGCCGCCCGCCGTCCAGGCCAGCGCACCGCAGAGCGACCCGGCCGCGATGCCGAGGAACCGCAGCGTGAAGTAGAGGGTGTTGAGGCGGTTGTGTTCCGCCGCGTCGAGGCGGAACAGCACCGTCTGGGTCGCCGCCTGCCCGCCCCACACCCCCACGTCCAGCACGATCACGCCCGCGATCACCCACCACAGCGAACCGGTCCCCGGCAGCAGCACCAGCCACCCGACGACCACCAGACCGGTCAGCGCCGCCGTCGCCCCGCGCCGCCCCCACCGCTCCGCCAGCCGCCCCGCGGACGGCGACGCCGCCGCGCTCGCCGCCGCCACCAGCCCGAACAGCCCGATGCGCGCCGGGTCGAGCCCGTGGCCGTCCGCCAGCAGGAACGTCAGCGTCGTCCAGAACGCGCCGAACGCCACCCCCACCAGCGCACCCGACACCGTCACCACCCGCACCACCGGCCGCCACCACAGCCGGGGGAGCGAGGCGAGCGTGGCCCGGTAGCCGGTCCCTGTGGCGGGCGCGGCCGCCGGGAGCTGCGGCAGCGCCCGCCGCAACACCGCCATCAGCCCCAGCGTCAGCAGACACGAGACGGCGTACACCGTCCGCCACCCCGCCAGCTCCGCCAGCGCCCCGGCGTACGCACGCGAGGCCAGCACCCCGACGAGCAGCCCGCCCTGCACCGTGCCGACGATCCGGCCGCGCCCGGCCGCCGGACCGCCCGACGCGTCCGCCAGCGCCACCGCGAGCGGGGTGAGCAGCTGCGGCACCGGCGACAGCACCCCGAGCGCGAACCCCGCCACCAGCAGGCACCACACCGACGGCGCCACCGCACACACCGCGAGCGCCGCCGCCGACCCCCACCCGAGCGTGAGGATCAGCCGCCGCCGGTCGTGGCTGTCACCCGCCGGCACCAGCAGCAGAATGCCCGCCGCGTACCCCGCCTGGGTGACGGTCGGCAGCGCCCCGAGCGTCCCGGCACCCGCGCCGAACGAGCGTGCCACGGCGTCCAGCAGCGGCTGGTTGAGATAGACGTTGGCGGCCGTGACGGCGGCGGCGACCGCCAGCAACGGCACCGGCGACCGGCCGCCCGGCACCGTCAGGCCGCCCGTCGTACCGCCGCTGACCTGGGAAGAAGGAGTGGTTTGCTTCACAGCCCCCGACGCTAGGGCGGCGCCGGACGGCATACTTTCGAACCCCGGCCGTCCCCTGTCGAGAACCGGCCGGGACGGCGGCGGAAAGGAGCGGCACCGTGTACGGCAAGAGCGAGGACCGGGACGACTACCAGCACGTCCCCCGGCCGCTGGCCGCGATGGCCCGCGACCTCCCCGACGGCCACCACATCCCGCCCCACCGCCACCGCCGCCACCAACTCCTCTACGGCACCACCGGCGCGATCACCGTCACCACCGCCCACGGCGCCTGGATCGTCCCCGCCACCCGCGCCGCCTGGCTCCCGGCCGGGCTCACCCACGCGATGACCTGCGCCGGAGCCGTCGCGATGCGCACCCTCTACATCGACCCGGCCGCCGCCGGACACCTCCCCACCGACCCCGCCGTGGTCCCCGTCTCCCCGCTGCTGCGCGAACTCATCGACGAGGCCACCCGCATCCCCGTCACCTACGACCCCGACGGCCGCGACGGCGCCCTGATGCGGCTGCTCCTCCTCCAGCTCGCCCCGGAACCGCTCCCCGCACTCCATCTGCCCGCCCCCGGCGACGCCCAGCTGGACGGGGTCTGCGCGGCCGTCCGCCGCGACCCGGGCGCGCGCTGGTCCACCGCCGACCTCGCCGCCCACGCCCACCTCAGCCCCCGCGGGCTGCACCGCCGCTTCACCGCCGCGACGGGCATGAGCCCCGCCCGCTGGGTCCAGCAGGCCCGGCTGCTCCACGCGGTCACCCTGCTGGCCGCCGGCACCCCCGTCACCGCCGTCTCCGGCGCCCTCGGCTACGCCACCCCGAGCGCCTTCACCGCGATGTTCCGCCGCACCCTCGGCACCACCCCCAGCGGCTACTTCACCGCCGCGCCGCCCGCCCCGGAGCGGTGACGGGGCGGCCGGAACCACCGGACCGGCCGCCCCTGCCGTCTCACGCCTTCCGCAGCCGCGCGACGATCCCGTCGATGTCGTCCTGCGCCCGCGCGGGACGGACGAAGTGCCCACCGGGCTCCTCGTGCGCCTCGTACCGGATCCCGGCACCGTCCAGCGCGGCCCGGAACTCCTGCTGGCCGCGGAGGACCTCGGTCTCGTTGAGCAGGTCGAACGGGTCGACGGGGTTGGGGCTCGTCCCGGCGACCAGGAAGACCCGCTTGCCGCGGAAGCTCTCCAGGTGCTCCATCGGGTTGTCGGCGCTGACCTTCGCCTCGTCCCACAGCGGCGCCCCGTAGATGGTGCCGCCCGCCAGGTCCAGCGCGGCGGCGGAGACGTTCGCCCAGTTGGCGACGGCGCCCAGGTCGCGGCGGAGGCTCGGCGGACCCGAGTGCGCACTGACCGACGCGAAGCGGTCCGGGTACTTCGTCGCGTACTTCAGCGCCCCGAAGCCGCCCATCGAGAACCCGCCGACGGCCCGGCCGTCGTACTCCGCGTACGTCCGGAAGTTCGCCTCGACCCACGGCATCAGCTGGGCCATGTGGAACGTCTCCCAGTTGCGGGGCCCGGTGTTGGAGTTGACCGGGTTCGAGTACCAGCCGGCGTGGCCGCCGTCGGGCATCACGACGATCAGCGGCCGCCCGGCGGTCAGCCGGCGGATGCCGAGCCGGTCCCAGGTCATGAAGTCCTGGTCGGTGCCGCCGCCGTGGAAGAGGTAGAGGACCGGGTAGGTGCGCTCGCCGGTGTGGTAGTCGTCCGGCAGCAGGACGTTGACGGCGGGCTGCCAGGCGACGGCGTCGGTCGCGAAGCGGTAGAACCACATCCGCGCGTCGTGCTCGTCGCGCTCGACGACGCGCAGCCCGGCGCCGTCGCCCGGCGCCGCACCGGCGGGAGCCGCGGCCGCCAGGACCCCCGCCCCGCCCAGCGCCAGCGCGGCGGATACCCCGCCGACGGCCTTCAGCACGTTCCGTCGGCTCGTGCGGTGCTCGCTCAACATGACCTCCAGGTCGGAAGGCGGCACGGCCGAGGCACGTGCCGCGGAAAGCTCGGGTACGCCACCGCGGCCCGCCGCCGGGCGGTACGCCCGCGGGAGCCGGGGAGTCCGGGGGCGTGACCCGTGCGCCGGCACCCGGGAGCGCGCCGCCGCGGCACCCGGCGCACCACAGCGGGCGCACGCCCCCTGCCTCGCGTCCGCTGCCCGCCATCGCCGTTCCCCCATGCCCCGTCGGTCCCCCGTGTCCCCCGCGTCCCCGTGGCGCCGGTGGTGACGCGCCCACCCTTGCGGCGGGCGCTGAAATGCCGATGAAATTCTGTGGAGGCGACAGGGGGACGGACGTGGACGGAGACTTCGGACCGGACGGGGAAGCACGCCGGCGCATCGCGGTGCTGGGGCCGGTACGTGCCTGGCGCGACGGCACACCGCTGGAGTTGGGGCCGGTACGGCGGCGGGCGGTACTGGCCGCCCTGGCGCTGCGGCCGGACACCCGCGTCAGCCATGAGCAACTGCTCGACGACGTCTGGGGCGACCGGCCACCGCCCTCCGGCCGCCGGGTCCTGCCCAGCTACGTCTATCCGCTGCGCAAGGCCCTCGACCCGCCGGGCACCCCGCTCACGGACTCGGTGATCCGCAGCGACCGCGGCGGCTACCGCCTGTGCACCGACGCCGTCCGCCTCGACACCACGGAGCTGGCCGCCCACACCGCCGCCGCCCACCGCGCCCGCGCCGCTGGCGACCCGGCCACCGCCGCCGACCACTTCGGCCGGGCGCTCGCCCTCTTCGGCGACGAACCGCTGACCGGCCTCCCGGGCCCCTTCGCCCACGCCGAACGCCAACGCCTCGCCCGGCACCGCCCCGCGCTCCGCCACGACCGGCTGGCCTGCCTGGTCGACCTCGGCCGGTGCGCCGAAACCCTCGACGGCCTCGCCGCGCTCTGCGCCGCCGACCCCTACGACGAGGCGCTGGCCGCACTGCGGATGCGCGCCCTGTACGGCGCCGGACGGCAGGCCGCGGCGCTCGCCGTCCACCAGGAGATGCGCACCCGGCTCCGCGACGAACTCGGCGTCGACCCCGGCGAGGAGCTGCGCCGCGCCCACCAGGCGGTGCTCCGCCGCGACGACGCACAGCTCCGCGGCCCCCGCGCACCCGGCACCACACCCCCGCCCGGACCGGCGCCGCGCCCCCGCCGCACCGTCGACGACCTCCCCGCCGGACCCACCCGCCTCATCGGCCGGGACGCCGAACACGCCCTGCTCACCGAGGAGTCGCCGTCCGACGGCGTCACCGTCCTCGCCGTCGACGGCGTCGCGGGCGTCGGCAAGAGCGCCTTCGTCCTGCACACCGCCCACACCCTCCGCCACCGCCACCCCGACGGCTGCCTCTTCATCGACCTGCGCACCCACAGCACCGGCGCACGCCCCCTCGCCCCGCAGCGGGTGCTGCGGCGGCTGCTGCGCGCGGTCGGCGCGTCCGGCAGCGAGGTCCCCGAGGACCTCGACGACCTGACCGCCGCCTGGCGCGCCGCGACCAGCGCCCTGCGGCTGCTCCTCGTCCTCGACGACGTACGCGACGCCGAGCAGATACGGCCGCTGCTGCCCGCCGGGCCCGGCAGCACGGTGCTCGTGGCGGGCCGCCGGCGCCTGCCCGGACTCGACGCCGACCGCCGCGTCACCCTCGAACCGCTGGACGGCGGCGACGGACTGGCCCTCCTCCGCGACCTCGTCGGCGCCGCCCGCGCCGACCGCGAACCGGCCGCCATCCGCCAACTGGTCCGCCTCTGTGACGGCCTCCCGCTCGCCCTGCGCATCGCCGGGGCCCGCCTCCAGACCCGCCCCGCCTGGACCCTCGCCTCCCTGGTGGAGCGGATGACCGGCGACGAACGGCGGCTGGGCGAACTCCGCGCCGGCGACCGCAGCGTGGAGGCCGCGTTCCGGCTCTCGTACGACCATCTCGCCCCCGAGCAGCGGCGCGGCTTCCGGGCGCTCGGCCTCGCCCCGACCGTCGAGTTCGACGTCCTGGCCTCGACGGCGATGCTGCACCGGCCGCCCCGGGAGACCGAACACCTGCTGGAGAGCCTGGTCGACGCCGGCCTGCTCCACCAGCCGGGGCCCGGCCGCTACCGCCTGCACGACCTGGTCCGGGCGCACGCCCGCCGTCTCGCCGCGGAGACCCCCGACGAGTCCGCCGCGGCCCGCACCGCCGGACTGCGGCTCTACCTCGACGCGGGCCGCCTCACCAGCGACTGGGGCCCCGAGGGCTTCCCCACCGGCCCGCGGCCCGGCGCCGCCCCGTTCACCGGCCGGCAGGACGCCGACGACTGGCTGGACGCGGCGGGCGGTGAACTCGCCGACGTCGTCGCCCACGCCGCGGCACTCGGCGAGACCGACCACGCCTGCTGGATCGCCGAAGCGCTCAGCGACTACTTCGCCCGCCGGGGCCGCTACCACGAGTGCCGCGCCGCACTGCGCACCGCGCTCACCCACGCCGAGGCGTGCGGCGACCCGCGGATGCCCGGTGCGCTGCGCAACTGCCTGGGCATCACCGACCTCTACCAGGGCCGCCACGACCAGGGGCGCGCCTGGTTCACCGAGGTGCTGCAACGCGACGGCACCCACCCCGACCTGTACGAACAGGCCCGGGCCCTCGGCGGGTTGGGCGCCGTCGAACTCCAGGCGGGCCGCCCCGAGCACGCCCTCGTCCACCTCACCGCCGCCCTGGCCGTCGCCCGCCGCCTGGGTGACAACTGGCTCAACGCCATGGGCCTGTGCGTCCTCGGCGCTCTCCACCACACCCGCCACCGCCACGCGCAGGCGCTCGCCTGCTACACCGCCGCCCTCACCCACGCCGAGGCCAACGGCCGCCCCCGCATGATCAGCAAAACCCTCGCCTCCACCGCCGACGTCCACCTCGACCTCGGCCACTTCGGCGAGGCCCGCGCGCTCTACCGGCACGCCGCCGACCTGGCACAGCGCTCCGGCGACACCCTGCTGCACGCGATCATCCTGACCCGCATGGGCTCCGCCGAACACGGCGCCGGCAACCTCCCCGCCGCCCTCGCCCTCCACCACCAGGCCCTCGCCCGCCACCACACCCTCTCCCCGCTCACCGAACCCCACCGCGACCGCCTGGAGATGGACATCCGCAACCGCCTGGGCCGCACCTACTCCGCCGCCGGCCGCCTCCCCGAGGCCCGCGAACAGTTCCGCACCGTCCTCACCCTCCCCGGCGCCGACACCCACCCCGACCAACGCGCCCTGGCCCTGGAGGCACTCCGGGAGAGCGGGGCGGAGGGGCGGGGGGAGTTGCCGTGAGGGGCGCCGGTCGGGGCGGCCCGCCCGCGGTGAGCGGCCGCGGGGAAAACCGGTGGTGCGGGCGGGCGCCGGAGGGCTACCGTCGAGGCGTTGCGGACGGCGCCGACGGGGCCTCGTCGCAGAGGAAGAGGGAGGTGCGGCTGATGGCTGCCGTTGCGAGGGGCATCGCCCCGCTCCAGAAGCTCATACCGTCCACCTCCGTGGCCACCGGCTGACCCACGACCGACGGCGTACGCCGTCACCTCACGCCTGCCCGCACCCTGGGCCGGGGCGTGCGGCCGGGGCCCGTGCGAAGGGCCTTCCTTGTCTTCCTTCCTTTCTTCCGCTCTCTCCTCCTCTCCTTCTCCGTCCGCGGCCTCCGCGGACACCTCCTCGCCCCGCCCCGCCGTTCCCGGGGCACACACTCCGGATGCCGCGCCGACGCTCGCCGCGTACGGCTGGGACGACGGCTTCGCGGACGGCTTCGCGCCGTACGCCGACCGTGGCTTCGTCCCCGGCCGCATCATCCGCGTGGACCGGGGCCGGGTGGACGCCGTGGTGCCGGACGGTGCCGGTGTGCGGACCGTGCTCGTGGATACCGCGCCGGTGGCGACGGGCGATCCGCTGCGGGTGCCGTGCACCGGTGACTGGGCCGTCATCGACCTGGAGAACGGCCGGGTCGGGCCGCAACTCGACGGTCTCGTCCGGGCGTTGTTGCCGCGCCGTACCGCGTTCGTGCGGTCGGCGTCGTCGAAACGGTCGGACGGGCAGATCCTCGCGGCCAACGTCGATCACGCGGCGATCGCGGTGTCGCTCGCCGAACCGCTCGACCTGGGCCGGGTCGAACGGTTCGTCTCCCTCGCCTGGGAGAGCGGCGCGCAGCCGCTGCTGGCGCTGACCAAGGCGGACCTCGTGGCGGACGAGGCGTGTGCGGCGCAGCTCGTCGCGGACGTCGAAGGCGCGGCGCCGGGTGTGCGGGTGCTGGCCGTCAGCGCCGAGACAGGGGCGGGCGTCGAGGCGCTGGCCGCCGCGCTCGCCGGCGGGACCACGGTGCTGCTGGGCCGGTCCGGCGCCGGCAAGTCGACCCTCGCCAACGTCCTCGCCGGGCGGCCCGTTCAGCGGGTACAGGCCATCCGCGACCGCGACGGCAAGGGCCGGCACACCACCACGACCCGCGATCTGCTGCCGCTGCCCGGCGGTGGCGTGCTGATCGACACCCCGGGGCTGCGGGGCGTCGGCATGTACGACGCCGAGGGCGGGCTCAGCCGGACGTTCGCGGACGTCGAGGAGCTGGCCGAGCGGTGCCGCTTCCCCGATTGCGCGCACGGCACGGAGCCGGACTGCGCGGTGCGCGACGCGGTCGAGGGCGGCCGGCTGGCCGCCCGGCGCCTGGACAGCTACCGCAAGCTGCAGCGCGAGAACCGCCGCATCGTGGCGAAGACCGATGTCCGCCTCCGGGCCGAGATGCGCCGCGAGTGGCGGCTGAAGCAGGCCGAGGGGCGGGAGAGGTCGGCGCGGAAGAGGGGGACCGGCCGGCGGGGGTAGGGCCGTGCAGGGCGGGAGCGACGCCGCCGGGTCCGGAGTGTGGACCTCGGCGACGGGGCTCCCGCCCGGCGCGCGGGTGGGCCGGAACAGGTGTCGCCGCCCCCGGTGGCCGGCCATGCCGCGCAGCCCCGTAAGGAAAAGCTTCGGCCGGGTACGTCCGGCTGCCCCGTTGAGGCGTGCCATGCCCGCGCTTAGTTTGTGGGCGGGGCGATACGCAGAGGTCGCCCGGCCGTCGGCGGAGGGTGTGGTCATGACGCATGCGAAGGACGATCTCCCGTCAGCCGCTGCTCCGGTGGCGAGTTCGAGCGGCACGGCGTTCGAGCACGTCCTGGAACTGGTCGCGCGGCGGCGCGCCGAATTCGAGGAGAAGCGGCATGTTCCCCGGGATGTGATCGCCGCCTTCAAGGAGGCCGGTATCTACCGCGTCGCGACCCCACGGCGGTTCGGCGGCGAACCGCTGCCGCCGGGCCGGTTCCTCCGGATCGTCGAGCGGATCTCCGCCGTCGACGCCTCCGCCGGGTGGGTGGCCAGCTTCGGCTCCTCCCTGGGGTATCTCGCCGCGCTGCCGCCGGACACCCAGGCCGAGCTGTACGCGAACGGGCCCGATGTCGTCTTCGCCGCCGGACTCTTCCCGGTCCAGCCGGCCGAGCCGGTCGGCGGCGGCTACCGGATCTCCGGGCGCTGGAAGTTCGCCAGCGGCTGTCTGGGCGCGGATGTGCTGGGTGTGGGGATCAAGGCCGGCCAGGACCGGGCGGGCCGCCCGCTGACCGCGCTGCTGCGGCCCGAACAGGTCGAGATCGCCGAGAACTGGCAGGTCATCGGCATGCGCGGCACCGGCAGCCATGACCTCGTCGTCGACGGCGCCGTGGTCCCCGAGGAGTGGACGTTCGTCCGCGGCGGCCCGCCCACGATCGACGAGCCCCTCTACCGCTACCCGACGGTCCCCTACGCCGCGCAGGTCCTGGCGGCGGTGGGCCTCGGGGTGGCCCGCGCCGCCCTCGACCAGGTGATCTCCGAGGGCGGACGGGCGAGCTACACGGGCGGGCCGGTCGCCGCGGACCGTGCCTCGTACCGCATCTCCGTAGGACGCTCCGAGGCGCAACTGCGGTCGGTCCGCGCCTTCTTCCACGACATCACGGAGGAGGTGTGGCAGACCGTCGAGCGCGGTGACCCGGCCACCGACCGGCAGACCGGTCTGCTCCGCCTTGCCGCGGCGCATGCCGCCAAGACGTCGTTCGAGGTGGTCCGGGACGCCTACCAGCTCGCGGGAATCCGGGCCATCGCCGACGACAGCCCCATGCAGCGCTATCTGCGCGACGCCTCGGTGGTCCCGCAGCACGCGTTCCTCCAGGAGACCATGTACGACGGCGCAGGGGCCGTGCTTCTGGACGCCCGGCCCTTCCCCGGGTTTCTCTGAACACTCCGCCCGCCACCCATCGGAAAGGCACCACCATGTCCGGCACCCCTGACGCGCCCCTGCGCGTCCTCTTCTGCATCGGCGTCAACCAGAACTTCTTCGACCTGCCGACCGGGCAGCACAAGGCCGTCTGGGACGGCACCGTGACCATGCTCGAGCAGCTGCACGACATGCCCGGCGTCGAGGTGCTCGGCACGATGGACGACGACCAGCACATGGTCGGCCCGTCCGACTCCTGGCCGTGGACCTGCTACGTCCTCGCGGACGTCGCGGACCAGCGCACGGTCGCCGACGCCTGCAACCTCTTCCGCGCCGTCCAGGTCGGCGAGTACGGGCTGTGGCGCTACATGAAGATCGAGGCCCGTATCGGCCGCCCGCTGCCGGAGGTGACGCGATGAGCCCCGAGACGACGGACGGGAACGCCCCCGCCCGGCAGGTGGCCCTGGTCACGGGCGCGGCGGGCGGACTCGGCAGCTGTATCGCCCGGCGCCTGCACGACCGGGGATTCCGGGTGGCGCTGACCGATCTGGACGCCGCTGCGGCCGACGGCGCGGCGAAGGAGCTGGACCCCACCGGCGGGAGCGCAGTCGGACTGGCTCTGGACGTACGCGACAAGGACGCCTTCGCCGCCGTACGCGACGTGCTGACCGAACGGTGGGGCGCCGTGCACGTCCTGGTGAACAACGCGGGGCACTCCAAGGTCGAGGCGCTGATGGAGATCACCCCGGAGAGCTTCTCCGGGGTGATCGACACCAATCTCAACGGCACGTTCTACGGCTGCCAGGTGTTCGGCCAGTACTTCGCGGAGCGCGGCTACGGACGCATCGTCAACATCGCCTCCCTCGCCGGACAGAACGGCGGCACGGCCACCGGGGCCCACTACGCCGCGGCGAAGGGCGGCGTCGCCACGCTCACCAAGGTCTTCGCCCGCGATCTGGCCCCCCGGGGCGTGACGGTCAACGCCATCTCGCCCGGCCCGCAGGAGCTGCCCGTCGTCCGGCGCACCGTCGCCCCGGAGAAGCTGGCGCAGACCGAGGCCATGATCCCGGTGGGGCGGCTGGGGCGCCCGGAGTTCATCGCGGACATGGCCGTCCTGCTGTCCTCGGCGCACGCGGACACGGTCACCGGCGCCTGCTGGGACGCCAACGGCGGCCTCCACATGCGCTGACCCGGCCTTACGAGTCCCCGCGGGCACCGGCACCGACCGCCGTGCCCGCGGGGGCCTTCCGGCGCGGCTCAGCCCTGCTCCGGCGGCGCGGCCGGCCGCTCCGGAAAGGCGGCGTCGGCACGGAGCCCGGCCTCCCGGAGGCGGAGCAGCTCCTCGAACTCCCGGATGCGGCCCGCCTGGTACGCGGGGACGTCCTCGGACACGTAGTCGTAGAAGCCGGCGCCGTCCTGGAGGCCCCGGCGCCGGGCCGTCATGTTCTCCTCGACCACCGCGGGCGCGCGGAACCGGTCGCCCAGTTCGGCGGCGAGGTAGCGCGACGCGTAGTACAAGGTGTCCCCGCCGCCCCAGTCGATGAATTCGAGCGGGCCCAGCACGGAGAAGCGGGGGCCGAGCCCGGCGCGTACCGCCTGATCGATGTCGGCAGCGCTCGCGACGCCCTCCTCGACCATCCGCGCGGCCTCGTTCATCACGAGGGCCTGGAGCCGGGGGACGATGTACCCGGCCGTCGGCCCGCAGACGACCGGGACCTTGCCGATGTCCCGCAGCAGCGCGGTCAGCCGGGTCACCTGGCCGGGGTCGGTGCGGTCGCTGCGGCTGACCTCGACCAGCGGCATGAGGTCGGCGGGGTTGAGCCAGTGGGCGTTCACCACACGGCTGCCGTCGCCGACCAGTTCGGCGAGGTCCGTGACGAGGAACGTCGAGGTGGTGGAGGCGATGACCGCCGTACCCGGCGCGGCGGCGGCCACCCACGCCAGCACGGACCGCTTGACCTCCAGGACCTCGGGGACCGCCTCGAAGATCACATCCGCCGCGGCGAGCGGGGCCGCGGCCGCCGCGCGGCCGCACACGGTGAGCCGTGGCGCCCGCCCGGGCACGGGGGCGGGACGCGCACCCAGCCGTTCCAGGACCTTGCGCTCGGCCGCTCGCCGGTAGCCGACCCGGTCCTCGTCCGTCTCCTTGACGTCCGCCAGGGTCACGTCCCGCCCCGCGGCCAGGAAGGCGAGCGCGATGCCCTGCCCCATACGGCCCGCGCCGACGATCACCACGCGGAGGTGCTCCGTGTCCGTCACCGTGAAAACCCTTCCTGCAACAGCTCGGTGAGTGCGGGACGCGTCAGACCGGCGAGCCCCGACGACTCCAAGGTGCGGCCCCGGGCGTACAGATCGGTACCGGTGACGGCCGAGGCGATGCTCAGCAGGCCCTGTGCGACCGGCGTCGGGCACCCCGCCCACCTCCCCACGGACACCAGGAACGACAGTCCGAGGCGGGTGTCCTCCTGGAGGTAGCGGTGGTGGAGCAGATCGATCGGCTCCCGCCAGTCGCCGCTGTCGGTGAGCCTGCCGTGGGCCGTGCGCCCGTACATCCACTCCTCGCCCGCCGTCGCGTAGTGGTCGGCGAGCGGGAAGTGCGGGGCGCCGTACCCCAATGCCTCGCGCACCGCGATGCGTTCGGCGTCGAGGGCGTCGGTCACCCGCCGGACCGACGGCTGGGTGCCTTCGGCATGGATGTCCCAGGAGCCACCGTGCTCCAGGGGGCCGGCGTTCATGAGGATCAGCGGCGGATGGATCACCGGCCCCGCGTTCATGAGCGCACCGCTCAGGGCGTCCTCGACCGGTTCGACCGACGGATACGCCGCGCGCAGCACCCGGAACGCGGCGTCGGCCGACCGGGCGGGGAAGACGCCGGTGGGCAGCCGGGTGGCGTACGCGCTGACCGCCACCTCGTCCGGACCACGGGTGCGGGCGAGATAGGGCAGCGTGCCACTCTCGGCGAACGCGACCTCCGCGCGGTTCCCCGCATCGGCCAGGGCCCTGGCGAACAGCACCGTGCCGAACGTGCCGGGCGGCAGCAGCACCACCTGTCCGTCACCGAGCAGCGGCGCCAGACGGGGCGCCAGGTCCGCGTGCGCGGTGGCCGGCAGCGGGACGACCACGAGCCGGGCGCCGCGCACCGCCTCCGCCAGGTCCGCCACGGGCCGGACCGCCCCGGCCCGTGGCACGGCGCCGACCGGGATCCGCCGCAGGCCCCGGTGGTCCCGGAGCCCGAGGGCGCCGCGCTCGCCCAGGGCGGCCAGGGCCGGGGTGTTCCGTCGCCACCAGCGCACGGTGTGGCCGCCGTCCGCGAGCGCGGCGGCCGCGGCGAAGGCGCCGTGCCCGCCGCCGAGAATGGTGAGGTCCATGGGGTGCCGTTCCCTTCGGTGGGGCGGACCGTGCTCAGCCGACCGCGCCGTCCGGGACCGTGTCCAGCGGTTCCCGGGCGGCCAACCGCTCCTGACGGGCCATGCTGTGGCGGAAGGGCGCACAGCCGAGCCACAGCAGGACGATGCTGAGGACGCCGGCGATGCCGTACACGAGCGACAGCGACGTACCGATACGTGTCTCGGAGCCGAGGACCTTGTCGGTGACCAGGGCGACCAGCGTGGTGCCGCCGCCCACGGCGCTCAGGCTCAACACCATCAGGAACAGCGCCGACACCTGGGCGCGCACCTGGTTCGGGCTGAGCACCTGCATGGCGGCGGTCGACGCGGGCATCGCGAACGAGCCGAAGAACATGGTGACCGCGAGCAGCGCCAGCGACAGCCACACCGGCCTGACGTGCGGGAAGAGGACGACCGGGAGCAGCATGCCGACGGCTCCGACCACCCCGGCGCGCATCGCCCCGTCCGGGTGACCGCGGTGGGTGAGCCGGTCGACGAGCCAGCCGCCGAAGAGGACCCCCGCGCCGTTGGCCACCAGCACGACGGCGCCCAGCGCGTACCCCACCCGGGTCGGGTCCATCCCGAACGTACGGATGTAGAAGGCCGGTGCCCACGACATGAGGCCGAGGAGCACCATTCCGTAGAGGGAGAAGCCCACGACGTGGTAGGAGAACGTCTTCGTATGGCTGCGGAGGAAGGCGAACGCCTCGCGCAGCGCCACCTTCCGCACGGCCCCCGAGGCGTCCCGGGCCAGTCCGTGCCGGGCCGGGTCGCGTACCGTCAGCAGGAACAGCAGCGCCAGCAGCAGCCCGGGCAGACCGAGGACGAAGAAGGTCAGCTGCCAGGCGTGGACGTCACCGACCAGCGGCAGGGAGAGCGTGTCGACGTCCTTGACCAGGCCGATGACGTATCCGCCGATGAAGAAGGCGGCGCTGCCCCCGAGGAACGAGCCGAGCGCGTAGACGCCGAGGGCGCGGCCCAGCCGCTCCTTGGGGAACATGTCGCTGAACATCGAGTAGGCGGCGGGCGTCAGCGCCGCCTCCCCGACGCCCACGCCCACCCGGGCGAGGAACATCTGCGCAAAGCTCCTGCTGAGGCCGGAGAGCGTGGTGGCCAGGCTCCACAGGGCGATACCGACGGAGATGATCACGGGGCGGGAGCGGCGGTCCGCCAGCGTGGCGATGGGCAGTCCCATCACCGCGTACAGGATGGAGAAGGCGAGCCCGCTGAGCAGGCTGAACTGGGTGTCCGTCAGGCTGAGATCGCGCTTTATGGGCTCGATCATCAGGGACAGTGCCTGGCGGTCGACGAACGACAGCACGTACGCGGCCGTACATATGGCCACGACATAGCTCCGGTACCGCGTGGAGCCGGGGTTCTCAGGGGTCAGTTGCTCGGTCATGAACGGCGCCTCATCGGGGGACGGTGGTGCCCGGAACGCGGTGGAGCCTGGAAGGAGCGAAGGCCCATACCGTAACCGTGCTCCCACGGCCCGGCCAGGTCGGGAATCCCGGTGCCGCAGCGGGGACTTCCCGCACCGGAACCAGGGAATCTGCGTCGTCCGCGGAGCCGTGTCCGCCAGATATCAATGGCCGGGAACCAATCATTTGTGTCGCATTGGATCGCTCGGTGGGTGATGCACCGCCCGCTCCGTCCCACCCCCACGTCCGATTTCCGCCGGTCCGGGCCCGGGGCGCGGCGCACACTGGAACACGTGAGGGATGACGAGACCAGGTACGAAGCGGTGTCGAGCCGGGACGCGCGGTTCGACGGGGAGTTCTTCTTCGCCGTGACGACGACCGGCATCTACTGCCGGCCGAGCTGTCCCGCGGTCACCCCGAAACGCGCCAACGTCCGGTTCTTCCCGTCGGCCGCCGCCGCGCAGGCGGGCGGTTTCCGGGCCTGCCGCCGCTGCCGCCCGGACGCCGTACCGGGCTCCGCCGAGTGGAACGTCCGGGCCGACCTGGTCGGCCGGGCCGTGCGCTTCATCGGCGACGGCGTCGTCGACCGCGAGGGCGTCGCCGGGCTCGCCCGCCGCCTCGGCTACAGCACCCGCCAGGTGCAGCGGCAGCTCACCGCCGAGCTGGGCGCGGGCCCGGTGGCGCTGGCCCGGGCGCGCCGCGCGCACACCGCGCGGGTGCTGCTCCAGACCACCGAGCTGCCCGTCACGGAGCTGGCGTTCGCCGCCGGATTCGCCTCCATCCGGCAGTTCAACGACACGATGCGGGAGATCTACGCCGCCACCCCGCGCGAGCTGCGCGCCGCCGCGCCGCCCGGCCCGGCCCGCTCCGGCACCCGGCGCGCGGCGGACGGCCCCGCGCCCCACGGCATACCGCTGCGCCTGGCCCACCGCGGCCCGTACGCCGCCACCGCGCTCTTCGACTTCCTCGCGGCCGAAGCCGTGCCCGGGATCGAGGAGACGGTCGGCCCGCGCGGCCGCCGCACCTACCGGCGCACCCTGCGGCTCAGCTACGGCACCGCCATCGCCGAGGTCGACGAGGCCACCGGCGGCGCGGCCCGGCGGCGGCCGCGCGCGGGGGAGCGGGCCCCGGACGGCGGCGGCTGGCTGGAGTGCCGGCTGCGGCTGACCGACCCGCGTGATCTGGCCACCGCCGTCGAGCGGCTGCGGCGCCTCTTCGACCTGGACGCCGACCCGTACGCCGTCACCGAGCGGCTCGGCGGCGATCCGCTGCTGGGCCCGCTCGTCGCCGCCTGCCCGGGGCTGCGGTCACCGGGCGCGGCCGACCCCGAGGAACTGGCCGTACGGACCGTGCTCGGCGGGCCCCCGGAGCGCGCCGCGGAGCTGGTCGCCGCCCACGGCAAGCCGCTGGACGCCGCCGACGGCGGCCTCACCCATGTGTTCCCGGCCCCCGGCGCCCTCCTCTCCGCCGAGGTCCCGGCCCCGGTACGGGCGCTGTGCGCGGCGCTCGCCGACACCACCCTCGACCTCGGGGCGGGCGCCGACCGCGCCGCGGCCGCACACGTCCTGCGGACGCTGCCGGGTGTCGGTCCCCGGGCCGTCGGCCACGTCCGGATGCGGGCCCTGGGCGACCCCGACGCGGGCCCGGACGGCGCGCCCGAGGCATGGCGGCCGTGGCGCGCCTACGCCCTGCACCACCTGTGGAACGCGGGGCTGGTCCCGCCCGGCGAGTTCGCCCTGCCCGCGCCCGCCACCCGGTGACCGCCGGGACCACGCCTCACCCCGCGAGCACCGCCCCGGCCCACGCCCCCACCACCAGCAGACAGGCGAACAGCTCCACCAGCACGCTCAGCCCGACGGCCCGCATCGCCGTACGGGTGGCGGCCCAGGCGTCGCCGTGGCTGCCCAGCCGGACCCGTTCCAGCAGATAGTGCGCGCCGAGGGCACAGAGCGGGGCACCGATCACGGGGATCACGAAGAACCCGACGATCCCGGCGGCGCCGGAGAGGAACAGCACGCGGTACGGGGTCCCCACGGCCCGCAGGCTGCGCGTCGGCAGCAGGAACTTCACCGCCTGCTGGATCAGGAGCAGCGCGGTGGCGGCGATCAGCACCGTCCACGCCAGTGACGTCTGCTCCGTCATCGCCCACCACAGCACCCCCGCCCAGACGATGGGCGTCCCGGGGACGCCGGGCACCAGCACCCCGAACAGTCCGAGCAGCAGCACCAGCCCGACGGCGCACAGCTGCCACCCGCTCATGAAGCGCCCCCACCGGGCCGTTCCACCGTCCCCGCCACGGCGGTGCCCCGTTCCGGCACGCTGCGCACGCTCATGGCCCAAGCCTGCCGGACGTGACCCGAACGCGCTCCCCGGACCGGTCCCACCGGGACGCCCGGCCCCCGCTCCCGTGGTACGCGCCCGCCGGGCCCGCTCCGCCACTCGGCCGGGGTGGCCCGAGGACCGGGTGGGCCGTCCGGCGGAACGTCCGGGCGAACACATCTTCGCGCCCTGTTTCCCCGCCGCCGGCGCGTGGACAATACGGCGCATGAACCAGCAGGGCGCACCATGCCGCGGACCGGAGGACGACTGGTGGCGGCAGCTTTACGGCGACATCCGTCCGGACCGGGACCCTCCGGGCCACGGCCCCGGCACCCCGGTCCCGGCCCTCCCCGCACCCACCGACACCGGCCCGTCCGGAGCCACCGACACCCTGGACGAACGTGTCGCATCGGCGCTCCGGGCGCTGAACGCGCCACCGGGGGTGTCGCCGGATGCGCCGAGCGCGCACAGTGCGCCGAGTGGGCCGAGTGTCCTGAGCGGGCAGGGCGTCCCGGGGGGCCTGAGCGGGCAGGGCGTCCCGGGTGCCTTGAGCGGCCATGGCGTTCCGGGGGCCCTGGGCGGCCAGGGCGTACCGAGTACCCCGGTTGCCCCGGCCGGTCCCGCGGGGCCGACGGTGCCGGGCCCGGCTGTGGGGGCCCCGGATGCCGCGACGGTGTCCCCGGGTTCCTCGTCTTCCTCCGTTCCCCCCGCTTCCTCCGTGACGTCTCAGGATGCGCCCGTCCCGCCGCCCGAGCCCTCCACGGCGGGCCCGGAGCTGCCCGCCGCGACGGGGGACTCGGCCGCCACGGTTCCGCCGCCCTCCGCCCCGGTGTCCCCGGACGGGGCGCCTCCGCTCCCGGCCGGGCCGGTGGCCGATGCGCCCCGCCCCGCCCCGCTGCCGACCGTCGGGCTGCTCCCGCCCGGGCTGCTGCCGCCGGAGGAGCTGCCGGTCGGCCTGTCCGCCGCCGACGCACCGCCATGGCCGTTCCGCTCCGGGACGCTGCCGCCCGGACTGCTGCCCCCGGAAGAACTGCCCTCCGCCCGCCGCGACATGGGCGTACGCACGCCACCCGCACCCCGGCCGCTCCCCGACGAGCGGCCACCGACGGCTGAACCCGAGGCCCCGGCACAACCGCCACCTGCTGTTTCGGAGCCTTCGGCGCCGACGGGTCCGGAGCCGACGGGTCCGGAGCCCGCGCCCCGAGTCGAGGCGCTCCCCGACGCCGAGGAGGCGTCGAGGAGCGGGGAGGCACCGGACGCCGAGGACGGTCCGGCGTCCGGGAGCGGGCCGGAGGCGGAGCCTTCCGCCGAAGCTACGGCGGACGCGGAGCCGTCGCCGTCCGACGAGACGCCGACGGCGGACGCGGAGGCCGCGCCGTCCTACGAGGCCCCGAAGCCGGAAGCGGAGTCCGCACCGTCCGACGGGGCCCCGAAGCCGGACGCAAAGCCCGCACCGTCCAACGAGGCCCCCAAGCCGGACGCAGAAGCGCCGCCCACCGCCGGCTCGCCGGAGCCCACCTCCGTAGCCCCGGAGCCCGCCGACGCCCCGGGCGACCCGGCCGGACGGACGGCCGAGCCCGAGCGTCCCGACCCCCTCGAAACCGCCCCGGAGCCCCGGCCCGAACCGGACAGGGAGGCTGCTCCCGCCCTCGCACCCGAACCGGCCGCCGAAGCCGCACAGCCCCCGGAAGCCGCCCCGCCACCCGAAGCCCCACCGGCCACCGTCCCCGCCACGGCAGCCGAAAGCGCCCCGGAACCCCTGGACGTCCCGGAACCCCCACCGGCCCCAGGCACTCCGACCACCCCGCCCCCCGTCTTCATCGGCGACCGTCCGCCCACCTACGCCGCCGAGCCCGTGGCGTTGCCCGTGGCCGATCCCGCGGCGATGGGGGAGTTGGTGCCCGACACCGTGCTGGACGGGGCGCAGTACGGCTCGCTCACCTTGCGGGCCGTGTCGCAGCGGGGGGACTCGGCGCGTTACCGGGGTGCGCCGCGCCGGGACGCGCTGCTGCTGGCGCGGTTCGGGAGCGGCGCGCAGACCCTGATCCTGGCGGCCGTCGCGTCCGGGCCCGCCGTCGGGGACCCGCGGGCGGCGCACGACGTCTGTGCCTGGATCGGCGGGGCGGTGGGGCGCAGTTGCACCCGATTGGCGGAGGACCTGCGTACGGACCACCGCAGCGCCCTGCGTTCGGGGCTCCAGCGGCTCGCCGACCGTGGCTACGGCAAGCTGCGGGAGCGGGGGGGGGGGGGGGGGGGGGGGGGGGGGGGGGGGGGGGGGGGCGGGGGGGGGGGGGGGGGGGGGGGGGGGGGTGGGGGGGGGGGGGGGGTGGGTTTGCCCACGCCCCCCCCCCCCCCCCCCCCCCCCCCCCCCCCCCCCCCCCCCCACCCCCCCCCCCGCCCCCCCCCCCCCCCCCCCCCCCCCCCCCCCCCCCCCCCGGTGCGCTGTCTGCTGCTGCCCGCCGACCCGGCGTGCCGTACGCGGGTCTTCTTCGGCGTCGGCGAGGGCGGTTTCCTGCGGCTCCGCGACGGGGTCTGGGAAGACCTCGAACCGTCGGCCACCGGCCCGGAGGCGGACGGCTCCCCGGGCCCCGCGCCGTTCCTCTTCACGACCGTCACCGGGCACCGCGGTGACGCCCTGCTGCTGTGCAGTGCCGGACTCGCCGAACCCCTCGCCGACGAACCCGCGCTCGCCGACCGTCTCGCCGCCGACTTCTCCGGCCCGCGGCCGCCCGGCCTGACCTCCTTCCTCGCCTCCGCCCAGGTCCGGGTCAAGGGCCATGCCCGCGACCGCACGGCCGTCGGGGTGTGGGACACGTAGCGGGGGGCCAGGCGGGCCGCCCCGCTGCCGCCCGCCCGGGTGGCAGCGGAGGCGGAGCCCGGCGCCTCATGGGTTCATGGGAGGGACGGCTCACCGACGGCGGCGAAGGAGCGAGCGGGACATGGCGAAGCAGACCGTGGCCGAGCAATTCGTGGACATCCTGGCGCGGGCCGGGGTGCAACGGCTGTACGGCGTCGTCGGTGACAGTCTCAACCCCGTCGTCGACGCGATCCGCCGCTCGCGGGCGGTCGACTGGGTCCAGGTGCGGCACGAGGAGACCGCCGCGTTCGCCGCGGGCGCCGAGGCGCAGCTCACCGGCAAGCTCACCGCCTGCGCCGGGTCCTGCGGCCCCGGCAACCTCCACCTCATCAACGGGCTCTTCGACGCCCACCGCTCGATGGCCCCGGTCCTCGCGCTCGCCTCGCACATCCCCTCCAGCGAGATCGGCACCGGCTACTTCCAGGAGACCCACCCGGACCGGCTGTTCGCCGAGTGCAGCCACTACAGCGAGATGATCTCCAGCCGGCGGCAGATGCCGCGGGTCCTGCAGACCGCCATCCAGCACGCCGTCGGCCGCAGCGGCGTCTCCGTCGTCTCGCTGCCCGGCGACATCGCGGCCGAGGCGGCACCCGACCGCGCCATCGAACACGCGCTGGTCACCGCCCGTCCGTCGGTCCGCCCCGGCGACGCCGAGATCGACCGGCTCGCCGAACTCGTCGACGCGGCAGGCAAGATCACCCTCTTCTGCGGCAGCGGCACCGCGGGCGCCCACGCCGAGGTGATGGAGTTCGCCGAACGCGTCAAGGCGCCCGTCGGCCACGCCCTGCGCGGCAAGGAGTGGATCCAGTACGACAACCCGTACGACGTCGGCATGAGCGGACTGCTCGGCTACGGCGCCGCGTACGAGGCGACCCACGAGTGCGATCTGCTGATCCTCCTCGGCACCGACTTCCCGTACAACGCGTTCCTCCCCGACGACGTGAAGATCGTCCAGATCGACGTCCGGCCCGAACACCTCGGCCGCCGCTCGCAGCTGGCCCTCGGCGTCTGGGGCGACGTCCGTGAGACGTTGCGCTGTCTGACGCCCAAGGTGCAGATCAAGTCACAGCGCGCCTTCCTCGACCGGATGCTGAAGAAGCACGCCGACGCGCTGGAGGGCGTGGTCAGCGCGTACACCCGCAAAGTCGAGAAGCACATCCCGATCCACCCGGAGTACGTCGCCTCCGTACTCGACGACGAGGCCGACGACGATGCGGTGTTCACCGTCGACACCGGTATGTGCAACGTCTGGGCCGCCCGCTATCTGACGCCCAACGGCCGCCGCCGGGTGATCGGATCGTTCACCCACGGCTCGATGGCGAACGCGCTGCCGCAGGCGATCGGCGCGCAGTTCATCGACCCGGGACGGCAGGTCGTGTCGATGTCCGGCGACGGCGGTTTCACGATGCTGATGGGCGACTTCCTCACGCTCGTCCAGTACGACCTGCCGGTCAAGGTGGTGCTGTTCAACAACTCCTCGCTCGGCATGGTCGAGCTGGAGATGCTGGTCGCGGGCCTGCCGTCGTACGGGACCACCAACCGCAACCCGGACTTCGCCGCGGTCGCCCGGGCGGCGGGGGCGCACGGGATCCGGGTGGAGAAGCCCAAACAGCTGCGGGGCGCGCTGCGCGAGGCGTTCGCGCACAAGGGGCCCGCACTGGTCGACGTCGTCACCGACCCCAACGCGCTCTCCATCCCGCCGAAGGTCAGCGCCGAGATGGTGTCCGGGTTCGCGCTCTCCGCCGGGAAGATCGTGCTGGACGGCGGCGTCGGACGGATGCTTCAGATGGCGCGGTCCAACCTGCGCAACATTCCCCGTATGTGACGAGACGTCATGCAAGAGGTGAACGGAGAATGTCCGGATCGCGGCGTTCCGCGTGCGGCCCGGACGCTCGGTGGGGTGGACCTGTGAAAGTCGAAGCATGTCGCCTTTCCCCGTGGGCATGCATCTCCGTGAGGCTGTTCGAGAGAGCCGGTGGGACGTCTGGGGGGCGGGGGAGAGATGCGTCAGCCTGTGCGACGCGAGGACGGCGAGCGACACGGCGCGGCGGCCGAGGGGGGCCGGGGCACCGCGGTGGTCGCCCGCGCACCACGAGTGCTGGAACGAAGAATCCGCCCCGCCGATCTGGAGGCGGTCGCGGAAGTGCGGCACGCGTTACAGGAGTTGCTGCACCGCTGGGACGGCCCGGCGTCCGCCGGGCTCTGCGACACGGCGGCGCTGCTCGTCAGCGAGCTGGTCACCAACGCCCTGGTGCACACCACCGGCGGCGCACTGCTCACCGCCACCGTCACCGACCGCCTCCGGGTCGAGGTGCGGGACTGCGCCTCCGCCCGCCCCGAGCCGCGCCCGCCGACAGGCGACGGCACCTCCGGCCGGGGCCTGATCCTCGTCCGCTCCCTGGCCGACGCCTGGGGCGTACGGCCGCACGGCCTCGGCAAGAGCGTCTGGTTCGAGCTGGGCGGCGGACCGGCCTGAGACGCGCCCACGGGGCGGGCGCCCCGGCGCGGTCCGCCGGGTCCGTCAGCCGAACTGCCGCTCGATCTCGGCGAGTTTCTCCTCCAGGGAGTCCAGCCGCGGCAGCGTCTGGGTGTCGTCCTCCGCCGTCAGATCGACGGTCTGCGAAGGCGCCCCGGCGGCCCGGGCGGCATCGGCCTCGGCGCCGCTGACGGCCTTCAGCGCCGGGCGGGGCTGCGAGGGCAGGTCGCCCGCGGGCGACTGCGCCGCCGCGCCGACGGGCTGCGGCGCACCGGCCGCGGTGGGCTCCGGCGGTGCACCGGCCGGGCTCCCGGACGGCTCCACCGGCAGCTGCCGCGCCGCCCGGCGCAGGCCCCAGCTCCGGTGCTGCCGGTTGAGCGCCCGGATCCGGGCCCGGTCGATCCGCCCCTGGTCGCGGCGGCGGATCCGGCGCAGGTTCTTCTCCCGGCGGTCCTCGCGGACCTCCTCCACCGCCTCGTCCAGCGAGCGCACGCCCTCCAGCAGCATCAGCGACCAGGCGGCGAACGTCTCCCGCGGTGCCCGCAGCCACCGCACCACCCGGATCTGCGGCAGCGGCCGGGGCACCAGACCCTGCTCGCGCAGGGCCGCGCGGCGGGTCTGCTTCAGCGCCCGGTCGAAGAGGACGGCCGCCGACAGCGACATCCCGGCGAAGAACTGCGGTGCGCCCGCGTGGTCCAGGCCCCGCGGCGCGTGCACCCAGTTGAACCAGGCGGCGGCCCCGGCGAACGTCCACACCAGCATCCGCGAGCCGAGCGCCGCGTCACCGTGGCTGGCCTCGCGCACGGCGAGCACGGAGCAGAACATCGCCGCGCCGTCGAGGCCGAACGGGACGAGGTACTCCCAGCCGCCGGAGAGGTTGAGGTTCTGCTTGCCGAAGCCGACCAGACCGTGGAAGGACAGCGCCGCGGCCACCGCCGCGCAGCAGAACAGCAGCAGGTAGGAGGCCATGGCGTACACGGTCTCCTTGCGGCGGCGGCGCTCCTCGCTGCGCTCCCAGGAGTCCTCGCCGGCCGACGGTCGCTTCGCCGCCCGCCTGCTGAACAGCAGCACACCCCCGGCGGTCAGCACCCCGGCGAGCAGCAGCACCCCCGGAACCAGCCAGTCCAGTGCCGTGTCGGTCATTCTCATTCGGGGATCCTTCGGGTAGTGGTACGCGTTTTCGCGCGCCACCTTGACGGAAGTCGCCGCCCGCGCCCCGGGATTCGGGACAAGTGAACGCCAAGGGGTGCAAGGAGCCCCGCCCCTGTCGGCGTGTCCGTCGAACGTACGTGGCGGCGTGCCAGGTTGCGTTCGATATCGACGCGGTGGAGTCAGCGACGCCAGAGGAGTTCCGGGCGGTACGGCGTGCAGGGGGCCAGGCGCAGGGCGGGCGCGGGCCGGACCATGTCGTCCTGGGAGAGGCAGCGGTCGCCGGAGCCGATCCGGCCCCGGCCGTCGGTCCACCACCTCTGGCCCGAAGGCCCGTCGCACGGCGCGAGGCCCGGTGCGGCGGCGGCCGTCAGACAGAGCCCTCCGGTCGCCGGCCGCAGCCGCCCGCCGGGGCCGAACGTCCACGACTGGGCCGGGGAGCCGTCGCACGGCCGGGTGCGGGCGGCCGGGGCGGCGCCCGCGTCCAGGCAGCGTTCCACGGCGCCGCGCCGGTCCGTGCCGCCGATGCCCGACATGATCTCGCCGCCCCGCGGCGCCCGGTGCGTCCGCGGGTACTCCCGCAGCAGCCACCCCCGGTACAGACCCGTCGGATGCGGCTGGGGGCAGCGGAGCGGGACGCAGGTGACGCCGCGCAGATAGGCGTCGAACCCGTCCGTCTTCCGGACCGCCTGCTCCGGCGTCAGGTTGGGGGGCAGGGTGCTCAGCGGGTAGCCGAGGTACCCGCGGACGTCGGGGCGGCCTTGGACGGCGAAGGCGGCCCGCCGGAAGTAGCGGGCGGCGACGGCGTGGTCGCTGTGGTCGGCGAGCGGGTCGGCGGGGGCGCCGAAGCGCGTGGCGTCGAAGTCCAGCGTCCGGAAACTGTCCGTGTCCCCCGTCGAGGCCAGCACGGCCAGGGCGTCGACGAGGGAGCTGTCGGTGTAGGCGCGGGTGCCGTCGGTCGAGTGCAGGACGCGCTGTTCGCCGCGGAAGAGCTTCAGCAGGCTCTGCCGGTGGTGCGCGGCGCTGCCCTCGCCGTACGGGAAGCCGTCCGGCAGGCCGAAGAACGTCAGCCGGACCTCGGGCCGTCCGGCCAGCGTGAACGACGGGAGGTGCGCCGCCCGCACCGGGAGGTCGTCGCGCCGCCAGACGTTCGGGGCACCGGCCAGCTGCGCGTAGGCGGCGCGGACGCCGTGCTCGCGGTCGAGGACGTAGCCGCTGAGCGGCGCCGCGTGGCCCGCGTCGCCGGTGGTCAGATAGACGGTGTGCACCGGGCACCGGGCGGACAGCAGCTGCTGGAGCTGCGGGGTGACGAAGAGCAGGTCGTCGTCCTCGTGGGCGACGCCCACCAGCGTCCGCCGGCAGGGCGCGGCCCGGTCGCCGCCCCGGGCCTGCGCCGCATCGCCGGTGGCGGCGGGGCCGGTGGGCGTCAGCAGGGCGGCCAGCGTCAGGGCGAGAAGCAGCAGGAGCGCCGTCACCGTGAGCGGGCCGGGGCGCGGGCGCCGCCCGGCCGTGCGGGGTCCGTCACCCATGCGCCCTCCCGGTGTACCTGGGCGGCCGTCGCCGCGGGGCGGGCCGCGCACTGAGCGTCCCGCCACGGCCGCGGACGGAAACCGGCGCGCCGCGGCGTTCACCCGGCCGGCCGCACCGGGGGCCAGGGCTGCCGGGTCCCGCGGGTGAGGTGGTCGACGTGGTAGTAGCGCGCGACGCACGGCGCCGACCAGCGCGGAGTGCCGTGCGCATCGAACGGCTCCGTCATCCGGGCGATGACGAGCGGGGTGTACGCCACCGTCCGCGCCCCGGTGGCCGCCGCGGCGCGCAGCGAGCGGTCCTGCCGCTCCCACGCCTGCGCCCGGGCCCGCATCGCGGTGTCGAGGTGCACCAGGCCGGCCAGGAGCGCGGCGCAGACCACCGCACACACCGCCGCGGCGGCCAGCGCCGGCGGGCCGGTCCGCCGCACCCGCCGCCGTACCGCGCGGCCCAGCAGCACGCCCGCGCCGACCAGCAGCACCAGGTAGAGGAAGACGAAGTCGTTCCAGATACGGGTCGAGGACGTCACATGGCCGCCGAAGACCGGATACGCCAGCAGCGTGCACAGATAGCCGGAGAGCAGGAAGACCACGACACCGGCGGTGGCCAACGCGGCGGCGCCGCGCGGCGGGCGGGGCGGGCCGTCGCCGGTGCGCCGGGTGAGCAGGGCGAGCAGCACACCGACGGCGACGGCGGCGAGATAGGGCCAGTTCGTCAGCAGCATGCCGAGGATGCGGCCGAAGCCCTCCAGGGAGCCGAGCAGCGAATCGGGGGCGAACAGCTGCGAGGTGGCCGCGTCGTGCCGCTCGCGGCGGATCCGCAGCCCCGGGGAGGTGTAGAGCAGCACCCCGCCGATCAGGCACCCCGCCAGGCCCGCCGCACACCAGCGCCGCAGGAACGGCCGCATCCGCTCCCCGGCGATCCGCCCGGCCAGCAGCCAGGCGGCGGCCAGCACCAGGACGGCGACGACGGTGGTCTCCTCCGACAACGTCGCCATCAGGGCGCCCGCGACGAGCACGGTGCCCAGGGCCGCCCGCCGCCCGGTGCGCGTCCGGGCCCGCAGCAGCGGCAGCGCCGCCGCGCAGGCCAGCACCGGCGGCAGGGTGTGTGACACCGACGCGGCGGGCCAGAAGAACGTCTTGTACGTGTTCCGGGAGGCGAAGAGGAAGAGCGCGAGGGTGACGGCGGCGACGAGCGGTGCGGTCCCGGCGGGCGCCGTGACGGCGGCCCGGCGCAGCGCCGCCGCCATCACGACCCACAGGATTCCCAGCATCAGGACGCCGCTGAGCAGCGGGAACCACTGGTGGCCCGCCACGTCGAACTTCGCGTACGCGCCGACCAGCAGGGCGTTGACGACGCGCCCGTTGTCCTTGGTGTAGAAGGTGTCGACCAGCGCGGAGATGCCGCCGTCGCGGACCACCGGCAGGAAGCACCACTCGTCGCCGCTCGGCCGCACCCGGCGGCCCGACCACGACGCGACGGCGAGGAGCGTCAGCGGCGCCAGGGTGAGCAGCGCCACCCAGCGGCCACCGGGCCGGGCGGCGGGCTCCGGTGCGCCGGGCGCCCGCACCGGCTGCGGCGCCGGGCCCGGTTCGCGGGGGACGGTGGTGCCGGTGGCGCGGTCGGCCATGGCGGTACTGCCTTTCGACGTCGCCGCCCGCGCGGGCGGCCGGTCCGTGAGGTGGTCAGCCCGCTTCGGGCCGGTCGGCCGGACGCCCGAGCGGCGCGGCCGTCCGGCGCGGAGGGGCGGACGCCGCGCCGCCGGAGGTGATGGCCCACCGGGCGAGCAGGAAGGTGACGGGGGTGACGAGGACCCCGGCGGCGAGCGCGGCGAGGTTCCGGTCCATCCCGAACCGGCTGACCGCGACGTAGAGCAGCGCACCGGACGCCACCAGGTTGAAGACGCTCGACAGCGGATAGCGCGCAAGCCCCCGCCAGGTGGGCCGGGTGTGGCAGGTGAACCGCGCGTTGAGCAGGAACGACCCGACCGTGCTGACCGCGTAGCCCAGGACGTGCGCGGCGAGGTAGGGGATGGTGCGGTTGAGCGCGGCGTAGACGGCGAGGTAGACGGCGGTGTTGGCGAAGCCGATCAGGACGAACACCGCGAACTGCCGCGGGAGCCGCGGCAGCTGCAACGCCGGGCGCGGTGCGGGCTCCGGCCCGATCGCCGCCGTCGCCGGTACGGTCACGGGCGCCGGATCGGCCGCCGGAGCGGCGTCGGTCTCCCGGACGACATACGGCGGCCGGCGTTTCGCCTCGTGGTAAATGCGGCCCACGTATTCGCCGATGACGCCGAGCGTGACGAGCTGAATTCCGCTCAGCGCCACGATGGCGGTCAGCAGCGTCGCATAGCCCGGTACGTTCGCACCGTTCAGCGCGACATTGGCGACGACCCACAGGGCGTAGGCGAGCGCCGAGAGGAAGACCCAGAGTCCGCCGTAGATGGCGAGGCGCAGCGGGCGGTTGTTGAACGAGAGAAGGCCGTCGATACCGTAATTCAGCAGTCTTCTGCTGCCCCATTTCGAACAGCCGGCGGCGCGTTCGGCATTGCGGTACCGGAAGGTGACCGTCTCGAATCCGATCCAGGAGAAGATGCCTTTCGAGAACCGGTTGTTCTCCGGCAGCGACAGCACGCTGTCCACCGCGCGCCGCGACAGCAGCCGGAAATCCCCGGCGCCGTCCACGAGTTCCACGTCCATGAAGCGGCGCACCAGCGCGTAGTAGGTGCGGCTGAGCGCGGTGCGCGCCAGGCCGTCACCGGCGCGGTCCCGCCGCGGGACGACCTGGTCGTAGCCGTGCCGCTGGAGGGCGACCATCCGCGGGATCAGCTCCGGCGGGTGCTGGAGGTCGGCGTCCATCAGCACCACCGCCCGGCCGCGGGACATGCGCAGCCCCGCGAGCATGGCGGCCTCCTTGCCGAAGTTGCGGCTGAAGAAGGTGTAGCGCACGCGGGGATCGGCCGCGGCGAGGGCGCGCAGCAGCGCTCCGGTGCCGTCGGCGCTCCCGTCGTCGACGTAGCAGATCTCGAAGGGCTCCCCGGTGCCGCCGAGGGTGGCGACGAGCGCCGAATGGAATTTCTCGATGACGTCGGCCTCGTTGAAGCACGGCACCACAACCGAGATCTGAAGAGTGGTCACCTTGCTCTCCTCGCATCGGAACGGATGATTTCCGTACCGGATCGGGCCGTGTGCCGCGGCGGAACGGGCGGGTGCCGGAGCCCGGTACGCCGTTCCGGAATTCGGGTGATGGCCCCGGCATTCCTCTGCACGGCACGGGCGGCCCGGCTCCCCTTCACACCCCACGGCCGCATCTCATCACAGAACGCGCGCCACGCATTCGCCACACGCCACCGGGTTCCGGACTGACCCGATCGGCCCAATCCCCGTCTTTTCCCGGCGAGGACGGGAAAAGACGGGGCGAACGCTTTACGCGGTAGGAACGCCTATCCCTACGCGGGGAGTTGACTGCAGCCGCTTCACCTCCATCACTCCGGAGGCATCTCCCGGCGTCCCGTCAACCACGACAGGATCAGCCGGAGTTCGGCGGTGGTGGTGTCGCGTTCGGTGGCGTCGGCGGTGAGATGGGCGGCGTCGATCAGGTGGCGGATCCAGCGGGCGGCGGACGGCGCGGGCAGCGGCAGGGCCCGCCCGGGGCGCTCCGCCAGGCGTTCCAGCAGGGTCGTCAACGCCTCCTGGAGCTGCGCGTCGAGGGCGGCGAGCAGCCGGGCGAACTCCGGGTCGCGGTTGGCCTGGAGGAGGGCGGCGGAGGCGAGGCCGGGCGCCAGCGGGTCGGTGAGTTCGTCGATGAGATGACCGGTGAGCAGGTCGAGCCCGGTATCCGCATCGGGCGCGGCCAGCGCTTCGGCGCAGCGCCGGGCCGTCCGCGGCAGATCGTCGGCGAAGACCGCGTGGAACAGCTCCCGTTTGGTGGCGAAGTAGTGGAAGAGGGTGCCGGAGCCGATACCGGCCCGGCGGCAGACCGCCGCGGTGCTGGTGCCGTCGACGCCATGGGCGGCGAACTCGGCGGCCGCCGCCTCGACGATCGCGGCGCGGCGGCGGGCATGGACTTCGGGGTTCACGGTACGCACCCCTGAATAATAGAGTGGCTGCTCTGTTAATGTGCCCGGGTGTCCTCAGAGACTGCTCCCCTCGCCCCGACCGTCCGGCGGCCGTGGTGGCGCCGTGCCGCGCCGGTCACCGGCCTGCTCCTGCTGTCGCCGTACTGCGCCGAATATCTGATCGGCTATCAGGGCGTGCTCACCGGCCCCGTCGATCTGCTGGTCGCCGTGGCGTTCGTGCTGCCGCTCTACGGTGCGCCCGCGGTGCTCATCCGCGACCTCACCCGGCGCACCGGCCGCGGCTGGCCGACGCTGCTGCTGCTCGCCACGGCGGCGGGGCTGATCCAGGCGGGCTGGATCGACCAATCGCTCTTCAACCACCGGGACTTCGCCGACGGCCCGCTCCCCACCCTGCTGCCCGGACTCGACGTCGACGCCGCCCAGCTGCTGACCTTCCTCGTCGGCCATGTGGTCTGGAGCTTCGGCGCGCCCGTCGCCGTGATCGAGTCCTGCGTACCGGGCCGCGCCGGACGCCCCTGGCTGGGCCGGAAGGGGACGGCGGTGCTCGCCGTGGTCTATCTGGCCGGTGCGGTCTTCTTCACCTACCAGCTGGTCGTCCTGCCGGACTTCCACGCGCGGCCCGGGCAACTCGTCGCCGTCGGGGTGGCGGTGGCGGCGGCCGTCGGCGCCGCCTTCGCGCTGCCGCGGCGGACCGCACGGGCGACCGGCACCGTCCCGCCGCCGTGGTGCGCGGGGGTCGTGGCGCTGGTGCTGCTCACCGCGTTCGTCACCCTCGTCGACCAGTGGGCCTGGCGCGGGGTGGCCGTCGCGCTCGCCGCGCTGACGGTCCTCGGGGCGCTGCTCGCGTACGGGGCGCAGCGGCCGGGGTGGGGCCGCGGCCACCGGCTGGCCGTCGCCGCCGCCGCGCTGCTGCTCTACGCCGCCCTCGCCTTCGCCGTGAACCCGGAGCACACCCCGCAGCCGGTGCTGTACGCCTCGCGCGGCGCCGCCCTGCTGGGCGTGGTGGCGCTACTGGCCGTCGCGGCGCGCCGCACCGTACGGGCCCGGCCGGTGGGCTGAACCGGGCTCAGCCGGTGGCGGTCAGCCGGGCGATGCGGTCGGCGTCGCAGGTGCGGGGGCAGGTGACACAGGTGTCCTCGGGGCGCAGCGTGTAGAACATGCAGCAACTGGCGCGGTCCCGGGTCGGCAGCGCCGCACCGTCCGGACCGGTCAGCTCGCGGAACGCGGCGGAGCCGACGTACGGAGCGGTGCCGCCGGGCAGCAGCCGCTCCAGCTCGGCGACGGCGCGCCGCTCCTCGCCCAGCAGATGCCCGAGGTACCACAGCCCCTCGACGATCTCGTCGGACACCATGCCCCACAGGGCGCGCGGCCCGCGCCGCATCCGGCCGCGGAAGCCGTCGAGCACCGGCCCCAGATGCCCGGCCACCGCCTCGCGCACCGCGGCGCGCAGCGCCTCCTCGTCGGGGACCACCCGCGCCCCGGGCAGCTCCGCCGCCGGGTCCCCGGGAAGACAGGCGAACGAGGTGACCCGTACCGCCATCCGGCCCTCGTCCCGCCGGAAGGCGACATCGGCGGCGGGCAGCGACGGCACCCGGCGGTGCAGGAACCACGGCACGGTGATCAGCAGACAGGCGGGCCAGGCGTAGCGGTGCAGGGCGAAGGAGGCCACGACGTCGGGCCGGCCGCGGGTGCCGTAATCCCGCTGGATCTGCGCATCGTCCCAGGTGAGGAAGGTTTCCAGGGCTTCGCCGCCGGCCGCCAGGGCCGCGGCGGTCACCCAGCCGTCGCCCTCCGGCAGGGCCGCGTCCGCCTCGGTGACCCGCAGCGCGGGGAAGACCTCGGTCAGCCGTGCATAGGCGCCGGAGAGGGGTGAGGTGCGGGCGGACGTGGCGAGGGCAGAGGGCATGCGGAGACCACCGAATCGCGATCGTTAGCAGGTAAGGCTTACCTTAACGGAAGCGTACCCGTGGGGCGCGAGCTGGGAACCTTCGCCCGTGGCGCCTAAAGTGCGGGGGATGTCAGGAGACGCCCCCATGGAACAGGCCACAGCGGACCACGGACCGGCGGCCCGTCCCCGGGTGCCCGCCCAGGCCGGTCCGGTCGCGGACCGGAGCGGACCCACGGCGGAGCGGACCGCTCCCGGCGCGGACGGAGAGGAGCGCGCCGCCCCCGGGGCGGCCGCCGCCGGGCCCCGGCCCGGGACCGTGCCGCCCGTCGTCCGGCCGCGCCGCCACTCCGTGCGCGCGCAGATCCTCGCGGCGCTGCGGCAGTCGCTGCTCGCCGGGGAGCTGACGCAGGGGGAGGTGTACTCCGCGCCCGCGCTCGCCGGGCGGTACGGCGTCTCGGCGACCCCGGTGCGGGAGGCGATGCAGCAGCTCGCGGGCGAGGGCGCCGTCGAGGTGGTGCCCAACCGCGGCTTCCGGGTCGCCGAGCACAGCGTCCGCGACCTCGCCGAGGTGGCGGAGGTCCGGGCGATGCTGGAGGTCCCGGTGGTGGTCCGGCTGGCGGGCGCGGTGCTCGGCCCGGAGCGCTGGGAGGGGCTGCGGGCCCTGGCCGCCGACGGGGTCGCTGCCGCGGCGTGCGGGGACCGCCCCGGGTACGCCGAGGCGGACCGGGCCTTCCACCACGCCCTGATGTCCCTCACCGGCAACCGCCGGCTCGCCGCGGTCGTCGACGACCTGCTGCGCCGGGCCCGCCGCCCGGCCGGCGGCCCCCGCCCGCGCCCGGCGGACCTCCAGGCGGACGCCGCGCAGCACCTGACGCTGGTGGACGCGCTGGCCGCCGGTGAGGCGGACCGCGCCGAACGCCTCGCCCGCGACCATCTCTCCCTCGCCCGCCACCGGTTCTGAGCCGCCCGGCCGGTGATCCGGCCGGGCCGCCCGTACGGGTGCGGTCAGTCCGTCACCAGCTTCTCCAGCGGGAGCGCCGCGACATCGGCGGCGGGGCGGGAGAGATAGAAGTCGGCGTGGTAGAAACCGTCGGCCTCCTTGCCGGCGGTCGGCAGGGCGTGCTCCGCCAGCGCCGCGAAGGCCGCCCGCCGCTCACCGGCGCCCGCGAACCGGCGCTGGCGAAACGTTCGGGCGGGCAGCTTCTCCGTCACCAGCCCGGCGCGTGACAGCAGGTCGGACACCGGGCCGTACGAGACGGTGCGCAGCACGAACGCGGCGATCCACGGCGGCGCGGTCACCGCGTCGAGGAGATGCCCGAACGTGCGGGCCGTGATGTAGCCGACGCCACCGGTGACGGTGATCAGATCGGTGCCGGCGAGCGCGGCGCGCAGCTCGGGGGTGGGCGGCGCGGTCTCCAGGTTCTCCGCGAACCCCGCGTCCAGCAGCCCGGCCCCGCGCCCGTAGCGCACGGCCAGGTCCGCCGCGTCGATCCCGGTGAGGTGGACCGCATCGGCCCGCCGCCGGGTGGCGAAGTACGCCCGGTCGGCCGCCACCCGCTCCGCGCCGTCCGGACCGGGGGCGGTGTAGCGGTCGTAGAGGTCGGCGAGGGTCAGCTGGTGGTTGAGGAGCGCGGCGTTGATGCCGTACGAGCAGCACAGATCGACGACGCGCAACGGCGGGCGGTCCGTGCGGCGGCGGTGCAGGGCGTCCACGGCGGCGCGGAACACCGCCTGGCCGTGGTGGGGTATCTGGTAGTCGAGCGGCTGGAGCGTCGTGAAGTAGCGGCGTGGATCCGGGCAGTTGTAGATCGCCTCGAAATCAGCCTTGCCCCAGTCGGACGAGGTGGTGGGGCGGTGCGCTTCAGTTGCCACGGATGCCTCCTGAAAGCTCTGCCGAACAGCGGGGGACCGGACCAGCATCCAGCCCGGACCCCGGGGCGACACCGTCACTTGCGGCCATTTTCGGCGCTCCGGTCCGGGCCCGGAGCCTCCGCGACGGCCGTCGGGTACGGCCGGGATGCCCTGGCTGCGCGGGTACGGCGGCCCGCCCCGGCGGCCGTTCCGGCCCCGCCGCCGTAGGTTTTCGGCCGATGACGCCGCGGAGGGGCATGGCCGACGCCAAGGGGTTGACGGGGTACCCGCGGTGGCACAAGGGGCGCGGCCCCGGGGCGCGGCGGGGCCGCCCCGGGGCCGCGGTCACCTCGCCGTCACGCGGGCTCCCCGCCCGGCCCGTCCGCGCCGCCGTCCTCGTCCAGCAGGGCGCGGGGGAAGCGCCCGGTGAGCCAGGTGGGGAGGCCGCCCATGAGGCGGAAGAGGCGGGCCGCCTCGGTGAGCAGGTGGTCGGCGTCGGCCTCCGGCGCCGCGTCCGCCAGGGCGACCAGCGCGGGCGCCGTACCGACCAGGAAGCCCAACTCCTCCCGGATCCGCAGCGATTCGGTGAAGCCGTGCCGCGCCTCCGCCAGCTCGCCGTCCCGCAGGGCGAGTCCGGCGAGATGGCGCCAGGTGGCGGAGAGCAGCAGGGCATCCCCGGCGGCGGTGGCGCCGGCGTGGGCCCGGCGGTAGGCGGCGCGGGCGGACTGCGGGCTGTCCGCGACATGTTCGGACATCAGCCCGCGCCGGAAGTCCAGCAGCGGTCGCCCGGGTGCACCGGGTGCCAGGAGCGCCGCGGCCCGGCCGAGTGCGGAGCGGGCCTCGTCGGCGCGGTCGCGGACGCCCAACACCGTTGCGGTGTAGGCGAGATGGCCGCGTTCGCAGGCCGCGCCGCCGCGCTCCGCGTCGTCGGCGGCGAGCGCCTCGGCGGTGCGCAGTGCGTCCTCCGCCGCCGCCCAGCCCGCGGCGGTGTACATACAGCGCTCCACCAGGAGGGCGGCGCGGTGCAGGGCGACCGGTGCGCTGCGGGCGGCGTGCGGCTCCAGCAGCGCCGCGGCATCGTCCCAGCAGCCGCGGGAGCGCAGCCGCCACACGGCGCGGTCGAGCGGGTCGTCGCCGGGCGTACGGGCCGCGGGGGCCGGGGGTGGGGCGGGGGCCCGGCGGGCCGCTGCCGAAGTCGTGGATCGCGGGGACACAGGGGACGCGGTGGCGTCCGGGGATCCCTCGGGTTTCGCGGATTTCGGCATAGCGGGATCCGCCACCTTGCCCTCCCGAGCGCGCCATTGAGCTGGAAATGGAAGCCGTGGCCGAAGCCGTGGGCGCATCTCAGCACGGATTCCGTGGCGCGGCCAAGGGCTCGGGTGAAAGTTTTCACAATCACCGGGAACTGCTCCGGTCCGGAGCAACGGCCGGTGATCACCGGGCCGCCGGGCCGGGCGCACACCCGGCGCACCCGGCGCACACCGCCCTGACGTCGCCCGATCGTGGTACCCCGAACGGGCCGGGGAGCGGGGCGGACACGGCCGGCCCCGGCGCGGCGTCCTCGGTCCCCGCGCGGCCCGGCCCCCTGCGGCGTCGGCGGTTTCTGCACCCGCCTGCACCGGCGTACGCCCCGCCCCGGGGCGCCACGGATCCGGTGGCGGCGGGCCGCCCCGCCTCAGCTCATCCGCAGCGCGAGGAAGAAGTCGAGCTTGTCCTCCAGGCGGGAGAGGTCACGGCCCGTCAGCTGCTCGATGCGGCCCACGCGGTAGCGCAGGGTGTTGACGTGCAGATGCAGGCGTCCGGCGCAGCGGGTCCACGACCCGTCGCAGTCCAGGAACGCCTCCAGGGTGGGGATCAACTCGGCGCGGTGGCGGCGGTCGTAGTCGCGCAGCGGGTCCAGCAGCCGTGCGGTGAAGGCGCGTCGTACGTCGTCGGGGACGAACGGCAGCAGCAGGACGTGCGAGGCCAGCTCCTCGTGTCCGGCGGTGCAGACCCGGCCGGGGCGGGCGGCGGCGACCCGGCGGGCGTGCCGGGCCTCCTCCAGGGCGCCGCGGAGTCCGTCGGCGGAGTGCACGGGCGCGCTGACGCCGATCGTCAGGCGGCCGTCGTCGGCCAGCCCGTGGCCGAGCGGCTCCTCGACGGCGGCGAGCAGTGCGGTGGCGTGCAGCCCCTCGCCCTCGCCGTCGGCGGTGGCGGGCAGCGGTACCAGCGCCACCGCCTCGTCGCCGGTGTGCGCCACGGCGATCCGGTCGGACGCCTCCGGGCCGGAGGCGCCGGGGGCCACCAGGACCTCCTCCAGCAGTGCCTGTGCCGCCGGGCCGCCCGAGCCCTCGTCGCCGTCCCACTCGACGCGGGCCACCACGATCTGCCAGTGCGGTGCGCCGCCCGGTCCGGGCAGCAGCACCGGGGCGGCCAGCCGCAGCCGGGCCGCGATCTCGGTGGCGGCGGCGCCCGTCTGGACCAGCTCCAGCACCTCCTGGGCGAGCCGCCGCCGCACCGTACGCGCGGCGTCGCGCCGCTCGCGTTCGACGGCGATCAGCTGGGTGACGCCCTGGAGCAGGTCGAGCCGTTCGGCGGGCCAGTCCGCGATGTCCGCCTCGACGGCCAGCAGCCACTCCGACAGCAGCGTCTCGCGCCCCTCCCCGCCGTCCTGGCGTACCGGGAAGAGGGCGTACGCGGTGTCGTCGAGGGTGACGCGGCAGGGGCCGGGGCGGCCCTCGCGGGCGGCGGCCAGATGGGCGCCGGCCAGCTGTGCGCCCCTGCCCTCGGGCAGCTCGGGGCCCTGGTCGGTCAGGGTCGATCCGGCGATCTGCCGGCCGGTGGGGGAGAGGACCCAGGCACGCAGGTCGAGATCGGAGCCGAGGAGGTCCAGGACGACGTCCGGGCCGCCGCCCGCCGGGCCGGAGGTCATCATGCGGCGGTGCCGGTCGACGACGGCGGCGAGGTCGCCGGCGCGCTCGGCGGAGACCTGGCGGACGACGTACTCGGTGATGGAGGCGAACGAGACGGCCTCGGCGACGGCGAAGAGCGGCAGCCGGTGGCGGGCGCACGCCTCGACCAGGTCCTCGGGGACGGGGCCCAGCTCCGCGGTGCCCGCCCCCAGCCCGGCGACGCCCTCGGCGACCAGGATGCGGACGAACCGCTCGGCGTCGCCCGGCTCGCGGCGCCAGGCCAGACCGGTCAGGACCAGTTCGCCGCCGGAGAGGTAGCGGCTGGGGTCGCGCAGGTCGGTGGTCATGATGGAGCGGACCGAGCGCTCCAGCTCGTCCTCGCCCCCGAGCAGGGTCAGGCCCAGGGATGCCGTGTCCAGGAGTGCGCGGAGCCGCATGACCTCGCCCGCCGATCTGTGCTGTGTGGTGGTGCCGTGAATGCCGCGAGGTGTACCGACCCCGCCTTTCGTTCGAATCTACAAGACATGCCGTGTGGCCAGCCAACCGCTTCATGGTTTCGGTGACTGCACCCCGGGGCGCGGGGCCGCGTTGACTGGCATCGACGGCATGAACAGGACATGAACTGCTCGCCGGCGGCGCGACCGGTGGCACCCCACCGTGGGTGGCGAGCGAGAGTCTTCTGTGAGATTCCACTACTTTGCCCTACTTCGCCCTTATTCCTGGAAGAGAGCCGTGATGGACTTCCTTCGCCCCGCCACCTGGGAGGAGGCGCTCGCCGCGAAGGCCGAGCACCCCTCGGCGGTACCCCTCGCGGGCGGCACGGACGTGATGGTCGAGATCAACTTCGACCACCGCCGGCCCGCGTACCTGCTGGACCTCAACCGCATCGGCGACCTGGAGGAGTGGGAGACCGGGGAGCGGACCGTACGCCTGGGCGCGTCGGTCCCGTACACGAAGATCATGGAGAATCTCCGCACCGAGCTGCCCGGGCTGGCGCTCGCCGCGCACACCGTGGCCTCCCCGCAGATCCGCAACCGCGGCGGCGTCGGCGGCAACCTCGGCACCGCCTCCCCGGCGGGCGACGCCCACCCCGCGCTGCTGGCCTCCGGCGCCGAGGTCGAGGCCGAGTCGGTACGCGGCCGCCGGATGATCCCGATCGACGACTTCTACCGCGGCGTCAAACGCAACGCCCTGGAGCCGGACGAGCTGATCCGCGCCGTCCACATCCCCAAGGCCACCGGACCCCAGCAGTTCTCCAAGGTCGGCACCCGCAACGCCATGGTCATCGCGGTCTGCGCCTTCGGCCTCGCCCTCCACCCCGGCACCCGCACCGTGCGCACCGGCATCGGCTCCGCCGCCCCCACCCCCGTACGCGCCAGGGCCGCCGAGGAGTTCCTCGCCGCGGCGCTGGACGAGGCCGGGCTGTGGGAGTCGGGCGGACCGCTCCCGCCGTCCCTCGCCCGGGAGTTCGGGCAGCTCGCGGCCGGCGCCTGCAACCCCATCGACGACGTCCGCGGCAGCGCCGCCTACCGCCGCCACGCGGTCGGCGTGATGGCCCGCCGCACGCTCGGCTGGACCTGGGAGTCCTACCGCGGACAGGAGAGGAGCGCACAGTGCGCGTGAACATCACCGTCAACGGCCGCCCCCAGCAGGCCGACGACGTCTGGGAGGGCGAGAGCCTGCTGTACGTGCTGCGCGAGCGGCTCGGCCTGCCCGGCTCCAAGAACGCCTGTGAGCAGGGCGAATGCGGTTCCTGCACGGTCCGTCTGGACGGCGTGCCGGTCTGCTCCTGCCTGGTCGCCGCCGGACAGGCCGAGGGCCGCGAGGTCGTCACCGTCGAAGGGCTGGCGGACCTCGCGGAGGAGCGCGCCGGAGGCGGCTGCGCCGCCGGACCCTGCGGCACCGACCCCGACGCCGCCCGCCGCTGGCAGGCCCGGCCCGCCCCCGGCACCGACGCGCAACTCGCCCCCGTCCAACAGGCGTTCATCGACGCCGGTGCCGTCCAGTGCGGTTTCTGCACCCCGGGCCTGCTGGTCGCCGCCGACGAACTCCTGGAACGCAACACCGAGCCCTCCGACGCCGACATCCGCGAGGCGCTCTCCGGCAACCTCTGCCGCTGCACCGGCTACGAGAAGATCCTCGACGCGGTCCGCCTCGCGGCCACCCGCGCCGCCGCCCCGACCGCCGAGAAGGGGGCCTGACCATGGCCGGAGTCACCCGCACCCCCACCGGCCTCACCCAGGGCTCCACCGCCCCGGCCGGTATCGGCGCCTCCACGCTCCGCCCCGACGGCACCCTCAAGGTCACCGGCGAGTTCGCGTACGCCTCCGACCTGTGGCACGAGGACATGCTCTGGGGCCACACCCTGCGCTCCACCGTCGCCCACGCCGAGATCGTCTCCCTCGACACCTCCGAGGCGCTGGCGACCCCCGGCGTGTACGCGGTCCTCACCTACGACGACCTGCCCACCGAGGTCAAGCACTACGGCCTGGAGGTCCGGGACACCCCGGTCCTCGCCGACGGCCGGGTGCGCCACCACGGCGAGCCGGTCGCACTGATCGCCGCCGACCACCCGGAGACCGCCCGCCGCGCCGCCGCCAAGATCAAGGTCGAGTACGCGGAGCTGCCGGTCGTCACCGACGAGGCGTCCGCGACCGCCGACGGCGCCCCGCTCGTCCACGAACACCGCACCGACCACCACGCCGCGCACGTCCCGCACCCCAACATCGTCCACCGCCAGCCCATCCTCCGCGGCGACGCGGACGCCGCGGCCCGGCGCGCCGATGTGATCATCACCGGCGACTACGTCTTCGGCATGCAGGACCAGGCGTTCCTCGGCCCGGAGTCGGGGCTCGCGGTGCCCGCCGAGGACGGCGGCGTCGACCTCTACGTCGCCACCCAGTGGCTCCACGCCGACCTCCGGCAGATCGCCCCCGTCCTCGGACTGCCCGAGGAGAAGGTCCGGATGACGCTCTCCGGCGTCGGCGGCGCCTTCGGCGGCCGCGAGGACCTGTCGATGCAGATCCACGGCTGTCTGCTGGCGCTCCGCACCGGCAAACCCGTCAAGATCGTCTACAACCGCTTCGAGTCCTTCTTCGGCCATGTCCACCGCCACCCCGCCAAGCTCCACTACGAGCACGGCGCCACCAAGGACGGCAAGCTCACCCACATCAGGTGCCGCATCGTCCTCGACGGCGGCGCCTACGCCTCCTCCTCCCCGGCGGTCGTCGGCAACGCCGCCTCCCTCGCCGTCGGCCCGTACGCCGTCGACGACGTGGCGATCGAGGCGCTCGCCCTCTACTCCAACAACCCGCCCTGCGGCGCGATGCGCGGCTTCGGCGCCGTCCAGGCGTGCTTCGCGTACGAGGCGCAGATGGACAAGGTCGCCACGGCGCTCGGCATGGACCCGGTGGAGTTCCGCCGGATCAACGCCATGGAGCAGGGCACGCTCATGCCGACCGGGCAGCCCGTCGACTCCCCGGCGCCCGTCGCCGAACTGCTGCGCCGGGTCAAGGCGATGCCGCTGCCGCCGGAGCAGCAGTGGGAGACCACCGAGGGCGCCGACATCCGGGCGCTGCCCGGCGGCCTCTCCAACACCACCCACGGCGAGGACGTGGTGCGCGGCGTCGGCTACGCCGTCGGCATCAAGAACGTCGGCTTCTCCGAGGGGTTCGACGACTACTCGACGGCCCGGGTGCGGCTGGAGGTGGTCGGCGGCGAACCGGTCGTCACCGTGCACACCGCGATGGCCGAGGTAGGCCAGGGCGGCGTCACCGTCCATGCCCAGATCGCCCGCACCGAGCTGGGCGTCCGGCAGGTGACGATCCACCCCGCCGACACCCGGGTCGGCTCGGCCGGTTCCACCTCCGCCTCCCGGCAGACGTACATGACCGGCGGCGCGGTGAAGAACACCTGCGAGGCGGTGCGGGAGAAGGTGCTCCAGCTGGGCCGGGAGCGGTTCGGCGCGTACCACCCGGCGTGGGCGACGGCCGAACTCCTGCTGGAGGACGGCAAGGTCACCACCGACGGCGGGGAGGTGCTGGCGGATCTCGCGGACGTCCTGGGGGAGGAGACCGTCGATCTGGAGCTGGAGTTCCGGCACCGGCCCACCGAACCGTTCGACCTGCGCACCGGCCAGGGCCGCGGCCACGTCCAGTACTCCTTCGCCGCGCACCGTGCCGTCGTGGAGGTGGACACCGCCCTCGGCCTGGTCAAGGTCGTCGAACTGGCCTGTGCGCAGGACGTCGGCAAGGCGCTCAACCCGCTGTCGGTGGTCGGCCAGATCCAGGGCGGCACCACGCAGGGTCTGGGCGTCGCCGTGATGGAGGAGATCCTCGTCGACCCGGCGACCGCCAAGGTCCGCAACCCCTCCTTCACCGACTACCTCATCCCCACCATCCTGGACACCCCGACCATCCCGGTCGACGTCCTCGAACTCGCCGACGACGCCGCCCCGTACGGGCTGCGCGGCATCGGCGAGGCCCCGACCCTCTCGTCCACCCCGGCCGTCCTCGCGGCCATCCGCGACGCGACGGGCCTGGAACTGAACAGGACACCGGTGCGGCCCGAACACCTCACCGGCAACTGAGCCACCGGGCCGGGCGTGCGCCGTACCGCCGCCCGGCCCGGCCGCCGTCCGCGCAGTGCCGGACGGCCCCTCCGTCTCGGGCCGTCCCCCGGGTCGTGCAGCCGATGTTCCGTCCCGGAGCCCGCCCGGCGCGGGCTCCCTTCGCCCCCTGGGAGCCAGGCACCATGACCCCTCAGCCCACCCGGCCACCGACGACGGCGGACGACGCGGGCCGCGGCGCGCGTCAGCCCGCCGGACGCGCGTGGCTCGACCGGTACTTCCACATCTCCGACCGGGGCTCGACGCCCGCCCGCGAAATACGTGGCGGGATCACGACGTTCATGGCGATGTGTTACATCCTGCTGCTCAACCCGCTGATCCTCGGCACCCCCGACGTCACCGGTCACGCACCGCCGCACGCCGCGGCGGTCACCGCGACGGCGCTGGGCGCGGCGCTGTGCACCCTGCTGATGGGGTTCGTCGGCAAGGTGCCGCTCGCGCTGGCCGCCGGGCTCAACGTCTCGGCGGCGCTGACCACGCAGGTCGTCCCGCATCTGACGTGGCCGCAGGCGATGGGCATGTGCGTGCTCTACGGCACGGTGATCATGCTGCTGGTGGTCACCGGCCTCCGCGAGATGATCATGAACGCGCTCCCGCAGCCCCTCAAGCACGCCATCACCATGGGCATCGGGATGTTCGTCGCCCTCCTCGGGCTGGTCAAGGCCGGATTCGTCGGCAAGGGCGAGGGCGGCCCGCTCACCCTCGGGCTCACCGGCAACCTCTCCGGCTGGCCGGTGCTCTTCTTCTGCCTCACCCTGCTGCTGATCTTCATGCTCCAGGCCCGCAGGGTGCCCGGAGCCCTCCTCATCGGCATCGTCGCCGGCAGCGTGGTCTCCGTCGCCGTCACCAAGATCGCCGGGCTGACCGACAAGGACTGGCAGGGCACCGCCCCCGCCCTGCACGGCAGTGCCGTCGCCGCCCCCGACTTCGGCCTCTTCGGGCACGTCGAGTTCGGCGGCTGGCAGTCCCTGGGCGGTCTCGGCATCGGCATGATCGTCTTCACGCTGGTGCTCGCCGGGTTCTTCGACGCGATGGCCACCATCATCGGCGTCGGCACCGAGGCACGCCTCGCCGACGACCAGGGACGGATGCCGGGCCTGTCCCGCGCGCTCTTCGTGGACGGGGCCGGCGGAGCCATCGGCGGAGTGACCGGCGGCTCCGGTCAGACCGTCTTCATCGAATCGGCGAGCGGCGCCGGCGAGGGCGCCCGGACGGGCCTGTCGGCGGTGGTCACCGGCCTCCTCTTCGCCGCCTGCCTGTTCTTCACCCCGCTCACCCAACTGGTCCCGGCGCAGGTGGCGTCGGCCGCCCTCGTCGTCATCGGCGCGATGATGATGAGCGCGGCCGCCCATGTCGACTGGAGCGACCGGGCGACTTCCGTCCCGGTCTTCCTCACCGTCGCCCTGATGCCGTTCACTTATCAAATAACCGCGGGCGTCGGCGCCGGCGTCATCTCCTACACCGCCATCCGGGCGGCACAGGGCAGCTGGCGTGCGGTGGGGGGCTTCATGTGGGCGCTGACGTTGGTCTTCGTCGTCTACTTCGCCCTTCACCCGATAGAGAGCTGGCTCGGCGTCAGGTAACCTCCGCCCGCCAACCGTCCCTGAGGAGAACGAGATGCTGGACATCGCCGACGACCTGCACCGGTGGGTCGAGCAGCGGCGCGACTTCGCGGTGGCCACCGTCGTGGCCACCCACGGCAGCGCACCGCGCCACCCCGGTGCCGCACTCGCCGTGGACGCCGACGGCACGGCCATCGGCTCGGTCTCCGGCGGATGTGTGGAGGGCGCGGTCTACGAGCTGTGCCAGGAAGCTCTCGCGAGCGGCGAGACGGTCCGCGAGAGCTTCGGCTTCAGCGACGAGGACGCCTTCGCCGTGGGCCTGACCTGCGGCGGCACCATCGACATACTCGTCACCCCGGTCCGCGCCGCGGACGTGTCGCACGCCCCGGACGGTGCGCGGACGGCGGACGCCGCCCCGCTCGCCGGGGCGCTGGCCGCCGCCGCCCGCGGGGACGCGGCGGCCCTCACCCGCGTGGTGCAGGGCCCGCCCGCCCTCCTGGGCCGCGCCCTGCTGGTACGCCCCGACGGCACCGTCACCGGCACCCTCGGCGGCCACCGCGACCTGGACCGCACCGCCGCCGCCGAGACCCGGGCGCTGCTGGAGGCGGGGCGTACCGCCACCGTCGAGATCGGCGCGGACGGGTCGCGGTGCGGGGAGCCGGTGACGCTGCTGGTGGAGAGTGCGGTGCCGGCGCCGCGGATGCTGGTCTTCGGCGCGATCGACTTCGCCGCCGCGCTGGTGCGGGTGGGGAAGTTCCTCGGCTACCACGTCACGGTCTGCGACGCCCGGCCCGTCTTCGCCACCGCCGGCCGCTTCCCCGACGCCGACGAGATCGTCATCGACTGGCCGCACCGCTACCTCGACTCCCAGGAGCTGGACGCCCGCGCGGTGCTCTGCGTCCTCACCCACGACGCCAAGTTCGACGTCCCGCTGCTGGAGCGCGCGCTGCGGCTCCCGGTGGCGTACGTCGGCGCGATGGGCTCCCGCCGCACCCACCTCGACCGCCTGGAACGGCTGCGCGAGGCCGGACTGACGGAGCTGGAGCTGCACCGGCTGCGCTCCCCGATCGGCCTCGACCTCGGCGCCCGCACCCCGGAGGAGACCGCGCTGTCCATCGCCGCCGAGATCGTCGCCAACCGCCGCGGCGGCACCGGCGTCCCGCTCACCGGTGCCCACACGCCCATCCACCGGGACCCGCCGCCGCGGATAGGTTCGGTCGCCTGACGCGGACCGCTCGGGTACGGGGGCGGGCGTCGCGGCTCAGGCGGGGGCGCCCGCCCGCCCGGCGTCGCCCGCCCACTCCGTCCGCAGCGCCGCCATCACCAGGACGTCGTGCCAGGCCCCGTCCCAGCGCAGCGCCTGCCGCATCCGGCCCTCCACCGTGAAACCGCAGCGTTCGTAGGCGCGTTGGGCGCGGTGGTTGAAGTCCCAGACCTCCAGCTGGACGCGGTGCAGCCGGACGCGGTCGAAGGCGTGGCCGAGCAGCAGCCGCACGGCCTCGCTGCCCAGCCCGCGGTCGGTGGCCCCGGCGACCAGCAGGATGCGCAGGGCGGCGTGGGCGTTGTGCGGATCGACGTCCATCAGCGCGATGTCCCCGAGGAACCGCCCGCTCTCCCGGTCCTCGACGGCGAGATCGAGCCGCCCGGCCCGCGTCACCGCCCCGGCACACCACGCCTCGATCTCCTCCAGGCCGAAGTCCCGGTGACTCCCCGTCAGCCGCCGGATCTCCGGGTCCCGCGTCGCGGCGTGGTAGTCGGCGGCGTGCCGTACGTCCAGCGGTACGAGCCGGATCCGGTCCCCGGTCAGCACGGGCTTCTCGTCGAGCGCGGAGGTATCGATCATGCGGGGATGATGACGGCCGGGGCGCGGGTGCGGCAACGCTGTTTCCCGGGGGCGGGAGGCCGGGCCGTGCCTCGTGGCTCACCCGCGCCCCCGCCCTACGGCAACACCCCCGCCCGCCGCGCCGCGATCACCGCCTGCATCCGGGAGCGGGCGCCCAACTTCCGCATGGCCGAGCGGAGATAGCTCTTGACGGTCTCCGGGCGCAGGCCCAGCCGTTCCGCCGCCTCGGCGTTGGCGGCGCCCGCCGCGATGCAGACCAGGACGTCCACCTCGCGCGGCGCCAGCGCCGGCGTCTCACGCGGTGCGGGGAGCGCGGGCGCCTCGCCGGGCGGCGCCGCGCGGTCCGGGGAGGCGGCGGCGAGCCGGCCGCAGGCCGTCAGCATCTCCTGGCGCAGCAGCGGATCGGCGATCCGGTGGGCCAGGGTCCACAGATCGCCGTGGGCCTCGCGGACCTCCTCCCACCGCGCCGAATCGGCGGCCGGCTGCCGCGCCGCCGCCAGCAGCCGCGCCGCCTCGTCCTGGAGCAGCAGCGCCTCCTCCAGCTCCCGCGCCGCGTCCATCGCCGCCGACAGCGGGCCGTCACCGAGCCGCACCGGGGTGCGCAACGCGCCGTACAGCACCCCGCGCACCCGCCGCCGTACGACCACCGGCACCGCCACCACCGACCGCAGCCCCTCGGTGGCGACCACCGCGTCGTACTCGTGGCTGATCACCACGGAGGAGTGGTAGTCGGTCACCGTGAACGGGCGGCGCAGCGCCACCGCCTTGCCGCCGACGCCGTTGCCGTGGTGGATGTCGAGGCCGCGTAGCGCGGCGGTCGCCGTACCGGCCAGGGAACTGAGCCGGTAGCGTCCGTTCCCGCCGTGCAGTCCGCCGAACGCCACCGGCAGTCCACTGCCGCGCCGCAACCGCGCCAGAGCCGCCCCCAGGTCTGCGGACGTGTCCGTCCCCGGCTCGCCGTACACCCATAACCTCCGCTTCCCCCCGTACGGGGGTGGTGAGACATGCGTCACTGATTACACGATGTCCACCAGGCGTGGGGCAATGAGGAGGACACATGTCGGACAGGGACGGGACGCAGCAGGGCCGCTCGCCGGACGCGACCGAGGAGTTCCGGGCCGCCCGGGACCTCCTGGTGCGCTTCCGCGACGACTACGAGGGCGCCCGCACACATTTCCGCTGGCCCCGGCCGGCCCACTTCAACTGGGCGCTGGACTGGTTCGACGTCATCGCCCGCGACAACGACCGCACCGCCCTCCACATCGTCGAGGAGGACGGGACCGAGAACCGCATCAGCTTCGACGCGATGCGCCGCCGCTCGGACCGCACCGCCTCCTGGCTCGCGGCCCACGGCGTCCGCCCCGGCGACCGCATCGTGGTGATGCTCGGCAACCAGGCCGAACTGTGGGAGACCGCGCTCGCCGCGATGAAGCTGCGCGCCGTGGTGATCCCCGCGACACCGCTGCTCGGCCCCGCCGACCTCACCGACCGCATCGCCCGCGGCAAGGCCCGCTTCGTCATCGTCCGCGCCGAGGACACCGCCAAGTTCGAGCAGGTCCCCGGCGACTACACCCGCATCGCGGTCGGCGGCGCCCCCGAGGGCTGGCTGGCGTACGAGGAGGCGCGGGCGGCGTCCGAGGCGTTCGAGCCGACCGGACCGACCCGGGCCGACGACCCGCTGATGCTCTACTTCACCTCCGGCACCACCGCCCGCCCCAAGCTCGTCGAGCACACCCACACCTCGTACCCGGTCGGCCATCTGGCGACGATGTACTGGATCGGGCTGCGCCCCGGCGATGTGCATCTGAACATCTCGTCACCCGGCTGGGCCAAGCACGCCTGGTCCAATCTCTTCGCCCCGTGGAATGCCGAGGCGACCGTCTTCATCCATAACTACACCCGCTTCGACGCGGGCCGGTTGATGGCCGAGATGGACCGCGCCGGGGTGACCAGCTTCTGCGCACCTCCGACGGTCTGGCGGATGCTCATCCAGGCCGACCTGTCGGCGCTCAGGCACCCGCCGCGGGAGATCGTCGCGGCCGGCGAACCGCTCAACCCGGAGATCATCGAGCAGGTCCGCGCCGCCTGGGGCGTGACCATCCGCGACGGCTTCGGGCAGACCGAGACCGCCGTCCAGGTCGCCAACACGCCTGGTCAGCTCCTCAAGCCCGGCTCGATGGGCCGCCCCACACCCGGCTACGACGTCGTCCTGCTCGACCCGGTCACCGGCGCCCCGGCCGACGAGGGCGAGATCGCGCTGAACCTCTCCTCGTCCCCGGTCGGCCTGATGGCCTGCTACCACGGTGACCCGGAGCGCACCGCCGAGGTGATGGCGGACGGCTACTACCGCACCGGCGACATCGGCGCGCGCGACGCCGACGGCCGGCTCACCTATGTCGGGCGCGCCGACGACGTGTTCAAGGCGTCCGACTACAAGATCTCCCCGTTCGAGCTGGAGAGCGCGCTCCTGGAGCACGAGGCGGTCGCCGAGGCGGCCGTCGTGCCGGCGCCCGATCCGCTGCGGCTCGCCGTCCCCAAGGCGTACGTCGTGCTGGCCGAGGGGTGGGAGCCGGGACCGGAGACCGCCAGGGCGCTGTTCGCCCACTCCCGCGACGTGCTCGCCCCGTACAAGCGCATCCGGCGGCTGGAGTTCGCCGAGCTGCCCAAGACCGTCTCCGGCAAGATCCGCCGGATCGAGCTGCGCGAACGTACCGCGCAGGGCGACGGCGGCGCCGAATACCGGGAGGAGAACCACCGATGACCCCACCCGCCACGGAGACCGCGGCCGCACCGCCCCCGGACGGCACGGCAGCCGCCTACGCCCGCGGGGACACCGGCCGGCCGCTGATCCACCGCACCATCGGCGCCGACCTCGCCCGTACCGCCGAGCGGTTCGGCGACCGCGAGGCGCTGGTCGACGTCCCCTCCGGGCGCCGCTGGACCTACCGGGAGCTGGACCACGACGTCGACGAGGTCGCGCTCGGGCTGCTCGCCCACGGCATCGGCAACGGCGACCGGGTCGGCATCTGGTCGCCCAACTGCCCCGAATGGCTGCTCCTCCAGTACGCCACCGCCCGGATCGGCGCCATCCTCGTCAACGTCAACCCGGCCTACCGCACCCACGAACTCGGCTATGTGCTGCGGCAGTCCGGCACCCGGCTGCTGGTCGCCGCCACCGGCCACAAGAGCAGCGATTACCGGAAGATGGCCGCCGAGGTGCGCGGTGACTGCCCCGAGCTGCACAAGGTGGTGCACCTCGGCGACGCGGGCTGGGGCGAGCTGCTGGCGTCCGGCGCCGCGGTGCCCCGGGAGCGGCTGGCGGCCCGCGCCGCCGAGGTGTCGGCCGGCGACCCGGTCAACATCCAGTACACCTCCGGCACCACCGGCTTCCCCAAGGGCGCCACCCTCTCCCACCGCAACATCCTCAACAACGGCTTCTGGGTGGGGGAGACCGTCGGCTACACCGAGCACGACCGGATCTGCCTGCCGGTCCCCTTCTACCACTGCTTCGGCATGGTGATGGGCAACCTCGCGGCCACCTCGCACGGCGCCTGCGTCGTCATCCCCGCGCCCTCCTTCGAGGCGACCGCCACGCTCCGCGCCGTCCAGGACGAGCGGTGCACCTCGCTCTACGGCGTCCCCACGATGTTCATCGCCGAGCTGGACCACCCCGACTTCGCCGGGTACGACCTCTCGACGCTGCGCACCGGGATCATGGCGGGCTCGCCGTGCCCGGAGGAGATCATGAAGCGGGTGGTCGCCGAGATGCACATGGCGGAGGTGTCCATCTGCTACGGCATGACCGAGACCTCCCCGGTCTCCACCCAGACCCGCCGTGACGACGATCTGGAGCACCGTACGGCGACGGCGGGCCGGGTGCTGCCGCACATCGAGGTCAAGGTCGTCGACCCGGCGAGCGGCGAGACCGTGGAGCGCGGCGCGACGGGCGAACTGTGCACCCGCGGCTACAGCGTGATGCTCGGCTACTGGGAGGACGCCGAGCACACCGCGGAGGTCATCGACGCGGAGCGCTGGATGCACACCGGCGATCTGGCGGTGATGAACGACGACGGCTACGTCCGCATCGTCGGCCGCATCAAGGACATGATCATCCGCGGTGGCGAGAACGTCTATCCGCGGGAGATCGAGGAGTTCCTCCACGGCCACCCGAAGATCTCCGACGTCCAGGTGGTCGGCGTCCCGGACGCGAAGTACGGCGAGGCGATCGCCGCCGTCGTCATCCTCCGCGACCCCGCCGACCCGCTCACCCTCGACGAACTCACCGAGTTCTGCCGCGCCCGGCTCGCCCACTTCAAGATCCCCAGCCGGCTGGAGCTGGTCGAGGACTTCCCGATGACGGTCAGCGGCAAGGTCCGCAAGATCGAGCTGCGGGAGCGGCTGGCGGAGGAGGGGGACGAGGCGTAGACGGCGGGCCGGGCGGGCGCGGCGGCGAGGTCTCCGCCTACCGCCCGGCCCGGCAGACGCCGGCCGGGCTTGCCGTTCCGGCAACCTTCCTTGGCGCTCCCCGCACACGGCGTGATCCTGGCCGCCGGTGCGCCCGCCCGGCGCACCCGACCGCCGAGCACCGAGGAGCGCCATGTCCGCCACGCCCCCGACCACCGAACCGGCCCGCTTCTGGGAGGACCGCTACCGCGACAGCGACCGGGTCTGGAGCGGCAACCCCAACCCGCTGCTGGTCCGCGAGGTCGACGCCCTGACGCCCGGCACCGCCCTGGAACTGGGCTGCGGGGAGGGCGCCGACGCGGTCTGGCTCGCCGGGCGCGGCTGGCGCGTCACCGGCGTCGACATCTCCGCGACGGCCCTGGCGCGCGCGGCCGCCCACGCCGCGGAGGCGGGCGTCGCCGCCCGCACCGACTGGCAGCGCCACGAACTGGGCCACACCTTCCCGGAGGGGACGTACGACCTGGTCAGCGCACAGTTCCTGCAGTCGCCCGTGGCGCTGGACCAGGACCGTGTCCTGCGGCTGGCCGCCGAGGCGGTCGCCCCCGGCGGCACGCTGCTGCTGGTGCTGCACGGCGGCTGGCCGTCCTGGCAGGGCGAGCACGACCACCCCTTCGAGGTGGTCTTCCCGACGCTCGACGGCGTCCTGGAGCAGCTCGCGCTGCCGGAGACCTGGCAGGTGGTGACGCGGGAGGCGGTGGAGCGCCCGGCACCGTCGCCCACGGGCGAGCCGGGCACCCGGGTGGACCTGGTGTGGCGGCTGCACCGTACGGCCTGAAGCGGGCGAGGCGGCGCTTCCGGGGCGGCGTTCAGCCCCGGCGGGGCCGGTCCCGGTCGAGCCGCAGCCGTTCGGCGCGCGGCAGGCCCGCGACGACGAGGTCGTAGGAGTCCTCGATCATCTCCCGCACCAGCCGGTCGGGGAGCGAACCGGTCAGCGCGACGGTGTTCCAGTGCCGCTTGTTGAGGTGGTAGCCCGGGATGATCTCCGGGTGGGCGGCGCGCAGCTGCGGCGCCAGCTCGGGGTCGCACTTGAGGCTGACGGAGAGCGGATCGGCCGTCAGATCCGTCAGCGCGAAGATCTTTCCGCAGACCTTGAAGACGGAGAGATCGGGGCTGCGGGGGAAGGGGAACTCCTCGCCCGCGCCGTTCTGTTCCAGGCAGACGGCGCGTAGCGCCCGGGCGTCGATCATGGCGGCAATTATGCCGGGCGGCTGCCGGGGGAGTGGCGGGCGCGGCCGGCCGCCGTCCACGCCCGGCCTCCGCCCCGCAGCCGTCAGCCGCTGATCAGCCGGCCGCCTCCCGCCGCATGCACAGCCGGGGCCACCGGTCCAGGCCCAGCTCCGCCTCGTGGGCCCGGATCGCGCGCAGGCCGGGCGTCAGCTCCGCGTCGGTGAGCGGGCGGAAGCCGAGACGGGCGTAGTAGGGCGCGTTCCACGGCACGTCGCGGAAGGTCGTCAGGGTCAGCGGGCGGTCGCCGCCGTCGGCTGCGGCCCGGTCGATGAGTGCCTGCCCGATGCGGCGGTGGGCGTACGCGGGGGCCACCGACACCTGCTCGATGTGGGTGGCGCCGTCGACCGGCTCCCACATCAGATATCCGGCGAGACCGTCGCCCGGCCCGTCCTCCTCGTACGCCACGAGCAGCCGCCCGGCGCGCAGGCTCGCCGCGAGGACGGCGAGGGCGGGCGGTTCGTCCTCCGCGACGGAGGCCATGCCGACGTCGTGGAAGGGCGCGCCCGCGGCGCTCTCCAGGGAGCGCAGGGCGGGCAGTTCGGTGGCGAGGGCCGGGCGGATGATCATCCGCGGAGTCTGCGCCGACCGGGCGCGTTCCCGCAACCGGATTCCGGACGGGGGACGCGCCGGAGCGGACGGTCCCGCGTCACCCGCCCGGCTGCGCCCCGTTCCGGATCAGCTTGTCCGCGGCGTCGTTGACCGGCTGCGGGGTGCCCGTCAGGTCCATGACGAAGAGCGGGATGTGCAGGTCGTCGGCGCGGCAGCGGGCGTCGTGGGCGTAGCCGGCGAGGGAGAAGAAGACGGCGATGGCCGAGTCGTGGAGGCCGTTGAGCCAGACGCACTCGATCTCGCGCAGCGCCGTGGACCGCGTCGTCGGATCGACCTGCGCGACCACTCCGGTGCCCCGCAGATCCACCCCGGACGCCGTCCGTTCCTGGGTGCGGCGGACGTCGGTGAAGCCCAGCCACTTCAGATACTGCGCGGCGGCGGTGACGCAGTCCCGGGCGGTGCGGATGGTGACCGGCCGGAACGCGGGGCGCAGCACCTGGGGCGGGGCGGCCGGTGCCGTACCGCGGCTGCCCGGGGCGGCGGCGTGCGGCGGGGCGGGCGGGACCGGCACCACCGGGATGCGGACGACCGTGCCGCAGACACAGCCGGACTCCGGTGCGGGCCACTCGTCCTGGCGGCCGCAGAGTTCACAGCGGACCGCCACCCAGGAACCCTGCCAGGTGCGGTGCACGATCTCGACGGGGACGCCGCCGCGCAGCACCGGCACGGTCAGCGGCGCCCCGCACGCGCAGGGGAAGGTCGGCGGGGTGAAGGCGTTCTCGCGGCGGCACGTGGGGCACCGCACCGGCACGCTGTCGGCCATGGTCGCTCCTGGCATTCGATCGGTGGGCGGCGGCCTTCCGGCGCCGCACGCCCGCTGATTTCTGCCATCGTGCCCCCGAACATGCCGACCGGGGGCGGATTCGGGCCGATCGCCGCCGATCTCCGCCGGTCGGCCGGGGACACCGGGGGAGCGCACGGCCTCCGCGGGGCCCCGGCCCGGGCGCAGGGGGCGCGTACGCGGGCGCGTACCGCGCCCGTCGCGCGCCGCCAACGACACACGTACGGCCCGGATCCGTGACCGGCGGTTCCGGGCCGTACGCGGGTGGTTCCCGTCCGGCGACGCGCGTTTCGGGCGCGACAGGACAGCGCGGCGCCGGACGGAGTGTGTGGGTGGTGCAGAGGGGCGGGAGCGGCGGGCTCCGCGGCGGGGGAGGGCGCGCCTGCCGGGCGCGCGCTGCCACCGCACTGGTCTCCCCGGGCGCCGCGGAGCACCGCGCTTCCCTTCCGTACCGGCCGGCCACCCCTCAGCGGACCGGCCGGTACGGATGCGCGGGAAACCGACCTCCCGTCAGTCCTCGCGCAGTTCGCGGACCTTCGCCTCGACGCGCTTGCCGTACTCGGGGTCGGCGGCGTGGAAGTGGGCGAGGTTCTTCTCGATGACGTCCTCCCGGCCGACCTGCGAGAGGCCGCCGGCGATGTTGGCGATCAGCCGCTGCTTCTCGTCCTCGGACATCAGCCGGTACAACTCGCCTGCCTGGAAGAAGTCGTCGTCCTTGGAGTGTGCGGGCGCCGCGTGGGTGCCGACGTGGCCGTCCACGGCGAGCGGCGCGGCGAGCGGCCGGTCGCTCTGCACGGGCCCGCCGTAGGAGTTGGGCTCGTAGTTCTTCGCGTGCCGGTCGTAGGCGTTGGCGGCCATCAGGCCGTCCCGCCCGTAGTTGTTGGCGACGGTCGCCTTCGGGGCGTTGACCGGCAGCTGGGTGTGGTTGACGCCCAGGCGGTAGCGGTGCGCGTCGGCGTAGGCGAAGAGGCGGCCCTGGAGCATCTTGTCGGGCGACGGGCCGATACCGGGGACGAAGTTGTTCGGCGAGAAGGCGGACTGCTCGACCTCGGCGAAGACGTTGTCGGGGTTGCGGTCCAGTACCATGCGGCCGACCCGCTGGAGCGGGTAGTCCTTGTGCGGCCACACCTTGGTGAGGTCGAACGGGTTGAAGCGGTAGTCCGCCGCCTCGGCCACCGGCATGAGCTGCACATACAGCGTCCACGACGGGTACACGCCGCGCTCGATGGACTGCAGCAGGTCGGTCTGGTGGCTGTTGGGGTCGGTGCCGGACAGCTCGGCGCCCTGCTCGGCGCTGAGGCAGCGGATGCCCTGGTTCGTCTTGAAGTGGTACTTGACGAAGAAGGACTCGCCCTCGGCGTTCGTCCACTGGTAGGTGTGCGAGCCGTAGCCGTTCATGTGGCGGTACGACGCGGGGATGCCGCGGTCGCCCATCAGCCAGGTGACCTGGTGGGTGGCCTCGGGGGCGTGGGCCCAGAAGTCCCAGACGTTGTCCGGCTCCTGCTTGCTGGTGAACGGGTCGCGCTTCTGCGAGTGGATGAAGTCCGGGAACTTCAGCGGGTCCTTGATGAAGAAGACCGGGGTGTTGTTGCCGACGAGGTCGTAGTTGCCCTCCTCGGTGTAGAACTTCACGGCGAAGCCGCGGGGGTCGCGCGCCGCGTCCGGCCCGCCGAGGTTGTCGGCGACGGTCGAGAAGCGGATGAACAGCTCGGTGCGCTTCCCGACGGCGCTCAGGAAGTCGGCGCTGGTGAAGCCGGTGACGTCATCGGTCACCTCGAAGTGGCCGTAGGCGCCGGAGCCCCGGGCGTGCACGACGCGCTCCGGGATGCGCTCGCGGTTGAACCGCGCGAGCTTCTCCAGCAGATGCTGGTCCTGGAGGACGATCGGGCCGCCGACGCCGGCGGTGGAGGAGTTCTGGTTGTCGGCGACGGGGGCGCCGGACTCCGTGGTGAGAACGCGCGCGGTCGGCGTGGGCTTCGTCATGATGACCTTCCGTACGAGAGCGCGGAAGTTGGCTTCCGCATGTCGGGAGCGTAGGAACCGCCCCGACCAAACGTCAACAGTTTGTTGAAACAAGTGCGGGCAAAGAACTGCGGGTGAAGAACGGGGTGTTCCGGACGGCGGCCGCGCCTGGGCGCGACAGGACAGGTGTCGGCGCGGACGCCGTCCGGAAGTCTCGGTGCCCGGCTCACTCCCGGGCGGTGCGGGGCGGCCCGCCGGACGCGGGCACCGTGGCGTACCGGGCCCGGACCAGGACCGGCCGCCGGGTGGAGACCGCCTCCTTACGGGCCCAGGCGAGCGCGGAGCGCAGCTCCCCGGGCCCGTCGGCGGTGCGGCCCGCGCAGCCGTACGCCGCGACGAGCTTCACCAGGTCGGTGAAGGACGCGTCCTCCGCGGGCCCGGCCGGACCGGGCCCCGGCGGGAGCCCTGCGCGGCCCGGCGGCATCAGCAGCACCAGCGGGGCACCGCGGTGCGCCGCGAGGGCCAACTCCCCGGCGAGCGCCGGGAAGCCGTGCGGATCGTCGAGGAGGACGACCACGTCCGTGCCGTCCGCGCCGGTCGGCTCCGCCGCGTCCAGCGCCGTCCGGACGCCGAGCGCGGTGGGGATCTCCCAGCCCGGGGGACCGGCGGCGGTGGCCACCGCCCGCAACCGCCCGCCCCCGGCCGCCGCATACGCCGCGGCGTCCGCCCCCACCAGGTAGGTCTCCGCCCCGTCCGCCAGCCACCCGGCGATCTCCGGGTGCGCGGGAGGCGGCGGCTGCGCGGGCGGCGCCGGTGGCCGGGGCGGGCCGGGCGGTGCGTGCCGCCGGTCGCCGGGCCCGTCGGCCGGGACCGTGGCCGAGGCCACCGCCGCCGGCAGTTCGATCAGCACCGGGCCCGCGCGCCCCTCCCGCGCGGTCCACAGCGCCTCCCGGAACGCCCAGGCCAGCCGGGTGGGTTGCTCGACCCGGACCGCCCACTTCACCAGCGGACGGGCGAGGCGCACCAGGTCCGGGGCGCCGCCCGGGCCGGCCGGGGTGCCGGTGCCGACGACGCACACCAGCGGCACCGCGTCCGCCAGCGCCACGCCCAGCGCCGGGAGCACCCGGGCGGCACCGGTGTCGGCCGGTACCGCCGCGAGCGCCGCCCGGCCCCGGACGCGGGACCAGCCGATCGCCATGTGCGGCGCGCTCTCCGCGTGCCGGACCGCGATGCGCGTGATGCCGGGCCCGTCGAGCGCCGCGTAGAGCGGATCGAGCGTGGCGCCGGGGCAGCCGAAGACGGTGTCGCAGCCCGCCCGGCGCAGGGCGCGGACCACGCCGCGCAGCGCGGGGACACGCCGCGGCACGCCGCCCATCAGGCGTGGGCGCCGTGCCCGGACAGCCGCTCCACACCGCGCAGCAGGGCGGAGTGGTCGAGCCCGCCGTCACCCTGGGCGCGCAGCGAGGCCAGGAGGTTCGCGACGACCGCGCCGACCGGCAGCGCCGCCCCGACGTTGCGGGCCGCGTCGGTGACGATGCCCATGTCCTTGTGGTGCAGATCGATGCGGAAGCCGGGCGCGAAGTCGCGGTTCTTGAAGTTCTCCTTCTTCCGCGCCAGCACCGTGGACCCGGCCAGCCCGCCGCCGAGGACGTCGAGCGCCGCGCCGAGGTCGACGCCGGACTTCTCCAGGAAGACCACGGCCTCCGCGCACGCCTGGATGTTGACGGCGACGATCAGCTGGTTGGCGGCCTTGACCGTCTGTCCCGAGCCGTGCGGACCGCACCGCACGATGGTCCGGCCGAGCGCCTCGAAGAGCGGCTTGGCGGCGTCGAAGTCGGCCTGCTCACCGCCGACCATGATCGACAGCACCGCCTCGACGGCCCCGGCCTCACCGCCGGAGACCGGGGCGTCCAGCACCCGGATGCCCTTGGCGGCGGCGTTCGCGGCCAGATCGATGCTGGTCTGCGGGGTGATCGAGGACATGTCGATCAGCAGCGCGCCGTGCCGGGCGTGCTCCAGGATGCCGTCCGGGCCGTAGGCGATGGCCTCGACCTGCGGGGAGGCCGGGACCATCGTGATCACCACGTCCGCCGCGCGGACCGCGTCGGCGATCGACGCCGCGGCGGTGCCGCCGGCCGCGGCCAGCCGGTCGAGCTTGTCGGCCTCCAGGGTGTAGCCGGTCACCTCGTAACCGGCCTTGATCAGGTTCTCGGCCATGGGCGAGCCCATGATGCCGAGGCCGATCCACGCGATCTTGGGAAGGTTGCTCATCGTGAAGCCTCTTTCGCAGTCGGCGGGGGCGGCGGGGTCAGTGCGCGGCGCGCAGCGGCGCGGGCAGCCAGCCGAACGCGCCCGCGGAGGGGCCGTCGCCGGGCTTGTACTCCAGGCCGACGTAGCCGTCGTAGCCGTTCTTCCGCAGCCGGGCGAGCAGACCGGCGAACTCCAGATCGCCGGTGCCGGGCGCTCCGCGGCCGGGGTTGTCGGCGATCTGCACGTGTGCGGTCACGCCGGTGTACCGGTCGATGACCTCGTCGAGGTCCTCGCCGTTCATGGACAGGTGGTAGAGGTCCATCAGGAAGCGGGCGTTGTCCAGGCCGGTCGCGGCGTTCACCGCGTCGACGACCTCGACCGCCTTCGGCGCGGAGACGATCGGGCAGCGCGGCGACTCGGGGACGTTCAGCGCCTCGATCAGCAGGGTGCCGTCCGCGCCGACCGCCCGCGCCGCGAACGCGAGGTTCTCCAGCGCCAGCGTGTCCTGCTCGGCCGGGTCGACCCCCTCGACGCGGTTGCCGTAGAGCGCGTTGAAGGTGGTGCAGCCGAGCGAGCGGCCGAACTCCACCGCCACCGGGACGTTCGCGCGGAACCGCGCCGACTCCTCACCCGGCAGCGACAGCGCGCCGCGGTCCGGGCCGGGCAGCTGCCCCGCGTAGAAGTTCAGGCCGGTCAGGGCGGTGCCCGCGTCGCGCAGCGCATCGGCCAGGGCGTCGAGTTCGGAGCGCTCGGGGACCGGTGCGTCGGTCCACGGCCACCACAGCTCCACCGCCGTGAACCCCGCGGCCCGCGCGGCCGCCGGGCGCTCCAGCAGCGGGAGTTCGGTGAACAGGATCGACAGGTTGACGTTGAAGCGTGTGTCCGTGAATCCCATGAGGCCCGGCGCTCCTTCCGAGTGAGAGATCGGTGGGCAGGTGTCGCATGCTGGTGAATATTCTGCATGGTGGAATATTCTTTCTGCGTAACGGAACAGTGCCTGGCGGTCTCGACGGCTGTCAAGAGGGGGTCGGGGCATTTTCTGGTGGTGGCGGCGGCGCCCGCGTAGGTTGAGCGGCGTGCGATTGAAGCTGGAGTTCACGACCGAACCGTTCGATCTCGACGAGGCGCCCGCCCATGCGGTGGTGGCGCGCGAGGTCGTCTCGGGCGCCGGGCTGGACGCCGTCGACGTCGGCCCGTTCGGCAACACCGCCGAAGGCGACGCCGGACGGGTCCTCGACACGGTGACCGCCCTGCTGCGCGACGCCCTGGAGGCGGGCGCCACCCGCGTCTCCCTCCAGGTCAACGTGGTCGGCGACGCCGGCTCCGGGGAGGGTGCCCGGTGACGGACCCCGCGGACCACCCGTTCGTCCGGGCGGTCAAACCGCTGGTCGACGCCATGGGCGGGCAGATGGTCGCCCCCGGTCTCGCCCGGGGCGACGACGTCGTCCTCAGCTGGGAGGGTCAGGAGCGGGTCGCCGTGCGCCTGCCGCACCTGTCGGAATCGCTCGACCATCTGCTGGCCGAGTTGGAGCGCCGCCACGGAGTGCCGTTGGCCGATCTCGACCGTAAGGCCAAGCAGTCCGTCGTCCGCATCCTGGAGACCCGCGGCGCCTTCTCCGTCCGCCACGGCGTGGAGACCGTCGCCGGGGCGCTCGGCGTCTCCCGCTTCACCGTCTACAACTACCTGAACAGGGAGAACGCCGCGAAGCGGGAGGACTGACCCCAACGGCCGTACCACGGCGGCTGATCGGCGTACGCCGCCGTCCGGAACATCCGGGCGGCGGCTTTTGCGTTGCCGACTTTTCAACAAAGTGTTGACGTGATGTTGCCGGAGGTCTTAGCTGTTCCCCAGCCAGCAGAGCCATCAGCATCAGGCCACGGAGGCTTCCCGTGTCTTCGAGTACGACCCCGGGCCTCGCCCGGTTCAACGCTGCCGACGACGGTACGGCACTCGCCGCACTGCACGAGGTCTGCGCCAGCAGGGCATGGGGGAGCGCACTCGTCGCCCGTCGCCCGTACGCCACCACCGACGCCCTGTACGCAGCGAGCGACGCCGCCACGGCGGAGCTGACCGCGGACGATCTGGCGGAGGCGATGGCGGGGCACCCGCCCATCGGCCGGCCGAAACCCGGCGACCCCACCTCCTCCCGCGAGCAGAGCGGCATGGCTTCGGCCTCCGCCGCGCTCAAGGAGGAGATGCTCGACCTCAACCTCGCCTACCAGGAGAAGTTCGGGCATGTCTTCCTGATCTGCGCCTCCGGGCGCACCGGGGAGCAGATGAGGGACGCCGTCCGCGGACGCCTCGGCAACGCGCCGGAGCGGGAACGCGAGATCGTCCGGACGGAGCTGGGCAAGATCAACCGCATCCGTCTGCACCGTATGACGGAGACCGCCGAAGGAGACCCCGCATGAGCAGCGAGACGGCCGCACCGACGTCGGTGTCCACGCACATCCTGGACACCAGCGTGGGCCGCCCCGCGGAGGGCGTCGCCCTCACGCTCGCCGTGCGCTCCGGGCGCGAGGGCGACTGGCACGCCCACGGCGCCTCCGCGACCGACGCCGACGGACGCTGCAAAGACCTTCCGGCCCTGCCGGAAGGCACCACCCATGTACGCCTCGACTTCGCCGTCGAGGGGTACTTCGAGTCCCGCACCCGTCAGCAAGCCGAGGAACAGCAGGACGCCCCCCGCGTAAGGGACAGCGGTGCCTTCTTCCCGGAAGTGGCGATCACCTTCGCCGTCAAGCCGGGCGAGCACTACCACGTACCGCTGCTGCTCAACCCGTTCGGCTACTCCGTATACCGAGGGAGCTAGCACCGACATGACCGCCCACCGCCCTGCCACGCCCCGCCTTGTGATGCTCGGCCAGAACCAGTACGGCAAAGCGGAGAACCGCGTCGTCAAGATCGTCCGGGACGGCGACACCCACCACATCAAGGACCTCAACGTCTCCGTCGCCCTCTCCGGCGACCTCGAAGAGGTCCACCTCTCCGGCTCCAACGCCAACTGCCTCCCCACCGACACCACCAAGAACACGGTGTACGCCTTCGCCAAGGAACACGGCATCGAATCGGCGGAGCAGTTCGGCATCCACCTCGCCCGCCACTTCGTCACCAGCCAGGAGCCGATCAAGCGGGCCCGCATCCGCATCGAGGAGTACGCCTGGGAGCGGATCGCCACCTCCGACGGCAACTCCCGCTTCATCGGCGCCGACGAGGTCAAGCACTCCTTCATCCGCAAGGGCCAGGAGACCCGCCTGACGGAGATCACCTACGACGGCGAACGCTGGCAGGTCATCTCCGGTCTGAAGGACCTCGTCGTCATGAACTCCACCCACTCGGAGTTCTGGGGCTACATCAAGGACAAGTACACGACGCTCAAGGAGGACTACGACCGGATCCTCGCCACCGAGGTCTCCAGCCGCTGGCGGTTCAACTGGACCGACGACGACCAGCGGATGCCCCACTGGGAGCGCTCCTACGCCCAGGTACGCAAGCACATGCTGGAGGCGTTCGCGGAGACCTACAGCCTCTCGCTCCAGCAGACCCTGTACCAAATGGGGTCCCGCATCATCAACAACCGTTCCGAGATCGACGAGATCCGCTTCTCGCTCCCGAACAAGCACCACTTCAAGGTGGACCTGGAGCCGTTCGGTCTCAAGAACGAAGCCGCCGACGGCGCCGTCTACTACGCCGCGGACCGCCCGTACGGCCTGATCGAAGCCACTGTTCTGCGCGACGGTGTCGAAGCCCTGATCCCCCAGGATCTGACCAACCTCTGACGGCTTGGACGCAGCGCCGTGCCTCGTGACCCCTCCCCACGCCCAGGGGGGAGGGGCCGCGAATCCTTGAGGGGACCCACCCATGGCACAGCTCCCGCACGACCGGCACCAACCCGCCCCACCGGTCCACCCCGTGGACGAGAAGCCGGGGCCCAAGCGGCTGATTCCCGCCGCGCTCCAGCACATCGCCGCGATGTACGCCGGGGTCGTCACCCCGCCGCTCATCATCGGCCAGGCCGTCGGGCTGGACGCCGCCGGCCGCACCCGCCTCATCGCCGCCGGACTGCTGATCGCCGGCTGCGCCACCCTCCTGCAGACCCTCGGCATCCGCAAGGCCGTCGGCAACCGCCTGCCCTTCGTCAACGCGGCCAGCTCCGCCGGGATCACCCCGATGCTCGCCATCGCGGAGACCACCGCCAAGGGCCACCAACTCCCCGCAATCTACGGGGCGGTGATGGTCGCCGGAGCCTTCTGTCTCGCCGTCGGACCGTTCTTCGGCAGACTGCTCCGCTTCTTCCCGCCGCTGGTCACCGGCGTGGTCATCACGCTCATCGGCGTCACCCTCATGCCGGTACCGGTCGGCTGGGCCCAGGGCGGCGACAAGCACGCCCCCGGGTTCGGCGACATGAAGAACCTCGCCCTCGCCGCCTTCACCCTCCTGGTGATCCTGCTCATCCAGCGCTTCGCCAAGGGCTTCGGCAAACAGGTCGCCCTGCTGCTCGGACTGGTCATCGGCACCCTCGCGGCGCTCCCCTTCGGCATGGCGAGCTTCGACGGACTGCGCTCGGCGCCCGTCGCCGCCCTGCCCACGCCCTTCGCCTTCGGCCCGCCGGAGTTCCAGCCCGCCGCGATCCTCTCGCTCTGCATCGTGATGCTCGTCCTGATGACGGAGTCCGCCGCCGGAATGCTCGCGCTCGGCGAGATCTGCGACCGCCGCTGCGACGGCGCCACTCTCACCCGCGGCCTGCGCACCGACGGCCTCGCCACCCTCCTGGGACCGCTCTTCGGCGGCTTCGCCACCAGCGCCTTCGCCCAGAACGTTGGCGTCGTCTCGCTGACGCGGGTCCGCAGCCGCTACGTGGTCGCCGCCGCGGGCGGCACCCTCCTCGTCCTCGGCGCGTTCCCGGTGCTCGGCGCGGTCGTCTCGCTCGTCCCGATGCCGGTCCTCGGCGGCGCCGGCATCGTCCTCTTCGGCTCGATCGCCGTCAGCGGCATCCGCACCCTCGCCGAAGCCGGGCTCGACGACAGCTCCAACATCATCCTGGTGGCCGTCTCGCTCGGCGCCGGCATCATCCCGCTCGCCGCGCCCACCTTCTACGCCGACTTCCCCGCCTGGGCACAGACCGTCCTCGGCTCCGGCATCAGCGCCGGCGCCCTGGTCGCCGTCCTGCTCAACCTGTTCTTCCACCATCTCGGCACCCGGAGCACCGCACGGACAGCGGTACTGTCAGCCGCCTCGTCCGGCTCCGGCACTCAAATCTCCTAGGGCCCTGCCGTGCCCGACCGCCGTAGTGAAAGCAGGAAGCCATGACAGCACCGGCAGCACCGGCAACCCCTGACAGGGCGACCGAGCGGTTCGTCATCGAGAACTGTGCCGTCGCGACCGTCGACGCCCACGACACCGTCCACCCCACCGGACACGTCGTGATCGCCGGCGCCACCATCGAGGCGGTGGGCGCGGGCCCGGCCCCCGAGGGCCTCGCGCACGTCACCCGCCGTATCGACGGCACCGGCCACCTGGTCACCCCCGGGCTGGTCAACACCCACCACCACTTCTACCAGTGGATCACCCGCGGCCTGGCCACCGACCACAACCTCTTCGACTGGCTGGTCGCGCTCTACCCGACGTGGGCCCGGATCGACGCGCCGATGCTGGCCGCCGCCACCCAGGGCTCCCTCGGCATGATGGTCCGCGGCGGCGTCACCACCGCCTGCGACCACCACTACGTCTTCCCCCACGACGCCGGGGACCTCGTCACCGCGGAGCTGGAGGCCGCCGCCGCGATCGGCGCCCGGCTCACCCTCGCCCGCGGCTCGATGGACCGCAGCGAGAAGGACGGCGGGCTGCCGCCGGACTTCGCCGTCGAGACCACCGAGGGCGCCCTGCTCGCCACCGAGGCGGCGATCGACACCCACCACGACGCCTCCTTCGGCTCCCTGGTCCACCTCGCCGCCGCCCCCTGCTCCCCCTTCTCCGTCTCCACCGAACTCCTGCGGCAGAGCGCCGAGCTGGCACGCCGTAAGGGCGTACGGATGCACACCCACGGCTCGGAGACGGTGGAGGAGGAGAAGTTCTGCCACGAACTGTTCGGCATGGGCCCGACGGCCTACTTCGAGACCACCGGCTGGCTCGGCGACGACGTGTGGATGGCCCACTGCGTCCACATGAACGACGCCGACATCGACGCCTTCGCCCGTAGCGGCACCGGCGTCGCCCACTGCCCGTCGTCCAACGCCCGCCTCGCCGCCGGCATCGCCCGCGTCCCCGACATGCTCGCCGCCGGCGTCCCGGTCGGCCTCGGCGTGGACGGCACCGCCTCCAACGAGTCCGGCGAACTCCACACCGAACTGCGCAACGCCCTGCTCATCAACCGCCTCGGCGCCCACAAGCAGGCCGCGCTCACCGCCCGCAAGGCGCTGCGGCTCGGCACCCACGGCGGCGCCCGCGTCCTGGGCCGCGCCGCCGAACTCGGCTCGCTGGAGCCCGGCAAACTCGCCGACCTGGTGCTCTGGAAGCTGGACGGACTCGCCCACTCCTCCATCGCCGACCCGGTCACCGCGCTGGTCTTCGGCGCGGCGGCACCGGTGACCCTCTCCCTCGTGGGCGGCCGCCCGGTCGTCGAGGACGGTCACCTCACCCGCGTCGACGAGGAGACCGTCGCCCGCGCCGCCCGTGACGAGGCGCGACGCCTGACCCGGATCGCCGCCGGGGACTGACCCGGCGCCGCTCCCGTGGCGCCGCCGGACACCGACGGCGCCACCCACCGAACCCGGCCGGGAGGGACGGCTCCCGGCCGGGCTCGCGGAACCCCAGCGGCTCCGCGAGCGCCCGACCCCGGGGACGCGGGGCGCACCCCGCGTCCCCGGGCCGCCGGACCACCGCCCATCCGCGGCCGTGCCCGCCACGAGCACCGCACCGCCGCGCCCGCACCCCGCCCACCGGCGTCCCGTGTCACACCGCCCACCCGCGCGGTCGTTCCCGTACACCCCCCACCGCGCCGGCACCCCGCAGCGCGCACCCGCACCACTCCCTCCGTGACAGCAAAGTGCGCTCCCCGCAGGAGCGCGCGGAAATCGACAGGAGGCCCGCAGTGGCCGCAACGCCGGGGTCGGACCGGAGCACGCATCCGGTCGACGAACTCCTCCCGCCCCTCAAGATGTTCACCAGCGGTCTGCAACACGTGGCCGCCATGTACGCGGGGGTGGTCGCCCCGCCGATGATCGTGGGGCCGGCCTGCGGGCTGAGCCCCACCGAGACGGCGTTCCTGGTGGGCGCCAGCCTCTTCACCGCGGGCATCGCCACCCTCCTGCAGACCCTCGGCTTCTGGAAGGTCGGCGCCCGGCTGCCCTTCGTCAACGGGGTGTCGTTCGCCGGGGTCACCCCGATGGTCGCGATCGGCAAGGCCCAGGGCCCGGGGCACGCCCTGCCGGTCATCTTCGGCGCGATCATCGTCGCCGGGGTGCTGGGCTTCTTCCTGGCCCCTTACTTCTCCAAGTTGGTCCGCTTCTTCCCGCCGGTGGTCACCGGCACCGTCATCACCCTCATCGGTGTCTCCCTGCTGCCGGTCGCCTTCAACTGGTCGCAGGGCGGCGACGCGTCGGCCTCCGACCACGGATCGCTCACCCACATCGCGATGGCGGCGGTGACGTTCGTGATCGTGCTGGTGCTGCGGCGGGTGCTGCGCGGCTTCCTGCGGCAGATCTCCATCCTGCTCGGGCTGATCGCCGGCACCCTGCTGGCGATCCCCGCCGGCCTCACCGACTTCTCCGCCCTCACCGGCGCCGCCCCGGTCGGCTTCCCGACGCCGTTCCACTTCGGCGCCCCGCAGTTCAACGCCGCCGCCGTCGTGTCGATGTGCATCGTGATGCTGGTCTGTATGACCGAGTCGACCGCCGACATGCTCGCCCTCGGCCGGATCGTCGGCCGCCCCGCCGACGAGCGGACCATCGAGGGCGGACTGCGCGCCGACACCCTCGGCACCGCCCTCAGCCCGCTCTTCAACGGCTTTGCCACCAGCGCCTTCGCCCAGAACATCGGGCTGGTCGCGATGACGAAGGTCCGCAGCCGCTTCGTGGTGGCGACCAGCGGCGCGATCCTGCTGCTCCTCGGGCTCTGTCCGGTCGCCGCCTCGGTGATCTCCCTGGTGCCGCTGCCGGTGCTGGGCGGCGCGGGCATCGTGCTGTTCGGCTCGGTCGCCGCCAGCGGCATCCAGACGCTCGCCTCGGCGGCACTGGAGAAGGGGGAGAACGCGCTGATCGTCGCCGCCGCCGTCGGCATCGGCCTGATCCCGATCGCCGCGCCGGACTTCTACCACGCCTTCCCCAAGGACCTGCTGGTCGTCCTGGACTCCGGCATCAGCACCGGCGCCCTCGTCGCCATCGTCCTCAACCTGGCCTTCAACCACCTCGGCAGCCGGTCGGCGGCTGCCGGGGACACGGCGGACGAGAGCGAGGACGAGGCCGCCGGGCCTCCGCCGCCGGCTCCGGCGCCCGCCGCTCCCGCGTCCCCGGCGCCCGCCGCGCCGACCGTCCCGCCGCAGCCCGCCCGCCGCACGGCCGACGGCACGGCCCGGTTCCCCGGCCACCGCCGCTGAGCACACCGGCGGCCCGCGCCGGACCCGGCCATGACCGGATCCGCCGCGGGGCACCCCCCCCCTTCCCCCTTTGTTTTCCCCCCCCCCCCCCTGCCCCCCCCCCCCCCCCCCCCCCCCCCCCCCCCCCCCCCACCCCCCCTCCCCCCCCCCCCCCCCCCCCCCCCCCCCCCCCCCCCCCCCCCCCGCCACCCGCTTCCCCTCGGGGTTTCCCCCTCCCGCACCGGCTCAGCCGATGTGGAAGTCCTCGCCGTAGACCTTCCACTTGAGCGGCGTGTGCAGATCGAGATTGCCGTCCTTGAGGAAGACCCGCTGCGCGGTGTCGACGCGGCTGGTGTCGCTGTGCGCCTCCTCCTGCTGCATCGCCCACACCCGGGCGTCCAGGAACGCGTTGAGGTACTTCTTCTCGTCGCCGCCCTGCGACGGCGGCTTCGCCTTCTTCAGCGCCCGCTCGCGGATGCTGGAGAAGCTGGTGTCCTCGTCACCGTCGCCGTGCATGACGATCGCGTCGTAGTACGCGAACTGCCCCAGCACCCCGAGCTTGTCCGCCTTGCCCTGCTTGACCGCCGGGTTGAAGTACACCCGGTCCCGCTCGTCGTTCTGCGCCTTCTGGAAGTCGGGGTCCTTCGCCGCCTTCTTCCAGTCCTTCACGTACGCGTCGCCGAGCCCCGCGTGCGAGTCGCTCCCGTCGACCTTGCGCAGCGCCGGCAGGTACTTCGCCAGGACGTTGTCCGGCTTGCGCTTGGCGTACAGCTCGACGAGTTCGAGCATGTCGTGGGTGCCGGAGCAGAAGCCGATGATGCCGGCGGTGTAGCCCCGACCGTCGCCGATGTCCTCGATGTACTTGTACTGGTCCTTCCAGTCCAGCGAGGAGTTCTCCGCGCTGGAGACCAGCTCCATCGCGATCTCCTTCTTCGCCGGGTCGTCGAGCCCCGACGCCGCGCGCGGGGAGCGTGCGGAGTGTGTGGCGGAATCCGATGTGCCGCCCGGGATGGCCGTTGCCGCGACCGCGGTCGCGGGAACGGCGAGCAGTGCCACGCCGAGGACGACGCGGGTGGATATTTTGGTCACACGTGACCCTATCGACCGAGAGCGCATACGATCCTCCGGTTCCGGAGTGGGCTGTGGGGAGTTCCCCAATCGTTAGGAAGCTTTCCTACCAGACTTCAGGGGACGCGTACAGGAGTCGCGCACGACCCCGGGCACGCCGATTCCCTTATGGATCAAGGGAGTTGAGAGGGGAGTGGCCCTGGGCCGGGAGCGGCGGACGCGCCGCGCGGGCCCGTGACCGGCGAAGGTGTCCGCCCAGCGCCCCGGCGCGGCTCCGCGCCCGTGGCCGCCCGCCAAGTGCCGCCCACCGCGCCGCCGCACCACATACAGTTGGCGCATGGCCGAGGAGACGCGGAACAGCGTGGGCGGTCAGGCCCATATCAACAGCCTGGTGCAGGCCGATTCGATCCAGGAACTGCACCTGCACCAGTCGACGCACCGGCCGCCCTGTCAGCTGCCGCCGGAAGTCCCCCACTTCACCGACCGTGACGACGAACAGGCCCTCGTCCTGCGGACCGTACGCGACTGGGAGCGCGAGCGCCCCGAGGCCCGGCGCCCGCTGATCGTCACGCTCCGCGGGCTGCGCGGCGTCGGCAAGACCACCCTCGGCTTCCGGCTCGCCCGGACCCTGCGCGAGGGGTACCCGGACGGCGTCCTCTACGTCGACCTCGACGGTATGCGGCACGACGGCGGCGTCTCCGTCGGCGATGTGATCGCCCGGCTGCTGCGCGACCTGGGCGTGACGCCGGAGTGGGTGGAGCCGACGTTCGCCGGACGCGCCGCGCAGTACTGGGACCGCACCCAGCACCGCCGGCTGGTCGTCGTCATCGACAACGTCCGCTACGCCGCGGAGGCCGAACCGCTCCTCCCGGCGTCCGCGGGCAGTGTGGTGATCCTCGCCGGGTCACGGCGCCTGGACGACCTGGAGTACGCCGCCGAGGTCGAGCTGTCCCTCGAACCGCTGCGGGAGGCCGACGCCGTACGGCTGCTCCAGCGCATCGTCGACGACCCCGAACTGTCCGCTGCGCCGCAGACCGCCGCCGAACTGGCCCGGCTGTGCGCGGGATCGCCCGCGGCGCTCCGCGTCGCCGGACGCTGGGTGCGCAGGCACCGGCACCGCGGCTGGCCGCGGCTGATCACCGGACTCGCCACCGAACTGAGGGAGAAGGGCGTGCCGGACATCGAGCCCGTATGGGATGCCGCCTACCGCGACCTCGGACCGCAGGCGAGGCGGCTGTACCGGCTGCTCGCCGCGGAGGCGTGCGACGTGCTCTCCGAGGCGGCCGTGGTGGCGCTGCTGGGCGCCGGTCAGGAAGCCGCCGAGGACGCGCTGGCGGAGCTGGCCGACACCGGGCTGGTCGACGTGGTGTGCGACCCGGCCGAGGAGGGCGCGGCCGGCCCGCCCGTCCGGCGTCCGCGGATGCACCCGCTGGTCCGGGCCCACGCACTGCGCCGCGCCCGCGACGAGGGCGGCCCGCAGGAGAGCGCCGACGGCCTGCGCCGCGTCGTCGGCTGGTATCTGCGCCAGGCCCAGCGCGCCGACGCACAGGCCGCCGGTACGCGGCTGACCCTCGCCCCGCCCGCCCCGCCGGTGCCCGGCGCCGACGACACGGACCTCACCGCGCCGGAGCCGGAGCGGAAGGCCGTCGCCCACCGCTGGCTGACGGCGGAGCGGCGCGCCCTGCACACCTGCGTCCGCATCGCCCACGACGCCGGCTGGTACGACCTGGCCTGGGCGCTGTGCGAACCGCTCTGGACGCACATGCTCGACCACCCGCGCAGCGCCGAGTCCGCGGTGACCTTCGCCCTGGGCCGGGACGCCGCACAGCGCGCCGAGAACCTCCGGGCCACGATCCGGATGCGCTGCCAGCTGGCCCGCCCGCTGTGGGAACAGCGCCGGTTCGCCGACGCCGGGCGCGAGCTGACCGCGGCGGTGCACGGCGCCGAACTGCTGGGGGAGGAGCCCGACGACCGCAAGCTCTACGCCTCCGCGCTGGAGTTCCGCGGCCGCCTCGGGGCGGAGGGCGGCCGCTGGGCCGACGCCGTCCCCGACTATGTGCGCTCCCGCGCCATCCACCGTGAGATCGACAACGACTACGGCGCGATGCTGCTCACCTACCAGCTGGGCCTGGCCCGCGAAGCCCTCGGTGAACTCGATCTCGCGGAGACCGAGTTGGCCGCGGCGTACGCGGCGGCGCAGGAGCTGGGGCGCGACCGGATGATCGCCCGTACCGCCTTCGCCCTGGGCCGGGTGGAGCAACGTCAAGGCCGCCCCGACACCGCGCGCGACCGCTTCGGGGCCGCGCTCGACGCCGCCCGGCGGCGCGGCTCCACCTTCGAGGAGGCGCGGGTCCTCGACGCCCTCGCCGCGCTGGAGGAGGAGGCCGGACACATGGAGGCGGCGGCCGGGCACCGGGAGCGGGCCGCGGCGATCCGCGCGCGGGAAGGCGGGGCGGCCCCCGCCTCGTAACGCGACGTCGGAGGCGTGCGGTGGCCGCTCCGCCCACGGACGGGCAGGGCGGCGGTGTGTTCCCTCCGGCGTACCGGGCCGACCCGGCCGGTGGTGCGCTGAGCTGCCGCGATCCGATATGATCATGGTGCAACTTCGCCTCCGGGAACGGCGGGTGGAGCGTGCGTCCGTGGTCCAAGGAAAGACGCCCACCAACCGGTGGGAAATGTAGGTGCAAGGCCTGCCGGGCGCTCTGGACAAGGTCCCTTCCTCAGCCGAGGAGGGGACCTTTTTCGTGAGCCGACGGTCCATCGGGGGACAGGTCAGCCGAAGGGCACCCGCTCCAGCCAGAAGTCCACCAGCGCCGCGTCGCCCTCGACCGTCAGGCCGTCACCGGCGGCCGGACGGCGGCGGTAGAGCGCCAGCAGCAGTGCGGTGAGCGGGCCGCGGACGGTGGCGGCGGCCCGCTCGCGGGTGCGGCGCCGGACGATCGCGTCGCCGGTGAAGTCGACCAGCCAGGCGGCCGCCGCCTCCGGCGGTGCGTCGGTGGCCCGCAGCGCCACCGTGCGCCCGGGGCCGAGGAGGTCACGCATCGCGGGGTGGATGTCGAAGTGCATCGGCAGCGTCCCCAACTCCAGCCACTCCTCCACCCCGTCGAGGGCGACCGGGGCGTCGAGGGCGTACGGCACGCCCAGCGCGAGGAACGCATCGGCCCGGTGGATCGCCGTCTCGTGGACGAAGCGGCGGGCGTAGAACGCCGCCGTGCCGCCGGGAACCGGTGTCCACAACGGCGCTTCGGGCCCGGCCATCCGGAGCGTGGCGGCGAGTATCGCGGCGCCCTCCGTGAGCCACGGACCGAGGACGTCCGGGTCCTCGTGTGCGTACGGCGTCAGATCGCGGAAGTGCGCATCGGACGGCGGCGCCGAGGCACTGGTGCGGACGATCTCCGCGGCCCAGCGCTGGGCGCCCCCGAGATGGCGCAGCAGCTGCCCGGCGTTCCACCCCGGACAGGACGGCACCGGTGCGGTGAGGTCGGCACCGGTCAGCGCCGAGGCGAGCAGCCCGGTCTGGCTGACGATCTCGGCGCACCGGCTCTCGAAGGTCATCCGGTCGAAGCGCATCAAGCTCATGTCCTCCATGCGTTCACGGTAGGACCGGCCACTGACAACGCCCCCTCCCCGCGCCCGGACCGGAGGGTTCCGGGCCCCGGAGCTCGCACGGCGAACAGGCCCGGGACGCCCGGCTCACAGCTCCCGGCGCGCCTGCTCCGCCGTCGCCTCCGCCACGCGGACCCGGTACGTCCGTTCCCCGACCGTGCAGGTCAGCGCCGTGGGCACGGCGGCGTCCGGGGTGGCGGTGAGCCAGGCGTGCAGCGCGGACAGCACCGCCGCCTGGTCCGGGCGGACGATCCGCCCCGCCTCCTCGTACGGTTCGGTCCGCGCCGCCAGCAGGGGGCCGCCGCGGCGGCGCAGGACCGACAGCGACGGGGTGAGGACGGCGGCCACGGTGCGCCGTCCCGGGTACGCGGCGAACGCCTCGTCGATCCAGCCGGCCGTGGTCCACGCCGCGTCGCCCGGCCCGCCCCGGGCGCGGCGGAACAACAGCGCCGCACCCTGGGCCAGATGGACCCCGGCCGCGTCCTCCTCCACGGCGAGATGCCCGGCCGGGGCGTCGGGACCGTCGTCACCGGGGTGGTCCTCGGGATCGTGGTCCGCCGGGTGGCGCACCACGGAGACCGCCGTGCCGTCCACCCGGGTGCGTACCGCGCAGGCCGCCGGGAGCGGTGCGGCGGCGCGCGGTACGGGCAGCAGCCGGGGTGCGAGGGGTGTGGTGGGCGGCGTCAGGTCCAGGCAGGCGTAGAGCCGGGCGCGGAGCCGGGGCAGGGCGTTGCCCTGTTCGGCGAAGGCCGCCGCGGCGGCTTCGGTGACCCGCTCGGCGCGGTGCGTACGCAGGGCCTCGGCGATGTCCCCGGGCTTCTCGAAGACGGGGATCGCCGCGAGGAGACGGTCCATCGGGGTGCCGGGGATCAGCTCGTCGCCGCCGTCGCACACCGACAGCAGCGGGCGGCCCAGCGCCGCCGCGTACAGCGCCGTCGACCCGTGGTCGCACAGCACGGCATCGGCCGCCACCAGGACCGACGCCCACTCCTCGTACGGCGTGGCCATCGTCAGACCGGCGGCGAGGGCGGGCGCGAGCCGTTCGGTGAGTTCGTGGCGGCCCGCGCTGCTGTACGCGTTGGGGTGGATCAGCAGGGCCAACCGGTATTCGTCCAGCGGCAGTTCGCGGGCGAGGCGGGCGGGCAGCCCGGGATGCCGGGCGAGCAGCGACCGCGGGCCCCACGTCGAGGTGAGGGCGATCAGCCGGCGGCCGCCGGCGCCGAGCGCGGCGCGGTAGCGGTCGCGCAGGCCCCGGGAGGCGAGCAGCCGGTCCAGGGTGGGATCGCCGACGACCGCGGCGCGGGCGGCGGCCGCCGGGCTCCGGGCGGCGAGCCGGTCGATCTGCCCCGGGTGGGCGAGGGCGTGCAGCGTGGCCAGCGGGGTGCCGCCCCGCACCAGATAGGCGGCGTCGAGCCCGGACGCGGCGCGGTCCGAACCGTCGGAAGGCAGCGACTTGTTGAACCCGGCGCCGTGCGGCAGCAGCGCGAGCGGCCCGCGCAGCCGGTGCAGATCGCCCTTGGGGCTGGCCGCGAGCGTCAGGTCGTAGGGGGTGCCGAGGGCCTCGCTCCAGGGGACGGTGCGGGCCCCGGCGGCCTCCAGTGCCGCGAGCGCGTCGGTGGAGAAGTCCGAGCCGGGGACGAGGGAGAAGACCCGGGTGATGCGGTGGTCACCGGCGAAGACCGGGAGGATGTCGAGGAGGCGGTGCAGCGCCACCGCGGAACGCGCCGCGAAGAGCACGGTCCGTGCGGTCTCCGCCGTCCGCCGCCCTTCGGATAAGGCGTGGCCCGCCGGCCGGAGCGCGTCACCGCCGGGGCGGACGGGCTCGGGCGGGAACGACGGCATGCGGAAGAGCGTACTCGGCGCCCGCCGCCGCCCCGCCGCCCGGTGCGGGCAATCGGGGCGGCGGTGGAGGGCGTGCCCCTGTGGCCACGCCCTCCACCGGTACGGGGCCGGGCTCAGCCCTCCAGCACCGCGTACGCCGGAAGGGTCAGGAAATCGGCGTAGTCGGCATCGAGGGCGACCTGGAGCAGCAGGTCGTGCGCCTGCTGCCAGCGGCCCGTGGTGAACGCCTCCTCGCCGACCTCGGCCCGGATGTCGGCCAGCGCGGTGGCGGCGACGGAGCGCACCAGTTCGGCGGTGACCTTCTCGCCCGCGTGGTCGCCGTCCTCGAAGACGACGCCCGCGTCGACCCACTGCCAGATCTGCGAACGGGAGATCTCGGCGGTCGCCGCGTCCTCCATCAGGCCGAAGATCGCGACGGCGCCCAGGCCCCGCAGCCACGCCTCGATGTAGCGGGTGCCGACCTGCACGGCGTCGACCAGGCCCTGGTACGTCGGCTTCGCCTCCAGGGAGTCGATGGCGATCAGGTCGGCCGCCTTGACGTCGACGTCCTCGCGCAGCCGCTCCTTCTGGTTCGGCCGGTCGCCGAGGACCGCGTCGAACGAGGCGCGGGCGATCGGCACCAGGTCGGGGTGGGCGACCCAGGAGCCGTCGAAGCCGTCCCCGGCCTCGCGGTCCTTGTCGTTCGCCACCTTCGCCAGCGCCTTCTCGTTGGCCTCCGGGTCGCGGCGGTTGGGGATGAACGCGGCCATCCCGCCGATGGCGTGCGCACCGCGCTTGTGGCAGGTGCGGACGAGGAGTTCGGTGTACGCGCGCATGAACGGCGCGGTCATCGTCACGGCGTTGCGGTCCGGCAGCACGAACTTGGCGCCGCCGTCGCGGAAGTTCTTGACGATGGAGAAGAGGTAGTCCCAGCGGCCGGCGTTCAGCCCGGAGGCGTGGTCGCGCAGCTCGTAGAGGATCTCGTCCATCTCGTACGCGGCGGTGATGGTCTCGATGAGGACCGTGGCGCGGACGGTGCCCTGGGGGATGCCGACGTAGTCCTGGGCGAAGACGAAGATGTCGTTCCAGAGGCGGGCCTCCAGGTGCGACTCGGTCTTGGGCAGGTAGAAGTACGGGCCCTTGCCGAGGTCCAGGAGCCGCTGGGCGTTGCGGAAGAAGTACAGGCCGAAGTCGACCAGCGCACCGGGGACGGGCTTGCCGTCGACCGTCAGATGCCGCTCGTCGAGGTGCCAGCCGCGCGGCCGCATGACGACGGTCGCCAGCTCACCGGCGTCCTTGAGGGCGTACGACTTGCCCGAGCGCGGGTCGGTGAAGTCGATGCGGCGCTCGTAGGCGTCGGTGAGGTTGAGCTGGCCGCCGATGACGTTCTCCCAGGTGGGAGCGGAGGCGTCCTCGAAGTCGGCGAGCCAGACCTTGGCGCCGGAGTTCAGCGCGTTGATGGTCATCTTGCGGTCGGTCGGGCCGGTGATCTCCACCCGGCGGTCGTTGAGCGCGGCGGGCGGCTCGGCGACCCGCCAGGTGTCGTCCGCGCGGATGTGCGCGGTCTCGGGCAGGAAGTCGAGGGTGCTGGTCCGGGCGATCTCGGCGCGGCGCTCGGCACGCCGGGCGAGCAGCTCGTCGCGGCGCGGGGTGAACCGGTGGTGCAGCTCGGCCAGGAAGGCGAGCGCGGCGTCGGTGAGGACCTCGTCCTGACGCGCGGGCACGCGCGCGGGGTCGACATCGGCGAGGGCCAGCGGGGACGGCGCTGGTGCGGACATGAGCTGTCACTCCATTCAGCGGCGGTGCCGAGCGGCCGCCGGGAGGCCACGTGGCACGGGGTGCCGCGGGGCCGGACGTACGGTCGCGGGCGCCGTTCGGGTTCAGGGCGCTTCTGACCAGTGGAGACTAGTTTCCTTATCGCGGAAGTTCAATCGTTTGTTGATGTCGAGATTCTCCGGGTCGACAGAAGCGGGCCCGTGGTGGCTCCGGGTGCCATGCCGCGAGCGGGGTGGGCGAGCGGGTGCGGGCGGGGGTGCGGCTTGTTTTCAGGGAGGGAGCCTGAAGGTTCCGGCGCGGCCGGGGCGCCCGCCTTCAGGAAGGGTTCCTGAAAGTTCCCCGCGCGGTGCCCGCCCCTCGGCCCCGGCCGAGACCGTCCCGCGCCCGCCTCAACTCCCTTCCCTCCCACTGCTGTTCACCCGAGGAGGTGCAGATCCTCCGGGGTGTCGATGTCGTACGCCGCCGCGATGTCCGCGCACTCGACGAGGGTCAGTGCGGCGGCGTGGTGGCGGAGGTAGGCGCGGGCGCCGCGGTCGCCTTCGGCGGTCGCGGCGATCTCCGCCCACCGGTCCGCGCCGAAGAGCACCGGATGCCCGCGCCGCCCCTCGTACGCGGCTGCCGCCAGCGCGTCCGGACCGTCGTACGCCGCGGCGACCCGCGCCACCGCCTCCGGGCCGATGCCCGGCTGGTCGACCAGCATGACGAGCGCCGCACCGCACCCCGAACCGGCGAGCGCGGCCAGGCCCGTCCGCAGGGATGAGCCCATCCCGGAGGCCCAGTCGGGGTTGGTGTGCACGGCGCAGCCGGAGAGGTCCGCGCGGGCCCGCACCTCGGACGCCGCGGCGCCCAGGACGAGGTGGACGGGGCCGCAGCCGCCCTCCCGCAGCACCCGCGCCGCATGCTCCACCAGCGGCCGGCCGCGGAACTCCAGCAATGCCTTCGGGCGCCCGCCCAGCCGCCGCCCGCCCCCGGCGGCGAGCAGCACTCCCGCGACCTCCCCGGGGCGGGGCGGGCGTCCCGGGGCCGGTGCCGTGGTGGACGGGTGCGGTGTCGATGTCATGGGGGAGTGCATACCCCATGACATCGTGTCCCGGAGCCGCACCCCGGGGCCGGGCGCCGCCCGCCGGTGCCGCACCGGCTCGCGATGCCCCTTCCGCGTCCGGCCCCTTCCGGGCTGGGCCGGTTCGCCCGGCGTCAGCCCGCGTCGCCCGCCGTACGCGGACGGGGGATCCACGGCCGCAGGGCGCCGCGGACACCGTGTGTACGCTGCTCCGCGAGGCGGCGCTCGGTGACGTACCGGTGCATGTGCTCGACGGTGATCTCCGAGGCGTCCGCGAGGCCGTAGGCGCGGCAGATCAGTTGGACCACGCTGGTGTGGCTCCGGTCGGGGGCCACTTCGTGGCCGTGCTCCGGCTCGGGGTCGCTGTACGGGTCGCGTTGAGAGTCCATCGCGTTCTCCGATTCTGGGATATACCGGATATGCCCGGAAGGATGCTGCTCCGTCCCGGCGTCCCGTACGCCTGTCCCGGCGGACGCTCACGCGGAAGGCGGGGAGGGGGAGCAGATGTGCGGAGGAATGGTCCGGCCCCTACGGGGAAGCCTGGAGGGTTCTCCGGGGCGCACTGCGCAGGCCGCGCGCCGTGCGCGACGGCGCGCGGCGGGTGGTTCGCGGCATCCTCGCGCTCCGCCGAACGGGTCCGATTCCGCGGTGGCGCGCTCGCTCGCCCGAGGTGAGGAGCTCGACGGATCGCGTCCCGCATATGGCGCATCCGGCGCGCCGTGGCGTTAACTGTCCGGCATTGTCGAACGCTCAACTTCCTTGGAGGGCGCCGTCGTCGTGGAGCAGAGACAAAGGGGGCGCGGAGGTCCGGGTGTGGCCGGGGTCGATCCGCGGAGGTACGAACTGCGCACCGCGGTGGCCCGGCTCCGCCGCGAACTGGCCCTGTTGTCCTACGAGTTACCGGACCGTGCGGTGGCCGACGATGAGCTGGCCGCCCTGGACGCGATGGTCCGTGAAGGTCTGCCCGAGGTGCCCCGGCTGCGCCGCTCACTGCTGCTGATCGCCGGCGCCGTCGGATCCGTCAGCGCCCTGTCGCCCGCATGGGCCGATGTCCGCGCGGGCGTCGAGCGGTTCTGCGGGCCATCCGGGCGCCGCTGAGGCACCGGCTCAGGAGTGCGCGCACCGGAGGGTGGCCGGGGCGCGCACCCCGGAAAACGACCGGCCCCGGGGCATCCACCCCGGGGCCGGTCCCCGTATGCCACGGGCCGACCGGCGAACCGGGACCCGTGGCACATACGGGAAGGAGTGCTCAGGCCGGTGTCTGATTCGCCAGGGCCACCGACAGCTGGGCGGCGACCTCCTGGAGGACCGGCACGATCTTCTCCGTCGACGCCTCGGTGACCCGGCCGGTCGGCCCGGAGATGGAGATTGCCGCGGAGGTGGGGGAGTCGGGGACCGGGACCGCGAAGCAGCGGACGCCGATCTCCTGCTCGTTGTCGTCGACCGCGTAGCCCAGGCGCCGGACCTCGGCGAGCGCGTCGAGGAAGGCGTCCGGGTCGGTGATCGTCTTCTCTGTCGCCGCGGGCATACCGGTCCGTCCGAGCAGCGCCCGGACCTCCTCCGGCGGGTGTCCGGCGAGCAGTGCCTTGCCGACGCCGGTGGAGTGCGGCAGGACCCGCCGGCCGACCTCGGTGAACATCCGCACGGCGTGCCGGGAGGGGACCTGCGCGACGTAGACGATCTCGTCGCCGTCGAGCAGCGCCATGTTGGCGGTCTCGCCGGTCTCCTCGACCAGCCGGGCCAGGAACGGCCGCGCCCAGGTGCCGAGCAGCCGCGAGGCGCTCTCGCCGAGGCGGATCAGACGGGGGCCCAGCGCATACCGGCGGTTGGGCTGCTGACGGACGTAACCGCAGGCCACGAGGGTGCGCATCAGGCGGTGGATGGTGGGCAGCGGGAGGCCGCTGCTGGCGGACAGCTCGCTGAGGCCGACCTCGCCCCCGGCGTCGGCCATCCGCTCCAGCAGATCGAAGGCGCGCTCGAGGGACTGGACGCCGCCGCTCGCGCCCGCGGGCTTGGCATCGGCGGCGGAGGTGCTGGCGCTGGACGGCGGCACGTCGCTTTCCTTTCGGGGCGGAGGGGTCGGTCTCGGCTGGTACGGGCGCCGGGCCCGACCGGTGCAGCCTACCGGTCCCGTTTCCCGGACACACGGCGTATCGCACAGTCGTTCGCGCCGGTCAGCGCCTCGGTCACGGAAGTCCGGCCGGGCCGGCGATCTCGCGTCCGGGATCCCTTGACCTGGTCGGCGGCCCTGGTTACGTTCTGCTTCTCGAAACTTATTATCCATTTGGCGGAATCATCTAGCCGTGTGAAGAGGTTTTCCGCTCTCCCGTCGCGAGGGTCGGCGCGCGGCTCCCCGGGCGGTGTCCGCGGGGCCCGGAAGGGTCTTGACGGGTCCGGGCCCGCCGGTGAAACTCCTTCAACAGTCTGTTGAAGACCTGGTGAGCGCCGATGTGCGGCCCGGCCGTCCGGCTCCGCGACCGGTCGTCGACGACACGGAGCACGAGAGACGAGGAGGGGACCGGGTGTCCGAAGTAGAGCTGGTGCTGCGCAGCACGCGCGTCATCACCCCGGAGGGGACGCGCGCCGCGTCCGTCGCCGTCAGCGGCGGGACGATCGCGGCGGTCCTGCCGCACGACGCCGCGGTGCCGGACGGCGCCCGGGTCGAGGACTTCGGCGACGACGTCCTGCTGCCCGGCCTGGTGGACACCCACGTACACGTCAACGACCCCGGGCGCACCGAGTGGGAGGGCTTCTGGACCGCCACCCGCGCGGCCGCCGCGGGCGGCATCACCACGCTCGTGGACATGCCCCTCAACAGCCTCCCGCCGACCACCACCACCGCCCACCTCGACACCAAGCGCGAGGTCGCCGCCGCCAAGGCCCATATCGACGTCGGCTTCTGGGGCGGCGCGATCCCCGGCAACGTCAAGGACCTGCGCCCGCTCCACGACGCCGGGGTCTTCGGCTTCAAGTGCTTCCTGTCGCCCTCCGGCGTGGACGAGTTCCCCGAGCTGGACCAGGAACAGCTGGTCCTCGCCCTGGAGGAGATCGCCGGCTTCGGCGGCCTGCTGATCGTGCACGCCGAGGATCCGCACCACCTGGACGCGGCGCCCGTGCCCAGCGGCCCCAGGTACGCCGACTTCCTCGCCTCCCGCCCCCGCGTCTGCGAGGACGACGCCATCGCCGCCCTGATCGCGCTCGCCCGGCGGCTGCACGCCCGGGTGCACGTCCTGCACCTCTCCTCCGCCGACGCGCTGCCGCTGATCGCCGCGGCCAAGGCCGAGGGCGTCCGGATCACCGTCGAGTCCTGCCCGCACTTCCTGACCCTGACCGCCGAGGAGATCCCCGACGGCGCCACGGAGTTCAAGTGCTGCCCGCCGATCCGCGAGGGCGCCAACCAGGACGCGCTCTGGCAGGGCCTGGCGGACGGCACGATCGACTGCATCGTCTCCGACCACTCGCCGTCCACCGCCGACCTCAAGACCGCCGACTTCGGCGCCGCCTGGGGCGGTATCTCCTCCCTCCAGCTGGGCCTGCCCGCCATCTGGACGGCGGCCCGCGCCCGCGGCCACTCCCTGGAGGACGTGGTCCGCTGGATGGCCACCGCCCCCGCCGCGCTGGTCGGCCTCGGACGGAAGGGCGCCATCGAGGCGGGCCGGGACGCCGACTTCGCGGTCCTCGCGCCCGACGAGACGTTCACCGTCGATCCGGCCGCCCTCCAGCACCGCAACAAGATCACCGCGTACGCCGGGAAGACCCTGCACGGCGTGGTGCGCTCCACCTGGCTGCGCGGCCACAAGATCAACGACGGCGCCACCCTCGCCGCGCCCACCGGGCAACTCCTCACCCGCCCCTAGGGGGACCCACCGCCGCCCGGCCGCACCGGCGGCCGGGCGCCGCTCAGCCTTCCAGCGCGTCCCAGAACATCAGCTCGTACGCCTGGAGGAGCCGGCCGTGCCGGTGTGCCTCCAGCGGCCGGGCCTGGCCGGTCTCCAGCCCGTGCGCGACGGCCGCCAGGGCCCGCCGGTCCAGTTCCGGCGACGGCGCGGCGAAGAGGTCGAAGAACCCGCACGCCGCCTCCGGGAGGCCGTAGTGCTCCCGCATCGCGCCGCCCACCCGGGCGCAGTAAGCACCCCAGGCGGCGATGTTCGCGGTCACCGCGATCACCACATCGACCGGCTCCACACCGAGCGCCAGCCGCGCCACGTACGAGGGGTACGCCTGGCAGCCGGGCCGCGGCTCGTAGCCGTCGACGGTGGACGGGGCGATCTCCAGCGCCTCGGTCAGCTCCGCCAGCCGCTCCAGGGCGACCGTCTCGCCGTCCGCGAGGAGCTCGAAGAAGGCGGCGACCGGCGGATCGGCATCGGCCCGGTGCGTCAGATGGCGGAGACTGAGCCGGTCCGAGGTGATCACCCGGTGCTGTTCCAGCGCGAACGTGGTGAACACCGTGCGCGGCGCCTGCCCGGCGGCGATCCGCTCGACCGTCCGGTTCGCGCCGGAGTCCGGGGCGAGGGCGCGTACGGCGGCGTCGAGCACGGCGTCCGCGGTCGGCCGGGGCGCGGTGTCGGCGGGTCGGACCATGGCGGGATCTCCTCCGGTACGGGACGGCCGCCCACGGCGCCGCACCGTGCGCGGCACGCGGCCCGGCGGCCGAGGTGTGCTCTCAGCGTGCGGGCCCGGCACCGGGCGGCCCGCCGACGCGCCGGGAGGGCCGGGGGAGCACCGCCCGCACGGGCCCGCCCGGCCCTCCCGGGGCCCCGGTGGCGTCAGCGCGTCTTGGCGGCGAAGACCAGCACGCTCATGAACGCCAGCAGCACATGCGTCGCCACGACGTAGATGAACACCCGCACGTAGAGCCCGCGCGGCGGCTTGTTCTCGACGTACTTCCGTTCGCTCGCGGGCGGCGGCGCGACGGCGTCGGAGTCGGCGGGCGTCCCGGGGACGGCAGGGGTGGAGTGGTCGGGCACGGCGTTCGTCCTTCCCTCACGAAGCGGTGCGGTGCGCGGCGGCTCCGCGGCACCGAAAGCGGTGGGCGGTCTCACAGGCCGCGTCGTGGGGTGTCGTCCCCCAGGCACAGCTCGGCGGCGCCGCTCTGCAACAGCGTGTGGACGAAGAGCATCTCGGCGCCGGCCCGGGTGGCCGCGGCGATGCGGTGCGGGGTCAGCGAATCGAAGTGCGCCGCGTCACCCGGGCCGAGCAGATGCACCGCCTCGCCGAGCGTCAGCCGCAGCTGCCCGGTGAGGACGTACAGCCACTCCTCGCCCGGGTGCACCCGCACCAGATCGCCCTGCGCCCGCTGCGGTACGTGCACCCGGAGCGCCTGCATGGCCCGGCCGGCGCCGCCGACCGTCCAGTACGTCCAGCCCCCGGCCTCCGACGGCTCGGTCCGGCCGGCCCGCATGATCGGGTCCCGCTCCGGAGCGGTCTCGCCGAGAAGGTCGGATACCGTGGTTCCGTACGTGCGTGCCAGCGCGAGCAGCATCGGCAGCGAGGGCTGCCGGCGATTGGTCTCCAGCCGGGACAGGTGCGCGGGCGACAGCCCGACCCGCCGGGCGGCCGTCTCCAGCGTCAGCCCGCTGCGGCGCCGCAGATCGCGCAGCCGGGGCGCGACGGTGGGCAGCTCCGCCGCCTCTGCGGGGGCGTCCTGCGGGGTCTCGGTCATGTACTCGGTATAGCCAGCCTTGACCTCAGAGGCAAAAGTTTTGCCAGAGAGGCAAAGTCCGGCGGCTCGTTCTCCTCACCCCTCCCTCGATCGTTCCGCGGGCTTCGCGGGGTTCCCGGCTGCCGGTGGAGGGGCCGGGGCGATGCGTCCGCGAGGGAATCGGCGGGCGATGCGGGGAGTAGTAACGGCCGCCCGGCGTGTGGGAGTCGGGTGGAGGTGACGGTGTCTCAGGGGTGCAGGGAACGGCAAGGGGGCGTGGACGTGGCCGTGTTGCGCCGTTCGGGGGATCCTTGTGAACGACCGGGAAACTTCCGCTCCTTGGCATTGACAGGGTCATGTCTACGCGCGTCATGCTTGGGGGCATGAGAATCCCCCCACGGATCACCCGGATCGGCGCCGCGGGCGCCCTCGCATCGGCCCTTCTCCTCGGTGGCACCGCCGTCGCGGCCACCCCGAGCACCGCCACGGCGCACGCGGCGGTCTCCGCGCAGCACGTGCAGGCGGCGAGCGTCGGCAAGATCTGCCAGTCGAAGCTGCCCGCCGAGGCCCACGACACCCTCGACCTGATCGCCAAGGGCGGCCCCTACCCGTATCCGAAGGACGGCACGGTCTTCTCGAACCGCGAGGGGATACTGCCGCAGCAGAGCTCCGGCTACTACCACGAATTCACCGTTGTCACCCCGGGCTCCCCGGACCGCGGCGCGCGCCGCATCGTGACCGGTGAGAAGAAGCAGGAGGACTACTACACCTCCGACCACTACGCGACCTTCAACCTCGTCGACTTCGGCTGCTGAGCCGGCGCCCGGTACCCACCGGGCACAGACGGCGGCCGGGATGCTGCGGGCATCCCGGCCGCCGTTCGCGTTGTCCGGGGTCTGCGGGCGGGGGTGGAGGTGCCCCTGCCGCCCCTGTTTCCCCTGCCGCCCATCCCTCTCTGTCCCTGTCCTGTAACCGTTGCGGGCGGTTCCCGTCTGCGTGGCGGGCCGGCGTCCGAGGTCAGAGTGGTCGCGGTGAGTTGCCGTGCGGGTAACCCTGAAAGATCCCTGGGATGTCGCCGCTTCAGGGACGTACGGTGGCCCCCCGCGGGAGAATTGTCAGTGGCTGCCGGTAGCGTTCCGGTCGAATCAAGAAATGACCGGGCATCGGTGGTAATACTCCGACCTGTCGCGGGTCGCCCGCGCGCGGAGACCGCCGCACCGGCCGCGGCCGGGTGGCACGGTCGTTCATGGACGAGGAAAGGGCGGCGAACTGCCGTGTATCGCTGGGAGATCACCCGGGCCGCGCTGGCGCAGCGGGTCTTCGCCATCGTGCGCAGCACGACGTACGACGAGGCGAGCGCCACCGCCGACACCCTGCTGTCGGCAGGCGTCACCACCTTGGAGATATCCCTGACCACACCGTTCGCGCTGGAGGCCGTCACCACGCTCACCCGTGAGCTGGGCGAGGACGCGGTCATCGGCGCCGGGACGGTCCTTGACGCGGTGTCGGCCCGGATGGCGGTCGACGCCGGGGCCCGCTTCCTGTCCTCGCCGAGCCTGGACGAGGAGGTGATCCGTACGGGCCACCGCTACGGCATCCCCGTCTTCCCCGGTGTCGCCACCCCGACCGAGATGGTCCGCGCCCTGGAGCTGGGCGCCGACGCGCTCAAGGTCTTCCCCGCGGCGGAGCGCCGGCCGTCCTGGCTCGGCGAGATCCGCGCCGCCCTGCCGCAGGCGCCGCTGCTCCCGGTGGGCGGGTTGAGCGTGGAGAGCGCGCCCGAGTGGATCGCGGCGGGCGCGGTGGCCGTCGGCCTCGGCTCCGCCCTCTCGGACGGCGACCGCGACACCGTCACCAAGCGCGCCTCCGCCCTGCTGTCCCGGCTCGCGGAGGCCGCCTCGGACACCCCGGTCCCGGAGGGCGCGATGGAGTTCTACGAATACTGAGGGCGGCGAGGGCGTCCCCCGTGTGCTGAGGGGAGTGACCGGACGCTCGTCGTTCCGGGGCCGGTTCGGTCCGGTGCGGCGAGCGCCCGGGGCGCCGCGGTCGGCGGTGGGTGGTTCACGTCCAGACGACGCACCCCTGTCGCTCCAGCGCCGTCACCAGCGGGTGGTCGTGTGCGACGGCGTTCCACCGCAGGTCCAGCTTCTCCAGCGCGGGCAGGCGGACGACCCACCCCGGGAGCTGCCCGAGGCGGTTGCTCCGCAGGTCGAGATGGCGCAGGCGCGGCAGTTCCGCCAGCGCCTCGGGCAGTTCGGTGAGGGCGTTCTCCCGCAGGTCCAGATGGCGCAGATCGTGCAGCCCGGCGACCGACGGTGGCAGCCGGGTGAGGGCATTGCCGCGTAGCCACAGTTCCCGCAGCCGGTGCAGCCGGCCGATCGTGCCGGGCAGTGCGGTGAGCCGGTTGTGGTGCCGATGGTCTCCGGCAGGGCGGTGAGGAGGTTCTCGCCGACGTTGAGGTAGCGCAGCCGCGTCAACCGGCCCAGCCGGTCGGGGAGCCGGGACAGCTTGTTGTCGTGGAGGTAGAGGCAGCCGTCCAGCCCGGTCAGCGCGCCGAGTGCGTCCGGCAGCGAGGTGAGGGCGTTGTGCCCCAGATCCAGGGTACGGAGCCGCCGCAGTCGTCCGATCTCCGCCGGGAGGGCGGTGAGCCCGGTGTCGGCGAGGATCAGTACGCGGAGGTCGGTCCGGTCCCAGACGGATGCGGGGACGGTTCCGAGCGGTTGGCGCCACAGGTTCAGGGTGTGCGGTGCGGTCATCTGTCCTCGGGGTCTCGGTCGTGTCTCCTCGTCGGACGCGATGACGATCAACCGGCCACCAGACCCGGCAAACCGCCCTCCTTCGCGACCCGTTCCAGCTCGTCCAGGGCGGAGAGGGCCCGGCGGGCCGCTTCCGGGTCGCGGGCGGCGAGGCCGCTCGCGGCGAACTCGTCCTCGTCGAGGCGGAGCACCTGGGAGCCGTCCGCCGACACCCACAGGTCGAGGTCCAGGTCCTCGACCGTCAGCTCCGCCGGGCCCGGGGCGCCGGCGCGGAGCACGGCGGGGCGGGTGATGTCGCAGTACCAGCCCTTGAGCGTCCCCCGGCCGTCGCGTACCTCCTTGACGGCGTACCAGCGGTCGCGCCAGTAGTGCTCGGTGAACTCGTCGCCGGGCTCGAAGCGGACGAAGCCGAAGTCGCGGACCCCGGGCGCCGCCCAGGCGGCCAGGACCGAGATCCGGGAGCCGTCGTCCGCCAGCACCTCGGCCGGATACCGGATCTTGGTCCGTCCGGCCTTGGTCAGCACCACGTCCAGCTGCTGGGGCATCGCACTCTCTCCACTCTCTCGCGAAGCGCTCGTTCGGCAAGTACGGCTCAGTGTGGCGGACTTGGGAGATCCGTGCAGGTGGGAATGGCATCGGTGCCCCGCACCCCGTCCCACCCACCGATCACCCTCTTCACCCCCCGCGCCCCCTCTGCCACGCTGTCCGCGCCACCCTCTGACCCCGACCCCGCGCCGTCTACAGGAGCCCGCCCCCATGAAGCGTTCTGCCGTCCTCCCCGCTCTGGCCGTGCTGCTCGCCGGCACCGCTGCCGCGCCGTCCGCGGCCACGCCTGCGCCGGCACCCGGTGCGGCGCCGACCGCGGCGGAGGCGCACCGTCCGCAGCCGGGCATCTCGCTGCTGGACACCGTGGCGCGCCGCGGGGTGCTGCGGGTCTGTACGACCGGGGACTACCGGCCCTACACCTACCGGGACCCGAAGACCGGCGCGTACAGCGGTGTCGACATCGACATGGCGAAGGACCTGGCGAAGAGCCTGGACGCCAAGCCGCGGTATATCGCGAGCACCTGGGCGTCGCTGGTCGGGGACCTCACCGCGGGGCGGTGCGATGTCGCCATGGGCGGCGTCTCGATCACGTTGCCGCGGGCCCGCAAGGTCGCGTTCACCGAGCCGACCCGGGAGGACGGCAAGACGCCGATCGTGCGCTGTGCGGACAAGGAGAAGTACGGGACGCTGAAGCAGATCGACCGGCCGGAGACGCGGGTGGTCGTCAATCCCGGCGGGACGAACGAGGAGTTCGCGCGGGCGCGGCTGAAGCAGGCGAAGATCACCGTGCACCCGGACAACACCACGATCTTCGACGAGATCATCGCCGGTCGCGCCGATGTGATGATGACCGACGCGGGGGAGACCCGCTACCAGGCGAAGATCCACCCGGAGCTGTGCGCGCTCCACCCCGACCAGCCGTTCACCTTCTCCGAGAAGGCGTACGCCGTGCCGCGCGGCGACGCCGAGTTCACCGCGTACGTCAACCAGTGGGTGCACCTGGCGACGCACGACGGGACGTACCAGAAGTACGAGGACGCCTGGATGAAGTGACCCGGGGCACCCCGCAACCGTCAGACCAGCCACTTCCCGGCGCGCATCAGGGTCCGGCCGGTCATCTCGGCGACCGTGCCCCACGCCTGGATCACCTCCGGGGTGACCTGGAAGAAGACGTACGAGGGGTGGTCCTCGCGGGGGTCCCAGCCGTCCTTGGCGGCGAAGGCGTCGCCGACCCCTTCCGGCAGCTCCTCGCGGGGCAGCATCCGGGCGGTGCCGTGGACCAGGACCACGTCCCGGGGGTGGCCGAAGGCGAGCCGGGCCCGGCCCGAGGCGCACAGGTTGCGGCCCGTCGGGTTGGTGTCGCGGGTGGCCAGCCAGACCGTCTCGCCGTCCCACCAGAAGGCGAGCGGGACCAGGCACGGCTCGCCGGTGGCGTCGGCGGTGGCGATCCAGACGTCGTTGTCCCGCGCGAGCCGATCCAGCGCCGCACGCTTGCGCCGCTCCGGGCTGCGGGGCCCGTCGGGGGAAGATCCGGTGGTCGTCATGGAAGAGGAGGGTATGGCGTACGACACCCGGCCCACAACGGAGCGTGAGCAAACCGGGCGGAGCGGCCCCTCCCGGCCCCGCCCGGCGGCATCCGTTCCTCCCGTTCTTCCGCCGCGGTCCCGCTCCGGGGCCGCCCCTGAGCTACGCTCCCGGGCCGGAGCCACCGCCGCCGGCCCGGAGCCAGACCCCACGAACCGGTACAGATCGCAGGTAACGGATACTTGGTCGGTTGGGGCCGGCGTTCCGGGAACGGCATGCGGCGACTCCCCGACAGAGCGTGACAATCGGCGGAAGGGCAAGACCTCGTGGCAAGGGTTCGAAGAGGCGTACGCGTCATGGGCGCCGTGCTGGCTGCGGTGCTCGGCGCCTCCCTCGCGGGGTGCAGCAGTACCGGAGGCAAACGTGCCGAGGACGCACGGGCGGCGCAGGTCGCCGGCGGCAAGGCGGCGGTGAACACCCCCAGGTGGACCTTTGCGATGGTCACCCACTCCGGGGACGGCGACACCTTCTGGGACATCGTCCAGAACGGCGCACAGCAGGCCGCGGCCAAGGACAACATCAAGTTCGTCTACGGCCACGACAAGGAGGCCCAGCGCCAGAGCCAGCTGGTGCAGTCCTACATCGACCAGAAGGTCGACGGCCTGATCGTCACCCTCGCCAAGCCCGACGCCATGAAGGCCGTCGTGGCCAAGGCCGAGAAGGCCGGGATCCCGGTGATCACGGTGAACTCCGGCGCCGAGGACTCGAAGAAGTTCGGCGCGCTCAGCCACATCGGGCAGGACGAGACGGTCGCCGGTGAGGCGGTCGGCGAGGAGCTGAACCACCGCGGCCGCAAGAAGGCCCTCTGCGTCCTGCACGAGCAGGGCAACGTCGGCCACGAGCAGCGCTGCGACGGCACGAAGAAGACCTTCAAGGGCGAGCTGCAGAAGCTGTACGTCGAGGGCACCAACATGCCCGACGTGCAGTCGTCCATCGAGTCCAAGCTCCAGGCCGACCCGTCGATCGACGCGGTCGTCACCCTCGGCGCGCCCTTCGCGCCCACCGCCGTCAAGGCCAAGGAGCAGGCGGGCAGCAAGGCCGAGATCGACACCTTCGACCTGAACTCGCAGGTCGCCGACGGTCTCAAGGACGGCTCCCTCGGCTTCGCCGTCGACCAGCAGCCCTACCTCCAGGGGTACGAGGCCATCGACCTGCTGTGGCTGTACAAGTACAACTCCGACATGCTCGGCGGCGGCAAGCCCGTGCTCACCGGCCCGCAGGTGATCACCAAGAAGGACGCCGCGGCGCTCCAGGAGTACACGAAGCGGGGCACCCGATGAGCCCGGCCGGAAAGGGCGCCTCCGCATCGCTCACGGACGCGGCGACCGGCGACGAACGGCTGCTGCGCCGCTCCCCGCTGCACCGCCTGATGGGCCGCCCCGAGCTGGGCTCGGTCGTCGGCGCGATCGCCGTCTTCGTCTTCTTCGCCTGCGTCGCCGAACCCTTCCTGCGGGCGTCCAGCCTCTCCACGGTGCTGTACGCCTCGTCGACGATCGGCATCATGGCCGTGCCCGTCGCGCTGCTGATGATCGGCGGGGAGTTCGACCTCTCGGCCGGGGTGATGGTGGTCAGCTCGGCGCTGATCTCGTCGATGTTCAGCTACCAGATGACCGCGAACACCTGGGTCGGCGTCGGGGTGTCGCTGCTGGTCACCCTCGCCATCGGGTTCTTCAACGGCTTCCTGCTGACCCGTACGAAGCTGCCCAGCTTCATCATCACGCTCGGCACGTTCTTCATGCTGACCGGCCTCAACCTCGGCTTCACCAAGCTGATCAGCGGCACCGTCTCCACGAAGTCCATCGCCGACATGGAGGGCTTCGACTCCGCCCGCGCGGTCTTCGCCTCGCATCTGACGCTCGGCGGCGTCGACATCCAGATCACCATCCTGTGGTGGCTCGTACTGGTCGCCGTCGCCACCTGGATCCTGCTGCGCACCCGCGTCGGCAACTGGATCTTCGCGGTGGGCGGCGGCGACGACGCGGCGCGCGCGGTCGGCGTCCCGGTCGTCAAGACCAAGATCGGGCTCTACATGGGCGTCGCCCTCGCCGCCTGGATCTCCGGCCAGCACCTGCTGTTCTCGTACGACGCGATCCAGTCCGGCGACGGCGTCGGCAACGAGTTCCTGTACATCATCGCGGCGGTCGTCGGCGGCTGTCTGATGACCGGCGGCTACGGCTCGGCGATCGGCTCCGCCGTCGGCGCGTTCATCTTCGGCATGACCAGCAAGGGCATCGTCTACGCACAGTGGAACCCGGACTGGTTCAAGTTCTTCCTCGGGGCGATGCTGCTGCTCGCCACACTGCTGAACGCGTGGGTGCGCAAACGGGCGGAGGAGAAGGCATGACGGCCCTCGTCGAGCTGGCCGGAGTCAGCAAGTTCTACGGCAACGTCAAGGCGCTGGAGGGCGTCTCGCTGGAGGTGCACGCCGGGGAGATCACCTGCGTACTCGGCGACAACGGCGCCGGCAAGTCCACCCTCATCAAGATCATCGCGGGGCTGCACCAGCACGACGCCGGCACCTTCACGATCGACGGGGAGGAGACCCGCCTGGTCAACCCGCGCGACGCCCTCGACCGCGGCATCGCCACCGTCCACCAGGACCTCGCCGTCGTCCCGCTGATGCCGGTCTGGCGGAACTTCTTCCTCGGCTCCGAGCCGACCCTGGGCCGCGGCCCCTTCCGCCGCCTGGACGTGCGCACCATGCGCGAGACCACCCGCAGTGAACTGCTGCGGATGGGCATCGACCTGCGCGACGTCGACCAGCCCATCGGCACCCTCTCCGGCGGCGAGCGGCAGTGCGTCGCCATCGCCCGCGCCGTCTACTTCGGCGCCAAGGTCCTCGTCCTGGACGAGCCGACGGCGGCGCTCGGCGTCAAGCAGTCCGGCGTCGTCCTGAAGTACGTCGCGGCCGCCCGGGACGCCGGGCTCGGCGTGGTGTTGATCACCCACAACCCGCACCACGCCTACCTCGTCGGCGACCGTTTCGTCCTCCTCAAGCGCGGGGCGATGGCCGGCAGCCACGCCCGGTCGGAGATCTCGCTGGAGGAGCTCACCCGCCAAATGGCGGGCGGCAGCGAGCTGGAGCAGCTCAGCCACGAGCTGGCCCGCGAGGCGCCCGGGGAATTCCCCGGCGGTCACCGCCCCGGCTGAGCGCGCCAGGGGGCGCGCGGCGCATGCGCCCGCGCCCCCACGTCCGCGGTGCGCCGGACCTGGCCGGTGATGCACAATCGCACCAAACCCGTGCACCCGGGGGTCTCGACGACCGGAAGGGAAGGCCCCCGCACCGCAGCCCCGGCGGAACCCCCGCCCGCACACCGAGGCCCGACCGGCCTCCCGACCCGCAGGGACGAGACGACTCTTGCGCGCACACAGCCGACCGGGCCACCACCGCAGCCACGGCGAGGTGGGCCGATGAGCACGTACCGTGAACGCGTCCCGAGGGGGCCCGCCCGGGCGACCGTGCTGCGTACCGCCGGGACCCGCGAGCGCCGCTCGCACCTGACCGCACCGCGCGTGCCGACCGTCGGCATCGACATCGGCGGCACCAAGGTCATGGCGGGCGTCGTCGACGCCGACGGGGCGATCCTGGAGCAGGTCCGCACCGAGACGCCGGACAAGTCCAAGAGCCCGAAGGTCGTCGAGGACACCATCACCGAGCTGGTCCTCGACCTCTCCGACCGCCACGATGTGCACGCGGTCGGCATCGGCGCCGCCGGCTGGGTCGACGCGGACCGCTCCAACGTCCTCTTCGCCCCGCATCTGAACTGGCGCAACGAACCGCTCCGCGACCGCCTCGCGGGCCGCCTCGCCGTCCCCGTCATGGTCGACAACGACGCCAACACCGCCGCCTGGGCGGAGTGGCGCTTCGGCGCCGGACGGGGCGAGGACCACCTCGTCATGATCACGCTGGGCACCGGCATCGGCGGCGCCATCCTGGAGGACGGCCAGGTCAAGCGCGGTAAGTACGGAGTGGCCGGCGAATTCGGCCATATGCAGGTGGTGCCCGGCGGCCACCGCTGCCCGTGCGGCAACCGCGGCTGCTGGGAGCAGTACAGCTCCGGCAACGCCCTGGTCCGCGAGGCCCGGGAGCTGGCCGCCGCCGACTCCCCGGTCGCGTACAACATCATCGAGCGGGTGGGCGGCAACGTCCCCGACATCACCGGGCCGCTCATCACCGAGCTGGCGCGCGAGGGCGACGCGATGTGCGTCGAACTGCTCGCCGAGATCGGCCAGTGGCTGGGCGTCGGCATCGCCAACCTCGCCGCCGCCCTCGACCCGTCCTGCTTCGTCATCGGCGGCGGCGTCAGCGCCGCCGACGACCTGCTGATCGGCCCCGCCACGGACGCCTTCCGCCGCACCCTCACCGGCCGCGGCTACCGCCCCGAGGCACGTATCGCCAAGGCGCAGCTGGGCCCCGAGGCCGGGATGGTCGGCGCCGCGGACCTCGCCCGGCTGGTCGCCCGCCGCTTCCGGCGCGCCAACCGCCGCCGGGTGGAGCGCTACGAACGCTACGAACGGACCGGCCGCCGATGACCACCCAGGACCTCACGGGCGCGGCTGCCCCGTCGCCCGCCGCCACCCCGCGGCGGGAGACGCCCCGCTGGCTGATGGCCGTGATCGTCTTCCTGCTGATCGCCATCCCCGCGGGCTACATCGTCATCTCCGCGGAGCAGAGCCGCGACAGCGGCGAGATGAAGGAGGCCGAGGCCGCCGCGACGGGCCTGACCAACGCCTTCCCGTCCAAGGTGCAGCAGCGGATCTACAACGTCCCGGTGCCGCTCGGCTCGACGCCCGTCTACTACTACGAGACGAACTCCTGGGACACCAGCTCGCTCTACGTCCAGTTCCGGACCAACGGCGTGGGCCTGGACCGCTATCTGAAGGAGATCGGCACCAGCACCGACGCGCTCAAGAAGGGCGAGGTCACCATCACGCCCCGGCAGGCGGCGCAGGTCGGCTGGGACTTCACCGGCGACGGACAGTTCGCCGGACTGCGCCAACACCGCGACAAGCCGCAGCCCTCGCAGCAGATCACGGTGAGCTTCGACGAGCCGGGGCACCCGGTGGTGCACACGGTCTCGACCGTCACGTTCTGACCGGCGGGCGAGGCCGGCGGCCGGACCCCAGATCCCGAGGAGCCCGGATGCGCACGTTGATCAGCACCGCCTTCGTCTCGCTCGACGGCGTCATGGAAGCCCCGGGCGGCGAGCCCGGCTACCGCAACTCCGGATGGACGTTCCACGACGTCGACTTCCTGCCCGAGGCGTACGAGATCAAGGGCCGCGAGCAGGAGGAGGCCACCGCGCTGCTGCTGGGCCGGGTCAGCTACCAGGAGTTCAGCCGCGTCTGGCCGGACGTGGCGGACTTCGCCGGCTACCTCGCGATGCCCAAGTACGTCGTCTCCACCACCCTCACCGAGGACGCGCTGGCCACGAACTGGGGCGAGACCACGATCCTGCGCTCCCTCGACGAGGTCGCCGCCCTCAAGGAGACCGACGGCGGCCCGATCCTGGTGAACGGCAGCGCCACCCTCAACCACCACCTCTCGGACGCCGGGCTGATCGACCGCTACCACCTGCTGGTCTTCCCGCTGCTCCTCGGCGCGGGCAAGCGCCTGTTCAGCACCGCCGACCAGCCCACCCGGAAGCTGAAGCTGACCGAGCACGCGACGTATCCGAACGGGCTCCAGCTGAACGTCCTCGACGTGGTGCGGTGACGGTCCCGGCGCGCTCCGCGCCGCGTCCGCTCAGGAGTCGCTGTGCCGCTGGTTCTCGACGCGCAGGCCCTCGGCGAGGCTCAGCATCCCTTCGGTGAACGCGCCGACCTGCTTCGACCGCATCTCCCGCAGCATCGCCTGCGCGGCGGCGACCGCCGTGACGACCATCTCCTCCAGCGACCGCGGATCGTCCGGGTCGATGACCGACGGGTCCACCCGCAGCGAGGTCAGGTTCCCGTCGGAATCCACCTTCGCGGTGACCAGCCCGCCGCGCGCATGCCCGGTCATCTCGCTGTCCTTCAGTCCGCCCAGACCGGCCAGGTTCCCCTGAAGGTCGCGCATCCGCTGGGTGAGCGCGGCGATGTCGAAGGACGAGCTGTCGGCCATGGGTGGGGCTCCTTGCGGGGGTGCGGGAGGGCGTGGACCGGGCCGCACGGCGGCCACGGGCAGGGACGGGTGGTCCCCGGCCATCCTGCGGTCCGGGCCGGTGCCTGCCCAGGTCCCCGTTCTGGGGATCTCCGCCCCGGCCCGGCGGCACCACGGACGGGTCCGGGGCGCGCCCCTGCGGAGCGCCCCGGACCGCCGGCTACTGCTCCCCCTCGCAGATCCTGACGACCAGGTTCGCAGGGAGGGAAATGCCCTGCATCCTGGCCACCAACCCGGTGCCGGTGCGGTGCCACAGCACGCTGTCGCCCAGGCGCGCGAAGCCGTACTCCGTGAGCATCCCGGGGGTCAGCACCGCCCCGTCGGTCTCGACGAGTACCAGGTCCGCACCGGGGTCGAAATCGCTGGGCGCGGCGAGCCCGGCGGCCCGGCGCAGCAGCGCCATGACGATGTCCGGGGCGTTGGCGTCGTCCCAGAACATCGCCCCGCGCAGATGCAGGACACGCGGTGGCTGCCCGTCGCCCCGGCCGCCCGTCGCGAGCAGCGGCGCCACGGGGCTCTCCGCCGTCAGCGCCTCGGCGTCCAAGGTGCCGAGCCGGTAGCGGATGTGGCCGAGCGCCGAGCCGGTATGCGCCGATGCGTCGGAGCCGGCCCATTCGGTGACCTCGACCCGTCCGAGGACCCGATCCTGGTTGACGACGAGCGGTACCAGGAGAGCAGGGACGGCCGGGGCGGTGTCCTGGGCGGCACCGGGTGGGTGCGCCGGGGTGGCGTCCAGGTTGGCGAGCGGCAGCGGTGCCGGTGCCGGGCGGCCCGGCGCCTGCTCCGCCGCGGGCTCCTGGTCCTGCGGCACCGGAGCCGACAGGGTCTGCGGTGCCGGTGCTGTCGCCTGCGGCGTGGTGGCCTGTGTGGCAGGCGGTGCGAGCGTCCGTGGCGGTGACGCCGGGGCGTGGTGCGGCAGGAGCTGCTGGAACTCCTCCACCGGCGGCACCACGAACTGCTCCGGCCCCGGCACGGTGATCGTGACCTGGAGCGAGGTGTCCTCGTCGCCGCTGTTCACCCCCTCATCGGTCCAGGAGCTGACGGGGTGCGGTGCGGCGGTGCTGCGGCTGCCGGAGCCCGAGCCGCCGGTCTGGTGGGCCGAGTTCTCCGGGGCGGAGCGGTCGCGCCGGGGCGCGCCACCCACGCGGCGCCGCTTGCGCCGGTCCTCCGTGCCGATCCAGGAGGCGACGGTGTCCGGCGTGCCCTCGGGCAGACCGTCGACCAGCGCCAGCGGTTCGCCGGCGAGGAATGCGGTGCGCTGCTCCTCGGTGAGCAGGTCCTGCACCTGCTGGGGGAGGGCGGCGAGGTCGTCCGCACGCTGCGCCCGGGACGCGGTTTCCGCCACGGCATGTGCCGCTGCGGGGCCTTCCACGAACAGGGCCCTCGTCACCCGCGCGATCGCGTCGGCCAGGCCCGCCCGGCGTCGGTCCGCCTCGGCGTCGGTGCCGATGACCGGGGGCCACCGCAGAATCCCGGACGCGAGCCCGGCCCGCTCCTGGTCGCCGTACGCCACCAGCTCCTGCGGGGTGAGGTCGTAAGCCTCCGCGACCTGTGCCAGAGCCAGGGGAACGGCCCCCAGTTCCTGCGCCAGTCGTACGAGGTGTGCTGCGTCTTCGCCCACGAGGTTCAGGGCGAGCAGAGTGCGGGGCACGGTGCGGAGCTGTTCGGCCAGTTGCACCAGGCGGGGCCGCGACTCGTGCGGCAGGTCGAGGACGTGGGAGAGGTTCACCAGGTCCCGGGCGTGGAACCAGGGGTGGCGGGCCGCGTCGTCGAGTGCGTGGAACCGTTCCGGGGCCAGCCCCAGATCCTGGGCGCGCCAGGCGGCGACGGCCGGGAGCACGCCGTCGTGGTGTGCGACGGCGTACTCCCACAGCTCGCGGAGTCGCCAGGGTGCGGTGTTCTCGTAGCCGTTCTCCGGCAGCAGGGGCGCCTGCGGGTCGTGCACCGCCAGGTGTTGGACGAGTGACGCGAGTTCGTCGAAACCGGCGTCCCAGGTATGGAGCGCGGTGAGCAGCTCGATGACGCGGGGTGCCTCGTTTCCGCCGCGCTCGGTCACGTCCAGGACATCGAACCCCAGCTCCTCCAGCAGCGGTTCGAATTCCTCATCCCGCCAGTCGAGGAGGGTGTCGCCCTGCTCCGCGAGGTTTTGGAGGTAGTCCTTGAACGCGGTGAGCAGAGGGTGCTGTTCGTCCGCCAGGCCGAGGGTGTCGGTGAGGTACCGGAGGTTGAACGCCACGGCCGGATCGACGTGCAGTTCTTCGGCGAGTGCGCGGACCTCGTCCACCACGGGCCGTTCGATGTCCGCACTGTACTCGTAGAGGACATGCATCAGGTCGCTGTGCGCGCCGGCCTCGTGGACGTAGTCGGCGATGGCCGCGAAGGTGACGTCGGCGTCGAGGAGCTCCCGGTACTGCTCGGCGCTCCGGTTGCCCCCGGCGTTGCCGACGCGGCCTGCCTGGGAGGCGACCTCCTCCTCCACAGCCGCCATCAGCTCCTCCCCGCCAGGGGGCAGCGGGAGTTCCTGCCGGATGTCGACCTGCATGACGATCGCCCTGACGGCGGCGGAGTCGTCGATGCGTTCGAGGAAGGCGGGGAAGTCCTCGTGGCGCATCGCGTCGAACGGGTGCCCGGCCATCAGGTGGAACAGGTGCAGCGGCGAGAGCCACCGTCCGGCCCATTGCCGTTCGGCGGCGTTGCCGGGGCCGGTGAACGCGGGGTCGGACAGGGTCCGGAACAGCCAGGCACGGTCCTGCGGGTCGTAGGCCCGCGCCAAGGCGGCGAAATCCCGGAGGATCTGCCAGTACTCCGCGGGGTCCGGGAGGCCGAAGACGCGGCAGAAGTGCTCGATGGCGGCCTGCTCGTCGTCCAGCAGTCCTGGCTGTACCGACCAGTGGGTGCCGGGGAGGGTTCCCTGCCGGACCGGGGCCTGGGCGAGTCCGTCGAGCGCTGCGACGATCCGCTGTACCTCCGGGCCGGACTCCTGGAACTGCCCGCGGGCCAGCGGGGCGAACAGCTCCCGCAGAACATCGGGTGCGGCGAGCGAGTGGAGTGTGTCCAGCCGCAGGGGGCGGTGCCTGAGCACCTGGTGGAGGGCGTGGGGGGTGTCGCTCAGTCCGAGGGCGTCGAGCGACTCCTGGAGGGCCTCCGGATCCGGGACCTCACCCGTTGCCCGGGCCAGGGCGGCGAACTCGGCCATCGAGATGTCGAGCATGTGGTGCAGGGTGCCCAGACGCAGCACCTGTTCGGTGGTGAAGCCCGTGAGTACGCTGCCGTGTTCCTGACGCAGGGCGGACGCGACCACGCCGGACACGGGCAACGGCGCGAGGCCTCCCCGTGCCGGAGGGGGATTGACGCTGTATGCGGGCAGTTCGACGAGGTCGGTGTAGGACGGCGGGCGCGCACCGGTGCCGGCCTCCGGCACCGGGTTGATCACCGTGCCTTCGGCATCGATCTCGCTGAGGGACCTGCGGAAGTCCATGTGGCGCTGCATGCGCCGGGCTTCCGTGCCGATCCAGGACCCGATGGTGCCCGGCGCCGTCGCGGACAAGCCGGGCCGCAGCGTCACGGGTGTGCCGGCGAGGAACGCGGTGTGCTGTTCTTCGGTGAGCGTCACCGGCTCGCCCGCGAGGAATGCGGTGCGCTGTCCGTCGGTGAGCCGGTCCCGCACCTGCCGGGGCAGGGCGGCGAGGTCCTGGGCACGCTGGTGGTCCGACGCGGCCGCTGCCGCCTGGCGAGCTGCTGCCAGGCCGTTGCGGAACAGTGCCCTCGTGACGTGGTCGGCCGCGTTGCTCAGCGCTGCCCGGCGGCGGTTGGTCTCGTCGTCGTTGTAGGGGCCGAGGACCGAGGGCCACCGCAGGAACTGGGCCCCCAGCCAGGGCCGTGCCTGTGCGCCGGACGCCAGCAGGGCCTGCGGGGTGACGCCGCAGGCGGCGGCGACCTCGGCCAGTGCGTAGGGCATTTCACCTATGGCCTGGGCCAGGGCCACGAGGTGTGCTGCGTCCTGGCCGGTCAGGCCGAGGGCGAGCAGGTCGCGGGGCACGGTGCGGAGCTGTTCGGCGAGGTCGACGAGGTCGGGTCGTGCCTCCGCGGGGAGATCGAGGTCGTGGGCGAGGTCCACCAGTTGCCGGGCGTCGAACCAGGGGTGGCGGGAGGTGTCGTGGAGTGCGTCGAAGCTTTCTCGGGTCAGCCCCAGCTCCCGCCGCAGTTCCTGGGCGGAGTTCTCCTCCGGTGCCTGGGCGGAGGCAGAGCCCTCCCCGGAGTTCTGGTGGTGCGGTGCGGCGGTGCTGCGGCTGCCGGAGCCGGAGCCGGAGCTGGAGCCGCCGGTCCGGTTGGTCGCCTCCTCCGGGGCGGAGTTGTCGCGTCGGCTGCTGGGCGTGCCGCCCACGAGGCGCCGCCTGCGCTGGTCCTCCGTGCCGATCCAGGACGCGACGGTGTCCGGTGCGTGCGGGGGGAGTCCGGCGCGCTGGGCCGGGGACAGTTCCACCCGCTCGCCGGCGAGGAAGGCGGTGCGCTGTTCGTCGGTGAGCAGGTCCCGGACCTGCTCGGGGAGGGCCGCGAGGTCGTCCGCACGCTGTGTCTGCGACACGGCCGTCGCGGCTGCCTGCGCTGCTGCCGGGCCGTTGCGGAACAGTGCCCTCTCCACCTGCCTGACCGCGTTGCCCAGCGCCACCCGGCGACGGCGGGCCTCCTCGTGGGTGCCGATGGTCGGGGGCCACCGCAGGATGCCGGAAGCGAGCCGGAGCCGTTCCTGAGTGCCGCCCGCCAGGAGTTCCTGCGGGGTGACCCGGTGGGCCGTGGCGACCTCGGCCAGTGCGTAGGGGACGTCGCCCAGTGCCCGGGCCATGTCCACCGAGCGTGCTGCCGCCGGGCCGGTCAGGCCCAGGGCACGCAGGGCGCGGGGCACGGCGCCGAGCTGTTCGGCCAGTTCCACCAGGCGGGGCACCGACTCCGGGGGCAGCGCGAGGTCGTGGGCGAGGCCCACCAGCTCCCGGGCGTGGAACCACGGGTGCCGGCGCGCGTCATCGAACTCGGTGAACCGCTGCCGGCTCAGTCCCAGTTGCCGGGCGCGCCAGGTGGCAAGGGCTGGGACGAGGGCGTCACGGTGCGCGACGGCGTACTCCCACAGCGCGCGACGCTGCTGATGCGTCCATTGGCCGTAGCGGGGCGTCCGCCTCCCCGGCGGTGCCACGTATTCCGCGAGAGTGGGAAGCTCCTCGATTCCCACGCCCCATGTGTGGAGTGTGGTGAGCAGCGAGATCACGGAGGAGGCTTCCTCGCTGCCGGGCAGGACCGGGTTCAGGACGCCGATGCCGTGCTGTGCCAGCAGCGCTCCGAGGTCCCCATGGGCCCAGCGGAGGAGGGTGTCGCCCTCCTCTGCGCGGCCCTGGAGGTAGCCCGTGAACACGCCGAGCAGATGGTGCTGTCCGTCCGGCAGGCCGAGGGCGTCGGCGACGCGCAGGAGGGTGACGGCCAGTACCGGAGCGACGTGCAGTTCTTCGGTGAGTGCGCGGACGTCGTGCACCACGGGGCGTGCGGCGGTCGCGCTGTCCTCGTAGAGGGCGTGGATCAGGTCGCTGTCCGCGCCGGCAGCCTCGTGGAGGTAGTCGGCGATGGCCGTGAGTGTGATGTCGTTGTCGGCGAGACGCCGGTACTGCGCGACGGTGCCGAAGCGGAGTACGTGGTGGGCGACGTGGCGTTCCATCGCCGCCATGAGCGCGTGTCCGCCGGGGGCCAGCATGTACTCGTGCTGGATGTCGACGCCCATGATGAGCGAGCGGTTGGCCGCGGCATCGTCGATCCGGTCGAGGAAGTGGGCGAAGTCTTCGTTCCGCATCTCGTCGAACGGATGCCGGGCCATCAGGAAGAACACGTGCATCGGCGAGAGCCACCGTCCGGTCCACCGCCGTTCGGCGGCGTTGCCGGGGCCGGTGAACGCGGGGTCGGACAGGGCCCGCAGCAGCCAGGCCCGGTCCTGTGTTCCGTAGGCCCTGGCGAGGGTGGCGAAGTCCTGGAGCAGCCGCCGGTTCTCCTCGGTGACCGGGAGGCCGAAGGTGTGGAGGAAGTGCGCGAGGGCGGCGTGTTCGTCGTCGAGCAGTCCGGGCTGTACCGACCAGTGGGCGCCCAGCACCGCTCCTTGCAGGGCGGGGCGTCGGGCCAGATCGTCGAGGGCCTCGACGACTTGTTGCACCTCCGGGCCGGACTCCGGGATCTGCGGGCGGGCCAGTGGCGCGAACAGCTGCCGCAGCACGTGGGGTTCGGCGAGCGAGTGGAGTGTGTCCAGTCGGAGGGGGCGCTGCCTGAGTACGTGGTGGAGGGCGCGGGGGTGGTTGCTCAGGCCGAGGGCGTCGAGTGAGGCCCGGAGGGTTTCGGGCTCCGGGACTTCGCCTGTGGCGTGGACCAGGGCGGTGAGGTCTTCCATCGGGATGTCCAGGACATGCTGGATGTCCAGCATCTGCTGGAGGGGACCCAGGTCGAGGCCATCCTGCGCCGGAGGCGGTTCTTCGCTGTATCCGGGCGGATCGATGACGTCGGCGTAGGCCGGTGGGCGGGCACCGAGAGCGGCGGACGGTGCGGTGTCGATCATCAGGCCCTCGACGTCGACTTCACCGAGGGGTTCGGAGTAGTCCATGCGGCGGCGCCTGCGCTGGTCGTCCGTGCCGATCCAGGACGCGGTGGTGCTTGGCGCCTGCCGGGGTGTGCCGGCTCGCAGCCTCACGGGTCCGTCGGCGAGGAAGGCGGTGCGCTGTTCGGCGGTGAGCGTTGCGGGTTCGCCGTCGAGGAAGGCGGTGCGCTGTTCTTCGGTGAGGGTGAGGGGGGCGCCGGTGAGGAGCGCGGTGTGCTGTTCGGCGGTGAGTGCCACGGGATCGTCGGCCAGGAGCGCGGTGCGCTGTTGGGCGGTGAGGACGACAGGTTCGTCGGCGAGGAACGCGGTGCCCTGCTCGGCGGTGAGCTCCACTTCCTGGCCGGTCAGGAACGTGGCGCGCTGCCGTTCGGTGAGCAGGTCCTGTACCCGCCGGGGGAGGGCGGTGAGGTCGTTTGCGCGCTGTGCTTGTGAGACGGCGTCCGCCGCTGCCTGTGCTGCTGCGGGTCCTTCCTGGAACAGCGTCCTCGTCACCTGCGTGATCGCGTTGCCCAGGGCCCTCCGGCGACGGCGGGCCTCGGGATCGTCGCCGGGGCCGAAGACCGGGGGCCACCGCAGGAACTGGGACGCGAGCCAGGTCCGTCCCTGGCCGTTGAGGGTCACCAGTACCTGCGGGGTGGTGCGGGAGGCCGCGGCGACCTCGGCCAGTGCCAGCGGAACGACGCCCAGAGCCTGGGTCGTGGTGATGAGGTGCGCTGCGTCCGCGCCGGTCAGGCGCAGGTCGCGCAGGGCGTGCGGTACGGCACCGAGCTGCTCGGCGAGGTCCGCCAGGAGGGGCCGGGCCTCTTCGGGCAGGTCGAGGTGGTGGCCGAGGTCCACCAGTTCCCGGGCATGGAACCAGGGGTGGCGGGCGGGGTCGTTGAGGAGGTCGAACCGGTCCTGGGGCAGTCCCAGTTGCTGCGCGCGCCATGCGGCGACGGTCGGGAGGAGGGCATCGCGGTGCGCGACGGCGTACTGCCACAGCACGCGGCACCGCTCGGGTGTCGCTTCGTCGAAGCTGCCCGCCAGCTCCGGTGCCTGGGGGTCCTGTGCCGTCAGGTACTCGATGAGTGCCGGGAGTTCCTCGATACCGGCGTCCCATGTGCGGAGCGCGGTGAACAGCGAGATGACGTGGGCGGCTTCGGCCCTGCCGCGCTCGCTCGGTCCTTCGGCGTCGAACAGGTCATCGACATCGAAGCCGTACTCCTCCAGCAGCGGTTCGAATTCCTCATCCGTCCAGTGGAGGAGGGCGTCGCCTCGGTCCGCGCGGCCTTGGAGGTGGCCCGTGAGTACGTGGAGCAGGTGGTGCTGTCCTTCCTGCAGGCCGAGGACGTCGGCGACGCGCAGGAGGGTGACGGCCGGGGCCGGGCCGACGTGCAGCTCTTCGGCGAGTGCGCGGACGTCGTCCACCAGGGGGCGTTCGACGGTTGCGCTGTACTCGTAGAGGGCGTGGATCAGGTCGCTGTCCGCGTCGGTCCCGTGGACGTGGTCGGCGATGGCTGTGAGCGTGATGCCGTTGCCGACGAGACGCCGGTACTCCGCGGCGCTCCGGTCGCCTCCGGTGTCGCCGATGCGGCCTGCCTGGTGGGCGACCCACCCCGTCAGCGCCGTCATGAGCGCATGCTCGCCGGGGGGCGGCGCCAACTGCTGCCGGACGTCTGCCTCCATGTCGGCAGCGGCGGAGCCGATCCGCTCCTGGAAGTCGACGAAGTCCTCGTAGCGCATCTCGTCGAACGGGTACTCCGCCATCAGGAAGAACACGTGCATCGGTGAGAGCCACCGTCCGGTCCACCGCCGTTCGGCGGCGTTGCCGGGGCCGGTGAACGTGGGATCGGACAGGGCCCGCAGCAGCCAGGCCCGGTCCTGTGGTCCGTAGGCCCTGGCGAGGGTGGCGAAGTCCTGGAGCAGTCGCCGGTTCTCCTCGGTGTCCGGGAGGCCGAAGGTGTGGAGGAAGTGCGCGAGGGCGGCGTGTTCGTCGTCGAGCAGTCCGGGCTGTACCGACCAGTGGGCGCCCGGCACCGCGTCTCGCAGGGCGGCGTCCTGCAGCAGTTCGTCGAGCCCGGCGGAGACCTGCAGCACCTCCGGGCCGCCCTCCTCGACCTCGCGGCCGACCAGGGGGGCGAACAGGTCCCGCAGGACGTGTGGTGCGGCGAGGGAGTGGAGTGTGCCCAGTTGGAGGGGGCGCTGCCTGAGCACCTGATAGAGGGCGTGGGGCGTGTCGGTCAGTCCGAGGATGCCGAGCGATTCATGGAGGGCTGCCGGATGCGGGATTTCCTGCATGGCCAGGACCAGGGTGATGAGGTCGTCCATCACGATGCCGAGGAGGTCGGGCAGGGGGCCGAGGAGCAGGATCTGCTCGGTGGTGAAGCCCGCGAGAGCGTCGCCGTGTTCTTCGATCAGGGCGGCCGCGGCCATCGACGTCGCGTCGGTCTCCGAGCCCTCGTCGTCGGTCCGGCTGCTGTGCCGGTCTTCCGTGCCGCCGGTCCAGGACACGACGCGGCGCAGTGCGCTCCGGGGCGGAGCGGTGCGCTGCTCGTCGGTCTGCCGGGGAAGGGCGGCGAGGTCGTCCGCACGCTGCGCCTGCGACGTGACGTCCGCCGCTTCCTGCGCCGCTGCCGGGCCGTTGTTCACCGGTTCCCGGGCGGGGTCCTCCGCCGGTACCTGGGCGGAGGCAGAGTTCCCCCAGGAGGCGAAGAGATGCTCGGGGACGTCTGTATCGGATGTATCGGAGCTGCTCGAACCGGAACCGCCGGCCTGGAGGGAGGTACGCAACGAGGCGAAGATGTCGTCCAAGTCGCGGGGCGTGCCGCCCACGAGACGCCGCCTGCGCCGCTCCTCCGTGCCGATCCAGGACCTGAGGGTGTCCGGGGTGCTCCGGGGCAGACCGGTCCGCTGCTCTTCGGTGAGCGTCACCGGCTCACCGGCGAGGAACGCGTGGCGCTGCTCTTCGGTGAGCCGGTCCTGCACCCGCAGGGGGAGGGCGGCGAGGTCGTCCGCACGCTGTGCCTGGGAGACGGCTTCCGCGGCCGCGCGGGCCGCTGCGGGCCCGCCCAGGAACAGCGTTCTCGTCACGCGCCTGATCGCGTGGTCCAGGCCGGCCCGGCGACGGTTGGCCTCGGCGTCGGTGCCGATGATCGGGGGCCAGCGCAGGATCCGGGACGCGAGCCCGGCCCGCCCCTGGGCGCCGGACGCCATCAGCTGCTGCGGAGTGGTGCCGAACTCCTCCGCGACTTCGGTCAGCGCCAGTGAGAGGGTGCCCCACTCATGGGCGAGTCGCACCAGTTCGGCGGCGGCCCGGCCGGTCACTCCCAGGCTCAGCAGCGCGTCCGGCACACCTTCCAGCCGCTCGGTGAGCGCCACGAGGTCCGGCAACGCGTCCGCCGGCAGCGCCAGCGCGCCGGCGAGGTTCCGCACCGGCTGCGTGGCGTCCACCGGGAGGGAGACGGTCTGCAGCGACGTGTCCGGTTCCTCGGCGTCGGCGTCGACGTCCGCCACGGCGAGCGCGGGCGCCTGCGCGGTGACGTGGACGTAACCGTCGTCCGTACCGCTCTCCTGCCACGTCACGGTGTACGCCGCCGTGGCCGGGTCCGCGGCCAGCTCGTCGTGGACGTACGCCTCCTCGAACGCCTGGCGCGTCAGGGGCTCGCCGTACGCGAGGACGGTGGTGTCGTCGACCGCTTGGACGCGCCACAGCAGGGCGCCGGGGGTGGCCGGAAGTTGCTGGGCCCGGACCAGGTCCAGAAGGAGGGGGTCCTGCCGGTCCGCGGCGTGCCGTGGCGGGACGAAACGGCCGGACGGCGTGTGGATGGCGGTGCGCGGCGCGTCGCCGAGACCCAGCAGGGTGGCCTCCGGTGAGTACCGCAGGGCCAGCAGGTCCGACACCCGGAAGACGAGGCCGAGGCTTTCGCCGCCGTAGCGGAGGGCGCCGCGCTCGTTGGCGCCGTGGAGCACCACCTTGACGTAGGCGTCCGCGAAGTCATGGGTGTGCCAGAGAGTGGTCTGCGCGGTGCCGTCGACGCGGCTCATCGCCCAGCCGGAGCTGGTGACGGACAGGCCGGCGGAGCGGTTGAACGACATCGGGCCGCTCACCGTGGCGACCGGCGCCTGCTCGCCCTCGCCCAGCGGGACGGCCTGGCCCCAGCCGGCCGAGAGACCCTGGCCCAGGCTCGTACCGAACGACATCCCGTTGTTCTGGGAGCCGTAGTCGCTGCGCTCGGACGTCCCCGGACGCCAGCCGAGGGACGCGCCCTGCGCGGCGGGCAGCACGGCGATGTCGAGCACACCGGTGGTGTCGGTGAACGGGCCGCCCAGGCTGCGCAGCGCCGGGCCGACGGCGGCCGGGGTGCCGGTGAGGCCGTGGAGCAGCACATGGCGGGTGAGGACGTGCGGGTCGAAGTACCGGTGCAGACCGTCCTGCGAGAACTGCCCGTCGCGGACCAGATCACCGAGGCCCGAGCCGTGGTTTCGCAGCGCCGCCGTCACCTGATCGAACAACTGCCGTACCGCGTCGGGGTGGAAGACCACGCTCACGGACTTCTGGGACAGCTCGGACGCGGCGATCGCGAACCGGTCGGCGCGCGCGAGATCGGTGTCCGGACTCGGGGCGATCAGCTGGGTGACGACGGGCCGCGGTCGCCGCGTGGTGGGCAGGTGGTCCGGCAACTGCGCCAGCGGGACGGTGATCTCCTCGCGCAGCGTGACCCGCCCCGTGTGCACGGTGGGCCCGCTCATCGCCTGGAAGGCGCGGGCGGCTTGGCGGGCCAGATCGAGGCTGAGGGTGTTGACGCCGCGGGACGGCACCACCGACCGGCGGAGGCTGATCTCCAGCACCCCGTCCAGCCGGAAGGTGGCCAGGGTGCCGGAGACGGTGTACCCGTCATGACGGCGGGTCAGCACGCTCGTGCTGAGGCTCTGCGACGTACTCGTCGAGTGGCTCAGCGACGCCGAGCCGCCCGAGAACATCGGGGTGAGCGCGTGGCCCGTCGCCGTGCCGCGGCTCCTGCCGAGTTCCTGGCGGGTGTTCCACTGGGTGTAGCGGCTGACGGTGCCGGGTGTGAGCCGGTGGGTGAAGCGCGCGCCGCGTCCTTCGGGGTCGCGGTGGAGGCGGAACACCAGTTGCAGATGGGTGGTGTGGCCGGTTCCGGGCACGGTGGTGTGCAGCACCATCCCGGCGCCGGTCATGGCGTCGGCCATCGCGTGCAGGGTGCGCGGGGTGAGGACCGTGTCCAGGGTGCCGGCCAGCGCCGTGCCAGGCGTCTGCGGCGACCACTGGGAATCCAGGGCGGCCTTGGCGTGGGTGGTGAGGAGCGCCCCGACCTCCGTCATCACCTTCTGGGTGAGGGTGGCGGGGCTCTCCAGGTCGTCCCCGTGCTCCGCCGCCTCCGCCAGGTCGCTCGCGTCGGCGGACGGCAGGAAGCGTTCGCTGACCGACGCCGGCGGCAGTGCGGTGACCGGCAGCGAGTCGGGGACCGTCCGCTCCTCGGCGGGGTCGACGGCCGGCCACTGCGGGGTGAGGAAGGTGATGCCCTGCGGGATCTCCACCTGGTCCGTCTCGACCTCCGGCGACCAGTCGCGGAGCTGGTTGACGTTCTTGGACTGCACCGTCAGATGCCACACCACCCGCCCCGTGCGGGGGCGGTGCGGCAGCGCGCCGCGCGCCACGAAGCTGCCCGGGCAGACGTTGGTGATCTCCGCGAGGCTGCGGCCCTTGCTCGGGGAGGAGGACCGCTCGTACCCCAGCCCGCCCGTCGTGTCCCCCGAGCCGCCGGTGAAGGTGGCGGAGTGGGCGTGGTTGAGGTGGTTGGTGGTGACGCTGCGGACGTCGGAGAAGCCCGCGGAGTACTCCGCGAGATCCATGGTCGACAGCGTGACCGGCTCACCGGCGTCCACCACATCGGTGATCTCCGCGCGGAAGAGCAGCCGGACCCGGCGGTTGGTCAGCACCCCGTCCAGGACCACCTGGGTGGCCGCCGAACCGGCGCCGGTGTGCAGCGCCGCCACCAACTGGTCGTGGGTGAGCGCCGTCTCCAGATGGACCCGCGCCTGGTGGGCCGGGACGCCGTGCGCCGTCAGCAGCTCCAGGGCGCGCCGGCGCAGCGCGGCGGTGCCGGACACCCCGAGTACCCGGTCGTGCTGGGTGAGGGTGACCGGTCCGGGCGCCGGCGCGGTGACCGGTGCGGCCGGGACCGGTGCGGCCACCGGGATCAGCCAGCGCGCCTCGGCCTCGATCACCCGCGGCCGGGCGGGCGACTGCCCGGTCCGTGCCGTGCCGCCGGAGTCCGAGGGGCGCAGCGCGCGCACCAGACGGTGCACCGCCCCGGTCAGGCCGGGCGCCGGAACCTTCCGTACGGTCACGGACGTGAGCAGCCGCACCCGGTACGTCAACTGGTGTGCGGGACCCGCGTAGTTGAGGCCGGACAGCAGATAGGCGTAGGACGTCAGGCCCTGCTTGGCGGTGTGGCTGCGGGAGAACAGCTGGACATCGCTCCCGTGGCCGGCGTGGGGGCCCCAGCCGGTCGCCACGCCCACGCTCAGTGCCAGCTTGGTGCTGTGCGACTGGGAGTTGGCGAAGTCCCGCATGGCGCTCGGCCACAGGTCGAACCCGGCCGCTGCCAGATGGACCGCGGACAGCGGTGCGATGCCCTCCCCGGGCCCGGCGGGCACCCGCTCGGCACGCACCTGGAAGTGGACCGTCTCGGTCTCCCCGTCGGCCAGCGGCCGGACGAAGGTACGGCGCAGCCCCTGCTCATCGAGGGCGGCGGACGGGTCCCGGTCGCCGAACAGCTCCGTGAAGCGGGCGCTCAGCGACTGGGTGTGGAAATGGGTGTCCAGGAATGTCTCCAGGGCCACCAGCTCCGCCGCCGTCCACTCCGGCGCACCGGTGGACCGCCGCTCGTGCAGGAACTGCTCGCGCAGCTGCTCCCGGACGTCCGTGTGGTGCCCGTGCCGCGTCAGGCCGGACAGCCCGACCGGGCCGTACAGGCCCGAACTGCCCGTCGGCTGCGTCAGCTCGTCCGGGATCACCGGCGCGGGGGAGTCGGCCTGCGTCGGGTACGTGATCGGCACCGGAGGCTGGGGCAGGCCGCCCCGGCTCTCGTCTTCCACGATGCTGTGCAGCGCGTGCTGGAAGGCGTCGGCCAGCTCCTCGGGCACCCGTACGACGGCCGCGACGTTCTCGCGGAACTCCCGGCCGAGGTGGTCGCCGAGCGGCCGCACCCCGGCCTCCAGCCGGACGGTCAGCAGGAACGGCACGCTCCGGCCGTTGAAGCGGGCGCTGTGCCAGCGTCCGCCGCCGGTGTCGCCCGCGGAGGTGAACGACGCGGACGTACCGACGTCGAGCTTCACCGGGAACTGGAAGGCGGGCAGGGCGGTGCCCAGGCCGGTGGTCTCGCCGGCGGAGAAGGAGAAACCGCCGCCGGTGGAGGCGGAGGCGCCCTGCAGCTCCAGCCAGCGCAGATTGAGCACGGTCGGCAGGGCGCTCGCGTCGCCGATCCGCTCGACACCGGTCACCTGCCCCGACAGCCCGCCCTGCAACGTCCGGCCGCCGCGGAGCGGCACCGGCGGCAGCGTCATCCCGCCGTTCAGGATGCGGGCGAGGTCGTTGAGCACGCTCAGTTCGCCGAGCCGGTTGTGCAGATACTCGTGGAGCGGGCTGCTGGGCCGGGCGTCGGCCGGGTAGGCGTGGATCAGCTGGTCGCGCAGGCGCCCGAGCCCGCCGATGTGCTGCCCGACGGAGAAGAACCGCAGGACCTCCTGCGTGAACCGGCGGCGCAGCGCGTCGGGCGCGGCGGCGGGCAGCGTGGCGTGCCACGGCGTGACGGTCCGGTTCGTGGCCGGCTCCACCAGCTCGGTGGGGAAGGCGACGAGGAGTTCGCCCTGCTCCGAGCGGGTCCGGCCCTGTACCGGCACCCCCGGGCCCGCCGTGGTGACCTCCAGCCGGACATCGGCGAAGGTGAAGTGCGCCAGCTCGCCGCTGTAGCCCAGGGACGGGTTGGTGTACGCGTTGGTGCTCCGGCTCTGGTCGTACGAGCGGGACGACGACAGGCCGACGCTCGCCTTGGGGGTGACCGGGACGTTGCCCGGCGCCAGCGGCACCTTGACGGCGGCGCTCAGCCCGACGGAGGCGCCGGCGTTCTCCGAACTGCCCGTCGAACGGTTGGTGGTCGCCTCCTGCGGGCCGATCAGCTTCTCGCCGTACGGCCGGTAGGGCGAGGCGGTGGGGGTGGCGCGGTGGCGGTGGATGCCGGCCAGCCGGACGCGGACGGTGTGCTCGGCGTGCCGGGAGCCGCCGGGCACGATGAGCGTCAGGCCCCCGTCGACGAGCCGCCGGGACAGGTTGTTCGCCCCCAACTGGTCCAGATATCCGCCGAGTTGGGCGCGGACGGAGGACGTCAGGCGGCCGTGGAGCGCCTCGCCGATGTCGCCCGCGGCCGGCAGCAGCGACGCGACCAGGTCACCGAGGACGCCGGAGGGCGGGCCGCCGGGCAGGACGCTGCCGTCGAAGCGGATGTCGCCGAAGGCGACGACGGAGCCGAACAGGCCGAGCGGGAACTGTGCCGACTGCCCGGCGACCCGCTCGACGCCGAAGCCGACCGGCGGCACGGGGGCATCCGGGAAGGTCACGTGCAGTTCGTCGTACGTCCGGATCTCCTGGTCCGCCGGGGCGGCGAAGACCTGCTCCGTCCCGACCGGGCGGGAGGCCGGTGCGGTTGCGGGGAACTCGTAGAACTCGATGACCTCTTCGACGATTTCCTCGAAGATGCCGCTCCCGTCGTCGGCCTCGTCGTGGAGTCCGCCGTCGGTCCCGCCGTCGCCCTCCTGGGCCGTTGCGCCGACCGTTCCCGTGGCCGGGCCGGTGGAGAGCCAGTAGGTCTCGAAAACCTCGTAGACCTCGTCCGCGAACTCTTCGCTCGCCATGACGGCCGTGTCCGGCTCGGACGCCGCGGGGAGGAGGCCGCGCGTGTCCTGCAGCGTGCCGGTGGACGAGGGGGCCGCGGCGTCGAGCGCGCGCAGGGCGTCGAGGTCGGCGGGGAGTTCGGGGAAGAGGTCCGCGTCGTCGCCCAGCGCGCGCAGGGCGGACGGCTCCGTGAGCAGCCTGCCGGTGGCGTCCACGTCGACGGAGTCGACGGTGACCGGACCGGCGGGCAGCAGCACAGCGGCGTCGGTGTGCCACAGGGGGCCGCCGGACTCGGTCCAGAGCACCCGGCCGTCGAGGTTGACGGCGAGCAGCGACGGGCGCGGGGCGCCGAACCGTACGAGCGAGGTCGCCCCCGGACCGGCTGCCAGGAGCTGCGCGGCGACCTGCCGGGCCGCGACCGGAGGCACGGTCCCGCGGGGCACGGCGGCCAGGCGGTACCGCAGCGTGAGCCACTGGTCGAGGAGGGCCGGCGGCTCGACCACGGCGGTCGCCGGTGCGCCCGGCGCCCGGTCGGTGCCGGACGGCGACTGGGGCAGCACGGTGCCGACGTCGATGGTGACGGGGGCCTGGTGGCGGGCCCCGACCGCGCGGAGGCGTTCCACGGTGAGGGGCTGCCCCCGCCGCTTGGCGTCCTGCGCGACGCCGACCAGCAGCCGGCGGCTCTCGTCGTCGATCTGTGTGGTCCGTGTGGTGGGGAAGACCTCCCGGACGAGCCCGTCGAGCACCGCGGGCGTCAGGAGGGCGGGCGCGTGCCCGGCCTCCCGCGCGGCCAGGTCGACCAGTCGGCGCAGGGCGATGAGCCGGGGGACGGCGTGGCCGTGGCCGAACCGCTCCGTGGGGTGGAGCGCGTCGTAAAGCGCCGTCAGGCCGGCGTCACGCAGGGGCTCCAGGGCGCTGTTCGCCCGCCGGCCGCCCAGCCACGCGAGGTGCGGCTCCGCCGGGGCGACGGCCTGGTGCGCCGCCGCGTCCTCGGTCCGCGGCGGCTCCTGAACGGTGTCCCGCGGCGCCTCCTCCACGGTGTCCCGCGGCAGCTCCTTGTTGGACTGCGGCGCCGGCCGCGGTACGTCGATGACGGCGGGCGGCACCATGGCCCCGGCCGGGACCGCAGCGGCGGCGTGCGGCGCCGAGGCCGCGGCCTGCTGCGGGGTGAAGGTCCGCCACGCGCCGCGGTTGCCCTGGGCGTCGTGGTAGAGGAGGAAACTGAATTCCTTGATGTGCGGGGTGGCGGCCACCTTGGTGGTCGGCGCGACGACGTTCATGCCGGTGGCGTCCGCGAGCTGCTGCGCGATGGAGTTGCCCGCCGCGTCGGTGGCCGCCGCCTCGCAGGCGGCCAGCAGGATCCACGCCTTGTTCCCCGCGCGTTCCTTCAGCGCGACGACGCTGTCGCGCCGCCGCAGCATCCGGCCGAAGTGCGTGCCCGACATCCGGACCGGCCTGCCGTTCACCGGAACGGTCAACCAGCCCTTCTCCCCGTGCAGCAGCGCCAGATACAGATCGTCGCCCGCCTGCCAGGGCACGGTGTCGAGATCGCTCCCGGACACCGTGTGCCGGACGAGGTGCCCGCCGTCCCCGTCCGGGACGCGGACCTGCCGCTCGGGGTCGAAGTGCGCGAAGTGCCGCTTGGTGAGGTCGAGATCGGTGTGGGTGAGCAGCCGCTCCCGCATGTCGTCGGCGGTGTGGAAGGAGCGGCCGGCGGGCCGCAGGGAGCCGGGGGAGACGATGAGGAGGTTGTCGATGTCGGCTGCCTTGACCTGCGCGCCGTCCGACGTCGTCAGCTCCAGCTCCGACTCCCGGGCGCCGTCCTCGACGAGTTCCAGCTCCAGCTCCGGCGGCTCGGCCTCGCGCCGGAACCACTCCCGCACGCCCGGGTGCAGCAGCTCCCGCAGCGGAACGGTCTGCTGCGGGGCGTGGTAGGCGGCATACGCCTCGGCGAACCACGCGCCGGGCGTGGCGAACTGGTAGGCGGACACCGCGTGGGCGCGGGCGTCGGCAAGGTAGCTGAGCCACGCGCCGGATTCCGGGTGGGTCTGGTAGATGCGCCCGTCGTGCTCCAGCAGGCCGGCGCCGCCGCCGTCCCGCGTCCACGGCTGGGCCATGGCGTCCCGCAGGAGCGTGACCATGGCCGTCAGCTTCCCGAACAGCTCCGCGTCGCCGTCGGCGAGCTGCTCGGGGATCCGCGCGATCCGCTGCGGGTCCGGCCCGTCGGCCTGCGCCACCGGCGTGAGGTGGGACGTCACCTCCGTGACGAGGCCGTCGAACGTCCGGGCACCCGGGGCGGCCGGGGCGAAGGTGGTTGCGGTGAGACCCGCGAGAGCGAGGAACGCCGTGGCGACCTCGGAGATCTCCCCGCCGGTGTACGTCCGCCAGCCGCCGAACTCCGGCTTGTGGGCGTGCTCCTGCGCCCACCGCGTCCGGGCGTCGACGGAGCGGCCCACCTCGTGCCGCAGTACCCAGTCGACGAGGTTGCCGCGCGGCGGCACACCGGAGATCTGGCGCGGCGCCCCGCTGGGAGCGAGGAGGTCGGCGGTGGCAAGGCTCTCGTGGTCGCCGGGTGTGACGAGATCCCGCACCCACCGCAGCGCGGTGTCGTCGGCACCGGGCCGGGTGGCCAGCCACGACGGCATGCGGAACGGGCGGGTGAGACGGAGGGTCCGGTCGGCGGGTCGCCAGGCGCTGACGGCCGTGCCGGTCGTGTCGCCGGTGACCGCCGTGAGCTGCGGGTTTTCCTCCACGTCGCGGCGCGGCAGGGCGCCGAGAACCTGCTCGATCCGGTCCAGCATCAGGTGGCCGAAGTGATAGCCGTCGTCCGGTCCGGCACCGATGAGCGTGCCGAACCGGCGGCTCAGCTCCGCCTCCCGCGCGCTCGCGCCGGTGTTCCGCAGCCAGCCGCCGACCGTGCGGGCCGGGGCGGCCGCCACCGGATGGGGCTGCGTGGCGCTCTGGGTGTCCGGGGCGGGCAGATCCCAGGCCGGCGCGGAGCCCTGCGGGGCCTGACCGGACGCGTGGGTGCCGGAGGGGGCGGGAGCCGTCTGCTCACCAGGGGTGGCCGTCGAGTCCAGGGCGAGCGAGCGCGCGAACGCGGCGGACAGGTAGGCGGCGGGGTCGGAGAGCCCTTCGGGGATCTCGAACAGGCCCTCGGGATCCGAGGCCGGCAGCATGGTGCGGAGCTCCACCGCCAAGGGGTCGGTCTCGCGCAGCATGTTGTCCCGGATCAGGGTGTCCAAGGTCCGCTTGGCCCAGCCCTGCGACGGCGCGTTGTCGGGATCGCGGCGCCACCGCTCCACGCCCAGCCTGGCCTTGTGCAGGCGGGTGCGCTTGATGTGCTTGTCGGTGTGTTCCCAGAGCAGGCCCACACCGCGACTCCGGTGCTGCTCGTCCGTTTCCCGCAGCGAGTCCGGCACCGGGACGCGCGGCATGATGGCGTTGAGGGAGTAGGCGTGTTCATCGGTGATCACCACGACGGTGCGGCCGGGGGCGGGGACGACGGTGCCCCGCTCGCCGAACGACCACCTCTCGGGGTGCGCGCACATGTCCGCGTAGAGGCGAGCCCGCACCTCGGGGAGCGGTTCGTCGAACTGCTGCGGCGGGTTCTGCGGATCCCACCGATCGACCCCGACCGCCCCCAGCCACTCAGTGACGGTCAGCGGCCCCGACTCCAGAGCGGGGTCCATCACCCTCAGCGACTCCCCGCCGCCCGCCTCCTGGACGGGGATCGCCGCGGCGATGTGGTAACGCCAGACCACGGATTCGGTGCCGAGCCGGGCGGCGACGCCCCCGGCGTGCGCGGACTCGACGGTCAGGTCCGGGTCGGTACGGGCGACGATGATCTTGCGGACGGCGGTGTCCCATTGCCGGAGCCGCATCGCGATGATGTGGGCGCGGAGGAAGCACCCGTCCTCCGGGTGCCGGTTGGGCAGGGGAAGCGGCGCCGTGTACCCCGGATGCTGGTACTTCAGCGCCCTCAACCGCTTGTACCAGTTCCGCGCGCCTCGCTCGGAGACGGGCGCCGTACGGGTGACGTCGCCGAGTGCCTTGGCGGTCTGCAGCAGGAACTGATCGGGGTCGGGGACGAGCGCGGCGGCGAGGGTGAGGCGGTACCGCAGCCCGTCCTGGTCCAGCCTCGCAAAGGCGTCCTCGACGGACCAGATCTTGCGCAGGTCCCGGCGCAGCCCCCGGACCATGTCCAGGGTCTGGGGGACGAGGCGGTCGCGCAGGAGGAGGTGGAGCCGCAGCGCGAACGCCTCGACCTGCGGCAGCTGGGGCAGCGGAATCCCTTCGGCGACATGGCGCAGATCGATGTCCCACCGGCCGCCCGGTGTCGCCGGACCGTACAGGTGCTCAAGGATCCGTGCGGCGTCCGCCGGGGTGAGCGTGCGCGTGCGCCGCACGAGGAGGTCGAGGGCGGCGGGGACCGTGCGGCCGGTCACTCCGTGGAACATGCGGTCCATGTCGTCGCGGGCGAAGCCGTCGGTGCGCCGGGCGTGGCGGGCCACCAGCGCCAGCAGCGCGGGCACGTCGATGGCCGGCGAGGTCAGGTGACCGACGAAGGCGGCGACGAACTCCTGGTTGGCGATGGCCTGTGCCAGAGCCGGAGTGACGGCCTGGGGCGGCTGGACGGGCTGCTGCTGCGACGTGTCGTGCGAGGCGCTGCCGTCGGAGACCTGGGCGTGGGCCGGGGCGGCGGTCTGCGGTGCCGGGGCACCGACCGCGAGGGTCCCCTTCGCCGTGGTGAGGTGGGCGAACGCCGCGCGCTGCGCCCGGTCGTGGCGCATCCACGCGTCCCGCAGGGCCGTCGCGGCCGCGTCGAGCCGGGCGCGTGCCCTGGTGAGGTCCGCGTCGAGTGCCTCCAGGGCGGCCCGGTCCGCGGGCTGCGTACCACGCCGGGCCTGCCGGTCGGACCGGACGAGCGCGTCGTACTCCCGCAGGCTCGCCTCGACGTCCAACTGTGCCCGCGCGTACGCCCCGGCGGCGCCGAACTCGTGGACGACATGGTCCTCGGCGCTCTCCAGCGCACCGTCCACCACGGTGGGCGGCATCTGAAGCACCGTCACCGGGTGGTGCGCCGCGTCCGTGAGCGCCGGTGTGGCGGACTGCGCGAGCGGTGCCGCGCCGAGCGGCAGCAGCCACTCGCCCACCTGCCGGGGGGCCGGGGCGTTCGCCGCCACGGGGGACAGACCGGCGCGCCGCGTCGCGGCGTCCAGCAGTTGCTGTGCCACCGCCGACTTCTCCTGGGCCGCGGCCCAGGTCTGGTGGGCCCGCTGCGCCTTCCGCCCGGCCTCCGCCAGCTGCGTCGCCGCCTGCTGCACGGCCGTCCGCGCCTGCGACAGCCGCTTCTTCGCCTGTCGCAGCTCCGCGTCGGCCGGCCTCCGCCGCCGCACGTCCGTGGCGTGTGCCTGGTCCGCCGGCGTGCTCTGCCCGGCCAGGATCAGCTTGACGTAGACATACATCCCGCTCAGCAGCGCGGCCTGGGCCTGCTGGTGCGCCCGGTCGGCCGCCGCGTGGGCGCTGTCCGCCTCCTGGCGCGCCGTGGACGCCTGCCGAAGCTGCGCCGCGGCCTCGTCGGCGTCCACCCGGAACGCCGGCAGTGCCGCGGTCGCCTCGGCGGCCAGCGCCGCCTGCCACTCCGCCCGCACCCGGGTGAAGTGCCGTTCCGCCCGCGCCACCGGTGCGTCGAACGCGGCGTGTTCGTCCGCCGTGTGCTCCGCCCGGGCCCGCCGCACCGCGCCCGCGGCCGCCGCCAGCTCCTCCAGGGCGGCCTGGGAACGGGTCAGCGGCCGCGGCAGCCCGGACACCGAAGGCACCGCATGCGGGACGGTCACGACCTGCGTCGTTGCGGGCGCGGCGGGGAACTCCTCGTGCGAGGCGGTCCGGGCCGTACCGAATGCCGCCTTCCCGGACGCGAAGCCGGCCAGCGCGGGAGAGCCGGTCCGCGTGGCGGACGCCGGGCCGGCGTCGTCGTGGTGCCAGGACGTCGCGAGGTCGTACGGCGCCCAGACCCGGCGGTAGGCGGTCATCAGGTCGTCGGTGAACCGCTCCCCGAGGCGGGTGCGGGTGGCCTCGTCGAGCGTGTGGGGGCCGGCCAGGGCGTCGAACGCGGCGCCCGCGGCGCGCAGCGCGGCCGGGACCTCCGCCTCGAAGTGGAGGTGGGCGTCGAGGGTTTCCGCCAGCCGCGCGCACCGCAGCCGCCAGTCGATGAGGCCGCCGGTCAGCTCCGCCGGCCCGGAGTGCGCCCCGGCGAAGGACGCGTCGAAGTCGGCCGCCGCACGCTCGCGGAATCCGGCCGCGGCCCGTTCGGCCGCCTCGTCCGACAGCGTGAGCGCAGGGTTCGCGGCCCGCCACTCCGTGAGCGCCTGCGCGAACGCCGCCTGTGTCCCGGCGAGCGCCGACACCTTGGCGGCGACCGCCACGAGCCGCGGGTGGAGCACAGCGGCACTGGTCAGCCCGGTGTACGTGGCCTCCCAGCCGGCCGGCGCCTGGTCATCGGCGACGGCCCGGTCGAACGCGGCGTTCACCGCGCTCGCGGTGGCGTGCTGCACCGGCGCGACGGCGGCGGCGAGCGCCTGCGCGGGCGCCAGGGCGGGGAAGTGCCGCAGGAACGCCTCCGCGTCCGCGTGCTCGGCCAGCGGCGTGGCGGCGTCCGTGACGTCCTGGAGCGCACGCGTCAGAACCGCCTCGCGGGCGGCCTGGCGCGCCAGTTGCGCCGGCAGCTCCGCCACCGTCGCCTCGTACACCTGCTGCCACCGCGCCAGCGCCTCGGGGCTCTCCCCGCGTGCCGCCGCGAGGGTGTCCGGCCGCAGATTCCGGGAGAACGCCGTGTTCACCTCGGTCAGGTGCCGCTCGCGCAGGGCGTCGAGCCCGGCCCGGGACAGAGCGGTGCCCTGTGCCCCGAACGACGTGAGCAGGGTCCGCTGCTCCTTCGACGGCTGGTCCGTGAAGGCCGCGACGGCTTCGTCGAACTCCCGCTCCGCGCGCCGGAGTTCATCGATACGGAAGGCGCGCAGGTCCAGTGCCTCGGGAAGCGGGGCGAGCAGCGTGTGCAACTGCCGCACCCCGGCCCGGACGTTGGCGGACAAACGGGTGCCCCGGGCGTCCGCGGGCGCGGCGAAGGTCGCCCGGACGTGGACGTCGAGCCGCTGCGCGAACAGCTCCCACTCCTCCTCCGCGACCCGCGCGATCAGCTCCTCGTCGAGCGCGAAGGCGGGGGACGCGGCGCCGGGGGCGAGCAGCGCCCGGCTCCAGGACTGCACGGCGCGGTCGAAGGCGGCACGGCCCCGTGCGTGGGCGGTCTCGCGTACGGCGTCCACGGCCATCCGGCCCAAGGCGGACTCCCGCAGCTCCTCCGGGGTGACACCGTCCTCGCGGAGGCGGGAGGCATCCTCGGTCAGCTGCTCCGCCTCCTGCGGCGACAGCGGCCGGCCGGCGTCCCGCGCCCACTCCTCGACGCTCTCGCGCACCTGCTGCCGGTGCGCGGCGTCCTCACTCTCCCGGGCGAGCAACTCCCCGTATTGAGACGTGAGGTGGTGCTCGGCGGCGTGCATGACCGTTGTCCGCCAGTCATCGGGCGCCGCATGCGTCGGGACGGGCGTGGCGAGGGCCGGTGCATCGGCGAGCAGATCCGGGTTCTCCCGCAGCTCGGCGCCGCGCCGCAGCACCGCCATCCGCTCCGCGTACGCCTGCTTGACCTCGGCCGACGCGCTCGGGTCACGCTCCAGGGACTCGATCGCCTGCGCGCGGTAGAGGTGCCGCTCGGCCTCGAACCAGCGGGTGGTCGCCGCGCTCCAGCCGGAGTCCGGCACGAAGTCGTAGGAGCGGCTGTACGTCGTGAACTCGCCGATGAGGTGCCCCATCGGCGCGGCAAGGGTACGGAGCCGCTGTGCCGCGGCGCGGACCGTGCGGTTCCACTCCTGGGAGATGTCCCGCGCCTGCCCGTCGGCGGCCTGCGCGGTGTGTGCCTCGACGTACTCGCCCTCCAGCTGTGTGAGCTGGGCCTTGTACCACTCCGACGCCCGGTCGTCCCAGAAGTGCTCGGTACGGGTGAAATCGTCCTCCCACGTCATCCAGCCGGGGGCCTGGCCGGACCGGGGTGTGAGCGGGCCCTGCCGGAGCGCCGCGCGGAACTCCTGCCGCAGCCCCTCCCGCTCCGCCCAGTCGGCGCGGGCCTGCCGGTACGCGGGGCCCACCGTGCGCGAGGCGGCATCGGCAGCCGCGCTCTCGGTCAGCCCGTCTTCGACACCGCGGGCGAAGTGGCTGTCGAACTCCCCTCGGAGGCGGGCGGCCTGCCGTGTCGCGTCGAAACCGCGGTGCAGGGCGTCGGTGCCGAGGTGGGAGCGGTGGTACTCCCAGGACCGCTGGGACAGGTCGTCGGGCCGGAAACGGCTCGGCTGCCGCAACAGGGAGGGTTCCTGAACGAACGTCTGCTGCTGGGCGTGCCCGGAGCCCTGCGCCCCGACCGTGTGCAGCTCCGGCGACGCGTGGGTGGTCCCCGGAGCGGCTGGCACCTGCTCCCGGGTACGGCCCGGGCCCTGCGCGGACTGCTCCCGGGTGGCCTGTTCCCGGACCTGCTGCTCCTCGGGGCGCCGGCCGGCGTTCTGCTCCTGCGGCGTGGCCTCGGTGATCTGCTGCTGCGCCGAGGGGCCGTCCTGTGTGCGCTCCGGCGTACGGGTCAGATCCTGGGCGGTGGGCCCCGGGGTCCCGCGCTCCCCGGTCAGCTCCCGGCCGGGGCCGTGCGCGGCATCCCTGCCGGCGGGGGGAGGCACGGAGTCACGGGTGCCTACGGGCGCGGTCTCCGCCGGCTGCTGCCCCTTCGGGTCCGGCGCGGGGTGCGGCTGCCGCTGCGCCCACGCGTGATCCAGCCCCTTCTGGAAGTCGTCGATGCCGTTCCGTTCGACGTCCAGCCAGTTCTTGAGATCGGTGGCACCGGGGTGACGGAAGTGGTCCTCCAGGGCGACCCAGTCGCGCCGGAACGCGGCGGCCACCTCGTCGCCGCCGGACCACCTGCCGCGGTCCGGGACGTGGTGGAGCAGCTCGTCGCCGAACTTCCTCTCGAAGATCTCGCCCGCCTTCCGGGTGGCGAGCTGCCGGGCCTCATCGATCCCCGTCTCGGCGGCGAAGCGGTCCACAACGGTCCGGGACTCCTCGCGCCACTGGTGGAAGCGCGGATCGCGGCCGCCGCCCGCCAGCGGCGACCGGCCAGTCCGCGCGCCGCCCAGATGCTTGTCGGCGACCTTCTCCAGCTCCGCGGCGAGCTTGTCGTGCACCCGCTCGACGCTCACCGGGTCGTTCAGCAGCGACGACGACTCGGCGTCGGCCCGCGACCGCAGGTCGTGGAGCCGGCCCTCCAGCTCCTCGTGGAACCGCAGCCGCGCGGCGAGCGCGCGCTCGCCGGTCATCGCCGCCATGGCGTTCCGGCCGTGGCCCGCCGCGCGCCCGGCGGCGTGCGGATCGGCCTTGCCGCCCGCGTGGAACGTGTCGAACGCGTCGTCCACCGCGGCCCGGAGATCCTTCTCCAGGCTCCGCATGGCCGTGCCGACCAGCTCGCGGTCCATGTCGTGCCGGAACGCCACCTCGTACAGCTCGTCCCGCAGCTCCGGCAGCTGCCGCTCGATGTGCAGCTGCTCCTCCAGCTTCCGGGCGGCGCCGTTCAGCACCAGATCGGATGCCTCGCGCGCCTCGACGCCCGTGGCGTGGAGGCCCCGCGCGTCGCGGTAGGTGTCCAGCAGCCGGCCGCGGGCGGTGGTCCGCCACTCGTCGCGGGCGGCGCTCTGCCCGGCGCGGTCCGCGCCGCCGAGGTCGTACCGCTTCATCAGGTCGTCGGCGTGCCGCTCCGCCCGGCGGGCGAAGTCGAGCAGGTCGCGGACGGTGCCGACCGCGTCGCCGCCGTCCGCCCCGGCCTTCCGCGCCGCCGCCAGCTCGTGCGCGTACCGGTCCTTGACCTGGCGGACGAGGTCATCGGGCAGCGGGTCGGTGCGGAACTCCGGGGTGGCCAGCGCGTCGTCGACGGCCTTGTCGGCGGCCGGGGCCCAGTCGCCGTCGCGGTAGCGCCGGTCGAAGCGGGTGGGCAGCTCGTCGATGACCTTCTGGTGGGACGCCGACCAGGAGTCGTGCAGCCCCTCCCGGTCGGCGCTCTTCACCAGGCCGGATTCGGGCAGTTCGGTGAGCTTGTCGAACCGGCCGCGCAGCTCCGTGGCGGCGTCGTCCAGCACCGCCTTGATGTCGGCCGCGCCGGGCGCGTACGCCGTGTCACGGCCGATCAGGTCGCGGAAGTGGTGCGCCCCCGAGTCCTCCGCCGCGTGCGCGGCACGCCGGGCGGCCGCCGCCGCGTCACCTGCGGCGTCGGCGGCGCGCAGGGCCTGCGCCGCGGCCTTCTCCGCCGCCTCGGCGGCCTCCCTGGCGGCGGACAGCAGGTCCGCCGTGTGCGCCGCGCCGCTCTGCTCGACCCGTCCGGCCGCCGCCGCCTGGGCGGCATCCCACGCCCGGGCGGCCGCGTCCCGCGCCGCGGTCGCGGCCTCCTCGGCGGAACGGGCCGTGCCCTGGGCCTCCTTGACCGTGGCGACGTCCCCGTGCAGCTCCTCGCCGGGGGCGGTGCTCTCCCGGCCGTGCGGAGTGGCCCGCTCCTCGGCCGCGAGGGACTTCGGCGGCACCGCCTCGCCCGGGCCGCCCTTCCCGGCGACCCGCTCCAGCGCCCCGGCGGCCTCCTTCGCGGCCGCGGCCGCCTGCCGCGCCGACCCGGCCGCTTCCTTGGCCAGCCCGGCGGCATGCTCCGCGGTCCGGGCCGCACCTTCGAACCGCTGGTGCGGCGGCTGCCACTCCCGGGCGGCGTTCCGTACGTCGTCGGCCAGGCGCGCCAGGTGGCGATCCCGCGTCCCGGCCACATCGACGAGCGTCTCGTAGTGGTCCAGGAGCCGGTCCCGGGCCGCTTGGTGCTCGGCCGCACGGGCCGCGTCGTACGGGACCTCGGGTGCCCGCTCAGGGGTGTGCCAACTGACGCCGTCCAGCCGGCCGTCCGACCAGATCTTGCCGTGTCCGGACATCCAGTCGTGGTGGAACTCCTCCCACATGCGGTCCGCGGTGGAAGGCTTCAACTCCGGGTGTCCCGAGGCCAGTTCGTCCCAGGCGGCCCGTGCTTCGGCGGTCGTCTGCGGCAGCCGCTCGGCGCCCGCCCGCAGCTCCGGCGTCGCCTTGCCGATGTCGGTGAGCGACGAGTCGAGCTTCGCCAGCGCGTCGTCGACGTGCGTGGGGGAGTAGTCGGTGCCCAGGCCCTTGCGGATGTCGGTGACGGCGCGGTGCCGCAGCTCGTTCTGCCAGCCGCGTACCTGCTCGCCGTGGGTACCGAGGTCATCGGCCGGACGCTGGTGGCTGTTCCACCGCTCGTGGACGCCGCTCTCGAAGCGGAACCGCCCGTCCAGGCTCCGGTCGAGCTTGGACAGCCCGTTCTCGGTGAACTCCCTGATGTCCTGCGCGCCGGTCTTCATCGGCTTGTGGCGCAGGTCGTCGAGGAGCGTCTCGGCGTCGCGCTTCAGTGAGGCGTGGACACTGTCGGCCAGCGGCCCCTTCGTGTGCGCGGGGCCGGGCCGGTTCGCGAGGTCCTTGTCGAGGCGGGTGGGCAGATCGTCGACGAAACGCCGGAGGTCCTTACCCGCCTGGATCTCCGCGTCCAGCCGCTTGATCAACTCCTCCTCCCGCAGCGGCCACTTCTTCACCGCGAGGTCACGGGCGAGCTGCTGCTCCTTGGCGCTGAGCTGGGCGAACGGTCGCGTGCGCCGCTTGGTGGCGAGCAGCTTCGCGGCCTCCTCGTCCACCAGATCGCCGAACGCCTGCTTCCCGCCGTGCGCATAGCGCTGGTGCAGCGCGGCGCTCTCCTCCTTGCTCAGTCCGGCGCCGAACTCCTGCCAGGCGTCGAGGTGCTTGTCGACCGTCCCCTGGAACTCGATCTCCCGGCCCAGCCGGTCGGGCAGCCCCTTGCGCAGGCCGTCGGCCATCTGGTCGAACCGCTGGCCCTTGTTGCTCACCTGCCAGTGCGGCTTCGACTTCAGCTCGCCGTACGTGGCGTCCGCGGCATGCCCCAGGGCCTCCTCGTACTCCTTGGCGGCCCGGTCGATGAGTTCCGGCTCATGGCCCTCGGCGCGCCACTGCGTCCGTGCCTCGGCGGCCTTCGTCTCGATCCGCGCGTCCACCTTCGCCTGGAGCTTGTGGAGCTGGGCGCGCCCCCGGATGGTGTCGCCGAGCTTGTCCAGCTCCTTCTGCCACTGCTGCTCAGCCTTGGTGAGGTCACCGGGGCGGACGTCACGCCCTTCCCGGAACGGCCCGAAGAGGTCGTCGAACTTCGTGCGGGCGTCGCCCACCAGCCCGTCGAAGACCTTCTGCCGCTCGACGTCGTTCAGCGAACGGAGCGCCTTGGACGAGCCGGTGGTGTCGGTGAACTTCTCCTGGAGCTTCCGGCCGCCGTCGGCGAAGTGCTCGTCCGAGGCGAGCTTCTGGGCCCGCTCGGTGGTGGCCAGCTTCTCGGCGGTGTTCTTCTTCAGGGTGTCGCTCTCGGCGGCCCACGTCTTCGCCTTGGCGGCGTCCGCCTCCTTCGCGGCGGCCGCAGCGGACTGCTCGGCCTCGCCCGCCGCACGCCCGGCGGGACCGCTGCCCGCGTGCAGGGGGGCGCTGGGGCCGGGGCCGTGGTGGACGGCGTCGTCCGCGGTGCGGGAGATCGCGGCGTGGTCGGTGCTGCTGCGGCTCCCGGCCGCGGCGTCGTGGACGTCGCCGTCCTTGCCGGCGGAGGACGCCGAGGTGGGCTCCGTGCGCTCCGGCGCCCCGGTCTGCGTCCGCCCGCTCTCGTTGCGGGCGTTGTTCCTGGTGGCGTTCCCTTCGCTCTTGGTCGTCAGCTCCTTCGACGAGCCGGCGGCGGTGCGGTCGCCGGCCGGCTTGTGCTCGACCGACGGCTTGTTCTCGGGGGGCGTCGCCGGCGTGGACTTCTGCGCTGTGGGCTTCCCCTCGGTGGACGCCGGCTGGGGCTCGTTCCGAGCCGTCTGCTGCGGCCTGCCGTGCTCCGCGCCGGACTTGGCGTCCTTCGCCCCGGGCGTGGTGACGTCCTGGGGCTTGGTGTTGCCGGGGGTGCCGGTGGCGTCCTGGGTCTTGGCGTTGCCGACGTTGCCGGTGGTGTCCTGCCCCTTGGTGCCGTTGGGCGTGAGGTTGTCGCCCCGGCCGTTGGGGGCCGTCTGGTGCGGCGTCTCGGACCTTGCGACGTCGCCCGCGGGGGCGCGGCCGGGCGGCGTGGCCTCCAGACGCGCCTTGCCCGGGACGTTCTGCAGGCCCCCCTCCCCGACGTTCTGCGTGCCCTTGCCCTGTGCGCCGGGGTTGTTCGCACCGTGCTCGGACACCTGCGTCACGGGCGGCACCCCGGTGTGCTCGTCCGCCGTCCGCGACGATGTCGGCGCGCCCTTCTGCGACGGCGTTGCCCCCGGGCCGCTCTGCTGCTCGGGGCGGCCGGCGGGGGCACCGCCGGGCCGTTCGTCGGCCAGCGGCGCGCCCGCGGGGGGCGCGGTGTTCCGGCCCGCCGGGACGTGCGCGGGCGCGGGGTCGACATGCGACAGGTTCGGGCTGTGCGTGGTGCCGGGGCCGGTACCCGGCTGGTGCGGTACCTCGCCCTGGGGGTGGGCACCGTTCGGCGGCTGGTGCGGCATCTCGCCCTGGGGCCGGGCGCTGTTCGGCGGCGTGACCTGGGTGCGGGGCGGGACACCGCCCGGGGTCTCGCGCGGCGGACCCGCCGGGTGGGGGTTGGCGTTCACCGGGATCTCGCCGCCGGGGCGGACCGGGTCCGTCTTCAAGGGCTGGACGTTGCCGCGGTTCGGGAGGACGCCACCCGTCTCGTGGGGCAGCTTGTTGACGAGATCGCCGTTGAGGTTGCCGAGGCCCGGCGGCGGGGCGACCGACCCCTTCGGCGCGCCGAACCCGGCCGCTCCCGTGCCGCCGCCCATCGGCGGCGCCTCGACCTTCGGGTCGAACTTCGGCGCCGTCAGCTTCGGGCCGCGCCCCAGATCGCCCAGCCCCCGCCGCAGCGCGCCCAGCCCCTTCAGACCCGGGCCGAGGAGGCTGAAACCGCCCGCGAGGCCGATGTTCAGGGCCTCGTGCTTCCACCACTCCTTGCTGCCGAAGTCCGGCATGTCGGTGTGGGTGACGGCGGACGCGAACGCCTCCGCCGCCATGTCGGCACCGATCTGCACGACGACGTTCAAGATCACGTCGATGGCGACGGCACCGGCGTAGGCGGCGGCCAGGGCGATGCCCTCCATGACGACGCCCATGGCCTCCAGTACCGAGGTGAGCGCCGCCAGGATCGTGCCCAGCGGCAGCAGCACCGCCAGGGCGACGACGGCGACCAGGGAGAGCAGGCCGATGATCATCGTCTTGATCGCCTGCATCTGCGCCGCGTGCAACTCCTTGGCCTGCACGTCCTTGATGAAGTCCCCGTACGCGTTGATCGCGTTCCCGACGTCCCAGGCGTGGTTGATGGCGGGCTTGAACTTGCTCTCCCGCACCAGGGCCCAGGCCCAGACGACGGCCATCTCGTGGGCGTCACCGGACCACTGGATGTCCTGTACGGAGGTGTCCATGGCGGTCAGCTTTTCCCACAGCATGTCGCCGAAATCAATCCACGCGTTGCCGAGGACGTAGATGTTGTCGGCAATGGTCGGATCGGGCTCGTACATGGCGACATCACCTGGTGGAGAGAGACGGAAAGGAAAGGGGAGAGCCGGGCCCGGGGAAGGCGCGAGCTGGGAATATCAGCGAGACGTCAGCGGAACGCAAGAAAAACGCAAGCGAGCGTCAGCGGAGAGGTGTGACGACGTACTGCGGAATTCACGACGGGAATACTTCGCTGATCGCGGACTTCGTGGGGTCGGTGATGCTCTCCTGTTTTCCCGGGGGAGCCCACCAGGTGAGGAGTCCGCCGGCGAAGGCGCCGAACTCCTGAGCGGCCGATTCCTCCGCGGAGAGGTAATTGTTGCCCGCCAGCGTCAGCGAGAAGGCGACCCGGGCCAGCACGCTGTTCGCCTGGCTCTCGGTGTCGCCGCCCTTGCCGAAGAGGCTCGTCATGCAGGCGTCGAGGCGCTGGAAGAAGGCCCCGGCCTCCTCCTGCGTCTGACCCGCCCAGCCGAGCTGGAGGTCGGTGAACGACTTGAAGATCTTGGACACCTCGTCACCGATGTCCGAGACGAGCCCGCCCGCACCGTCGGGCCCACCGATCTGCTCCCCGTACGTGCGGAGCGCCTCGCCGTCGACCCTGATCGACTCGTGTACGCCGCCGACCTGGCCGTATATGACCGGGGGGCCGGACTGGGGTTCCTGGCTGGGGCTCACCGTTGCTCCTGGGGCCGTACGAGGGAGCCGCCTCCGCACCAATGGGCAGGAAGGCTCCCTGAGGGATGTCCGGACGCAGGCGCCCGCCGGACGGCAGGGACACGGTGGACGCCCTCCGCGTGCGGGGTGCCGTCCGGGCCCGTGCGGACCGGACGGCACCCCTGGTGCTACTTGTGGAAGTTCTTCGTGTTCTTGGTCTCGACCTCTTGGTACATGTCGTACGCCGCCTGCATCCGTCGCTTCATCTCGTGCAACAGCGTGACCAGCGTGTCCATGTGCTCGCTGAACTCGCGCTGGAGGCCGGAGAAGGTCGCGCTGGACCGGGACTGCCAGACGGACTCGGCGAGCCGGAAGGCTTCCTTCACGGCGGCGATGTCCGCCTCGATGGCGGCGGTGCATCCGCCCACCGTGCCGATGGTGTCGTGGAGCCGGTCCAGCTCGATCCGGAACTCGTTGAGGGTGAAGCTGCGAGAGGCCACACGGTGACTTTAAGTGCGCGGATGACTCCGAAGCAGGTCCCTCTTCCGACGCCTGCCGCGTCACTGATCAGGGGCGACGGGACGTCACCGAACGGGGACCTGTCCGCTGTGTACCTGCATTGGATGGGATGGGTGGAACCGGCTTTCACCCGGGGTGATCACGGCGGAAGGGCACTTGTGGCAGTGGAACCGAAAGACTCCCGGTACGGTCCCCACCGGACGCCCATCTCGTCCGACGGCGACGGCGGGGACACGGGAGGCGACGGGGCGCCGCCCCCCGGCGTCACGAACCTGCCCGTCCTGTCGATGCTCTGGACCCAACCCGAGACGATCACCACCGAGGTGCCGAAGGCCGAGGGCGGCGAGGGGGAGAAGGCGCCGACCAGGGCGCCCAGCCACGCGGCCTTCACCATCAACATCGGCAACCTCGTCGACAGCATGGAACTCCTGCGGACCTCCTCCACCGACATGGTCACGGGGTACGAGAGCCTGAAGTCGCAGGTCCTCGCCGCCGACGCCGCCCACACCGTCTTCGGCGAGCAGGCGACCTACAAGGACAACATCCCCAAGCCGCGCCCGAACCAGCTGGTGGACAGGCGCAACCCGCACGAGCCGACGTTCTTCGAGCCCGACGTCGGCCCCCTCATCAAGGACGACCCGGGCGTGCGGGCGGCGGCCGAGAAGTTCGGCCCGGTGATGTACCCCAGCATGAAGAACGTGCTGATGGAGTGCGCCAACGCCATCGAACTGGTCGGCCGGTACATGGTCCTGATGGATCGCGCGGGCACCTACTACGCCCACGCCGACCACAACTCCGCCTTCCCCGAGCCGACCGGCAAACCCATCGTGGACGGCTGAGCCCGCCGACGTACCGGCAGCAACGGGCCGGGTCCCTGCCGATTCCTCGCGGAGCGGCAGGGACCCGGCCCGTCCGGTTACGCGGGTGCGCAGCTCAGCTGGACCGGCGCGGCGACGTCGTGCGCATACTGCGTCGCCGCCGTGTGGTCGACGCCGGTGTTGAACATCCGCAGCGTCACATGACCGCTGCTGACCTTGAACGGGCCGGGCGACAGCCACTTTCCGCGGCTGTTGACCTGGTCGATGTCGAACGCGGCGGCGGGGGTGCCGCCGCTGCGGTCGGCGTCGTAGATCGCGTACTTGGCGGGGTGGCCGCCGACGTAGAGGATCTTCGGGTTGTTCGGGATGTACACCGCGAGGCGGCAGGTCGCGGCGCCCTTGATCTTGGCGCGGTAGTCGAACTTCCACAGCACGTACTGGTCGGGGTCGTACTTCGTCGACGATCCCGACATCGGCAGGGAGACATACCGGCCGGTACAGCCGGAGCCCGTGTAGCCGCCGGTGCCGGACTTGACCCAGCCCTCCCGCTTCAGGTTGAAGTTGGCGTCCTTCATCCAGACCCCGGCGGTGGGGCTGGACGGGCAGCCGTACCCTGCGAGGGCGGTGAACGCCGGGGCGACGCTGCGGGTCCGGAACGTGCCGTTGCCGCTGGTGGTGGGGGTGGGGGAGGCTTTCGGGCTCGGCGGGGTGTGTGAGGAGCCCGTGGTGTCAGGGGCGTTCGGCGCGGGTATGTGCCGGCGCCCGTCCGGGGTGAGGTCCTGGCTGCCCGTGCCACCGATGCCGCCGATGCCGCCCGTCCCGCCGATGCCGCCCGTCCCGCCCGTACCGCCGCCGGTCCCGGCGCCGCCGGTGGGGGACTCCTTGCCCTTCTCGTGGTGGTCGGCCCCGGCGGTGGCGGCCGCCGGGGCCGCCTTGCCGGCGGCCTCGGTCTTCTTCTCCGCCGGGCTGTTGAGCGCGCCGATGGCGAGGGCGCCGAGGCCCAGCACGGCGACGACCGCGATGCCGATCGTCACCAGCCGCTTGCCGGGCCTGCCCTGCTCACCGTCGGAGCGGACGCCGCCCACGAACGCGGAGACGAAGCCGTGCCGGTCCTCCTCCGGCAGGCGCCCCGGCGACTCGGCAGCGGGCTGCGGGGACTTTTCCTGGTCAGCCACGTACGTACTCTCCAATTGTCTTGCCGTAAGGGACAGGCGGCAGAATACCGCTCACCGGCAATCGGAAAAGGCCCAGGAGAAAATCAGAAATCACCCGGCCGATTTGCCTTCCGGGGCCGTTCCGGGCGATTGTGTGACGCCCCGGCGGAGCAAGTGGTGTTCCGCTCCGCGACACCGTCGATCCGGGTGCGCCGATCGGTGCGGTACGTTGGGGCGCATCGCCTCGGTTCTCCGCTAGTGTGCCGCTCGGGGGAACGGGGAACGACGCGTTGATCTGACGACAGGAATACGCATGTCCAACTGTGCGCGCATTGTCATTGTCGAGCGCCAGAATCTCGTCCGGTACGGTCTGGAAAGGGCGCTTTCCCGGGCTTCGTGGCTCACGGTGGTCGCCTCGGTGGAGTGCGTGCAGGACCTCCCGCTCGCCCCGGGCCCCGACGCCCCCGACGCCATCCTCTACAGCCCGCCCGCGTACGACCATGCGGGCACGGAGTCCCCGGCGCGGACCCTCGAACGCCTCGTCGCCTGCGCCCCGGTGCTCCTGGTGTCCGGCTTCGTCCAGCCCTACCGCCTGCTGGGTGCCGTCCGCGCCGGGGTGCTGGGCTGTGTCACCGACCAGGTGGACGACGAGGAACTGCTGCGCGCCGTCGGCACCGTCGTCACCGGCGGCTTCCATCTCTCCGCCACGCTCGTGCCCCGGCTGCGGACCGAGCTGGAGCAGCCCGGCGGCATCGAGCCGCGCTCGCTCGCCCGCCGCGAGCTGGAGGCGCTGCGGCTGCTCGCCGAAGGGTTGACGCATGGTCAGATAGGCCGCCGGATGGGCCTGTCCGAGGCCACGGTCAGCACGTACATCAAGCGCATCCGGGCCAAGCTCAACGTCGGCAACAAGGCCGATCTCACCCGCACCGCCATCGAGTTGGGCCTGCTGCACGAGCCCCGGCCGAAGCTCGGCGCGAGCGCCGTGGTGCCGCTGGTCGCGCCGGGCCGGGTGTCCGGTGGGCGGCTCACGGACCGGGCGTACGCAGGATGAGCGCCGCCATGTCGTCGTGGCCGTCGCTGGGGTGGCGGTCGGCGAGGGAGCGGCAGAGCTGGTCGACCGGCTCCCGCGCGTGGTGCCGGGCGAGCGCCGCCAGTGCGGTCATCCCGTCGGTCAGCGGCCGGTCGTGGCGTTCGATCAGCCCGTCGGTGTAGAGGATCACGATGCTGCCCGGCGGCAGTACGCGGGAGTGGTCGGGCCGCGGCCGGGTGGTGTCCACCCGGAGCGGCAGTCCGGGCTCCGCGTCCAGGTAGTACGCGGTACCGTCCGGCGGCACCACCAGGGGCGGCGGGTGCCCGGCGCTGCTCCACCGCAGCCGCCAGCCCCGGTCGGCGGCGTCCAGGCGGGCCACGCACGCCGTGGTGAGCAGCTGGCCGCCGGTCATGTCCATGATGCGGTCCAGCTGGGTCAGCGCGGCGCTCGGCGGGGTGCGGCCGTCGAACGTCAGCGCCCGCAGCATGTTGCGGGTCTGCGACATGGCCGCCGCCGCTTCCAGATCGTGTCCGACGACATCGCCGATCACCGCGATGCACGAGTCGTCGGAGAGCTTCACCGCGTCGTACCAGTCACCGCCGAGCTGACCGGGCGTACGCGCCGGCCGGTAGATCGCGCCCGCCTCGAACGGCCGCAGATCCAACAGCTCCGGCAGCAGCAGCCGTTGGAACCGTTCGGAGCTGTTGCGGACCTGGTCGTACAGGCGGGCGTTCTCGATCGCCACCCCCGCGGTCCCGGCGAGCGCCAGGATCACGCCCTCGTCGTGCCGGTCGAACGGCTTCCCGTCCCTGCGGTCGGAGAGATAGAGGTTGCCGTAGATCCGGCCGCGTACCGAGATCGCGACACCGAGCAGGGAGCGCATCGGCGGGTGCCCGGGCGGAAAACCCGCCGAACCCGGGTGGGCGGCGATGCGGTCCACCCGCAGGGGCTGCGGATGGTGGATGAGGTGCCCCAGCAGCCCGCGCCCCCGCGGCAGCTCCACCCCGGCGAGACCGGCCAGCTCCTGTGTGGTGAGGCCGAGCGGGACGAACTCGGCGAGGTGCTCACCGCTGTCGTCCAGGACGCCCATCGCACCGTAGCGGGCGCCGACGAGATCCATCGCGGTGCGGACGATCCGCCGCAGCACCGTCGGCAGCTCCAGCTCGCTGCTGATGCTGACCACCGCGCCGAGCAGCCCCTGGAAGGTGCGCTGGGCGCGCGCCAGATCGTGCATCTGGTCGCCGAGACGGTCCAGATCTGAACTGAGCGGCAGGTTGAACAGCGACAGATACGGCACGTCGGCCGGCTCGTCAGGCGTCGTCTCCTCCCGCTCCTGCGCCACCGGCTGCCCCTTGCCCACCGCCACCGGAACGCGTGAACGACGCGCTCACCTCGACGTACATACCCTCCCATAAGAGCACGGACCGGATATGCCGCGCCTGGTGTGGGACGGCTGCGGTGCACCGTCCGGGGGAACCTAAGGGCTGTGCCGCCGCCCGGACGTCTCACCTCCGCGGGCCCCCGCGGCCGGGCGCCGTGCGGTGGGCCCGTGCCAGATGGTGCTGGAGGCGGGCGTGGCGGAACTGGTAGACCGCGCCCGCCTGCCGCAGCACCCCGCGCCGGTAGGCGTCGTCGAGGAAGGTGGTGACGGCCCACGGCAGCCGCCCGGTCAGCGGCAGCCAGAACCGGCCGAGCACCAGCCACTGCCCCCAGGCGGTCAGCGCGAGCGCGTACCCCAGGGCGCCGCCCACCACGCTGAGCGTGCCGAGCACGAGCCCGGCGGCGGGGCTCCACAGCAGGGGACCCAGCACCCCGCGCAGCAGCCCGACCGCGACCGCGGCGCCGCCCCCGACCAGCGCCCCGAAGAGGGGCGCCCACACGGCGAGCCGGGTCAGCACCGTCGCGCGGTGGGTGCGCAGCAGGCCCCGCGGATGGGCGGCCGACCGCAGATCGAGGGGGCGCTCCACCAGGCTCAGCAGGCAGAAGCTCAGCCCGGCGGCGACGCCGAAGACCAGCCCGTAGAAGAGCCCGTCGATGGTCGCGGCCCGCAGCCCGGCCGGCCAGCGGAAGCGACTCTGCAGCAGGCCGACGACCACGCCGTAGCCGACGCCGAAGACCGCGCCGCCCAGCGTCCCGACGGCCAGCCGGGGGCCGGCCGTGCCGCGCGGCGCTCCGCCGCCGAGGCGCAGCCGCACGGCGGACGGCGCCACCTGTACGTCCCGGACCGCGAAGGTGAGCCAGTGGACGAGCCCGAACATCAGCCCGGCCAGCAGCCCCACGACCGCCCCGTCCACCAGCGGGTACGGGCTGCCGACGGCGGCGGCCAGCACGGCGTCGGCGAGACCGACGGCCACCCCCGTCACCAGCGCGGTGACCGCCGTACGGGGACCACGCCGCAGTCCGCCGCCCAGCCGCCACCACGCCAGGTCGGGGGTCTCCAGCCGGTGGAGGTGGTGGGCGAGGTGACCGAGCCAGTGCCGGGCGCGGTCCGGAGCGACGGCGCGGCGGGGCCGGGCGCCCGGCGCCGACGGGGGCGGGCGGCGGTAGACGGTGGGCAGAAAACTCTCCAGGAGATGGTCCTCCAGCGCCTCCGGGCCGCCGAACCGCTCGCCGTCCAGCAGCTCCGCCGGATCGTGGTCCGGGGTGTCGCTGTAGACGGCGCGGGCCAGCGCGACCATCAGCGGATTGGTCAGGACGGCGGCGAGCGGCGGTGCGGGGTGCGCGCGCAGGGCGGTCAGCACCGGCTCCCAGGCGTTGGCGGCGGGCCGGGCGCGGCCGGGCTTGCGGGTGGTGCGGGGCAGATAGGCGGCCAGGTCGTCGAGGGTGAGGTCGGTGAGTTCGACCGCCGCGGCGGAGGTGAGGACATCGGTCTCGGCGACCGCGGCGGCGTACTCGGCGGGGCGGCTGGTGAGCAGCAGCGGGAGGGTGGTGGCGTTGAGGGCCTCCAGCGCGGGGCGGCGCAGTCCGGCGGCCATCTCGTCGAAGCCGTCCAGCACCGGCAGCACCCGCCCCGACTCCACCAGCGCGGCCGCCAGCGTCGTCCCGCCGGGTCCCTGGGCGGCGTAGCCGGGGTGGTCGCGGATCAGCCGGTCGGCCAGCCAGTCCCGCAGGGGGACGGCGGCCGGGTTCCAGGCACCGATGCTGAAGATCACCGGTACCGGTTCCGCGGCGGTCCGCGACGCGAGATGGTCCAGGACGAACCGGAGCGCCAGCACCGTCTTGCCCGAACCGGACCGCCCCAGCACCACCAGCCGCCCGGACGGCACCCGCCGGTACAGCGCCGCGACGCCGTCCAACCGCCCGTCCAGCGCCAGCGGCCCGGCCGCGGCACCGGGCGGCAGGCGGCGGATGTTGGCCCAGTGATCGGCCAGCTCCTCGGCGGCGGCCCGCCAGCGGACCGGAAGGGGGAACGGATCCTGGATCTGCCGCTGCTCCTCCTCCCGGCGCCAGCGGGCGGCCACCGCGGCCGCCAACTGCTCGACGGCGTCGGCCAGCGGGTCGGGGGAGGGTGGGGGAGCGGCGGCGACCGGGGCGGCGTCGGCGGCCGCTCGCGCCGCATCCGCGTCGGGGGCCGTACCGGCGCCCGGCTCGTACGGTGTCATGCCCGGGGCCGGGCCCGGGTCCTGAGCCGCATCCGGTGCGTCCGCGTCCCGCGCCGCCCCGCCGCCCATCGCCGCCCGCAGCAACTCCCCGCGCTCGTCGGGGCCGAGCGGCAGCGCCCGGGCCAGCTCCTGCACCGTCGTCATCCGCGGATTGACGCGGCTGCCGGTCTCCAGGCCGCGGATGGTGCGGACGCTCACCCCGGAGCGCTCCGCCAGCTCCTCCTGGGTCAGCCCCGCACGGCTCCGCAGCCGCCGCAGCACCTCGCCGAACACACCGGCCACAACCGACGTTCCCTCCCCATGAGATGGCGTCCCTTCGCAGGTCGAGGACTGTAGCGCGGCCACCGGCCACATATGGCCGCCTCGGCGTCCTGTCCACGGTTCCTCCACCGGGCCACCGTGACCTGCGGCCACCGGCGCGCCCGCAACCGCCGGACGACCGCACCACGGAACGGGGACACCACATGCCGACACCGGCCACCGACCGGGACCACCCGCACCTCACACCCCTCACCGCCCGGGAACGCGAGGTGCTCCACGCGCTCGGCCACGGTCTGGACGACGCCGGGATCGCCGACACCCTCGGCCTGCCCGTCCCACTGGTCACCGCACAACTGGCAGGGATCCTGCAGAAATTGGGCCTGCGCGACCGCACCGCCGCCCTCGGCCACACCGCCGACCGCGCCCTGGTCGTCCCCGGCCTCGGCCCCCGCCCGCACCGGACGGCACCGGCCCCCGGCCCGCGCCTGCGGATCTCCCTGCTCGGCCCGTTGCGGGTCCGGCTCGCCGGGCGCCCGGTCGACGTCGGCCCGGTCCGCCAGCAGGCCGTCCTCGCGGCGCTGGCGCTGAAGTCCGGACGCTCGGTCAGCCGGCGGGAGTTGCTGGACGGCGTCTGGGGACTGGAATCGCCGGACGCCGACGTCGTACCGGTCTACGTCTACCGGCTGCGCAAACCCCTCCGGCTCGGCGCGTGCCCGGACTCGGTGATCCGGCGCGACCGGTACGGCTACGGGCTGGCCCACGGCGTCGCAGAGGTGGACGTGGCGCACATGGAGGACGAGGCCACGGCCGCCGCGACGGCCGCCCGCGCCGGGGATCTGCGCACCGCGGTGCGGCACAGCTCCCGGTCGCTGGAGCTGTTCCGCGGCGAACCGCTGGCCGGGCTGCCGGGCCCGCTGGCCGAGACGGAACGGATGCGGCTCGCCGAACGCCGGGTCGCGCTGGCCCGGCGGCGCGCCGCATGGCTGCTGCGGCTCGGCCGGGTCGCCGACGCGGTCGCCGCCCTCACCACGCTGGCCTCGGAGGAACCGCTCAACGAACCGGTCGCCGCCCTCCTGATGCGCGCCCTGCACCACGACGGCCGCCGGGCCGAGGCCCTGGCCGTCTTCGACCGCACCGCCCGCCACCTCACCGACGACCTCGGCGTCCCACCGGGCGAACTCCTGCTGCGCGCCCGGTGGTCGGTCCTGCGCGGCGGCGCCACGGACACCGACACCGACAGCGGCGCCGCCCGGGCGGGCGCCGCCTGACCGGCACCCGGCAGGACCGGTCCACCGGCCGTCCCTCCCCGTACGCTCACGCCGCGCGCCGACCACCACACCCTCACCTGCTGTCACGCACCAGCTCGTTCATCCGGCTCAGGCCGGGTCTTCCAGGGCTTTGATGAGGAGATGGGACAGACGGCGGAACTCCTCGGTGTTGGCCCTGTCGAACTTCTCCAGTGCCGGAGCCAGCCGGGCCTCAATCTGGAGGAAGGTCTCATCCACCACCTTGTGTCCCTTGGCCGTGAGGTGGTTGTCCACCACCCGGCCCCGGGCTGGGGAGCGCTCCACCAGCCCCTCCTCCTGCAGGGTCCGGACGAGACGGCTGACGGCCTGCGGCGTGTGGACCGCGGCGCGCGCGAGCTCTGAAGCGGAGGCGCCGGGTGTCCGCTTCAGCTCCCGCAGCACCGTCCACTGCCCGAGGGTGAGCCCCAGAGGGTGGATGACCTGCTCGATCCGGTCGGCGAAGTGCTGCCGAATGACCCTGGACAGTGCGCCGATTTCGATCCCCTGAGGTAGCGGGTCGCCCGAGTTCTTCATGGTTGACATTGTACTCGTCGCGTTCTATGTTGAATCGAAGTTCAATATGGAATCCTGATTCTAGATCGGTCGGCTGCTCGCTCAAGCGATCGAGGTGTCCGTTTCGAGCCGGGGCACAGGTCCTGGGCCGACCGATCTGTGGAGTCGACTCGGCTTCCGCCCCTCCCCACGTCCGTATCCGGAGACAGGCCATGCCCGTGCCCGCAGCCGCCCGTGCCACATCGGAGTCAAACGCGCGACAGAAAGCCCTGCCCGGCCGGCTGGTCGTACTCCTGGCCACTTCCTGCGGGCTGACCGTGGCCAACCTCTACTGCGCCCAGCCGCTCCTGGAGATGCTGCGCCGGACCTTCCAGCTCCAGGACTCGACCGCCGGCCTGCTGGTCACCCTGACCCAGCTCGGCTACGCCGCCGGCATGGTGTTCCTGGTCCCCCTCGGCGACCGCATCGAGAACTCCCGTCTGGTCTCCGTCCTGCTCACCGTCACGGCCCTGGCCATGGCCGCCGGCGGTCTCGCCCCCACCTTCACCGTCCTGCTCATCGCCGCGCTCGTCGCGGGCGCCACCTCCGTCGTCGCACAGGTCCTCGTCCCCTACGCCGCCGACCTCGCCCCCGATCACCTGCGCGGCGCCGTGGTGGGCAAGGTCATGAGCGGACTGCTCGCCGGGATCCTGCTCTCCCGCACCGTCGGCAGCCTGCTCGCGGACGTCGCAGGCTGGCGCGCCGTCTACCTGGTCTCCGCCGCCCTGATGGCGATCCTGGCCCCTGTCCTGCGCCGCGCGCTGCCCCGCCGGGCCCCCACCAGCACCGATTCCTACACCGCGCTGCTGCGCTCCACGGCCCGCCTGATCCGCGTGCACCCGCAGCTGCGCCGCCGGTCCTTCTACCACGCCTGCATGTTCGCCGCCTTCAGTGCGTTCTGGACGACCATCTCCTACGTCCTGACCACCGCGCCGTACGACTACTCCCAGCTCCAGGTCGGCCTGTTCGCCTTCGTCGGCGCCGCCGGCGCGCTCGTCGCCCCTCTCGCGGGCCACCTCGCCGACCGAGGGCTCGTCCACCGGCTCACCCCCGTGACCTGCCTGCTCGCCTCCGCCACCCTCATCTGGGCCGGCCTGGCCGCCCACCAGATCCTCGTCCTCGCCGCCGCCGCAGTCCTTCTGGACGGCGCCGTGCAGTGCTCCCTGATCTTCGGACAGCACACCATCTACCAACTCGACGCGGACGCCCGCGCCCGGATCACCAGCGTCTACATCGCCACCTTCTTCATCGGCGGCGCCATCGGCTCCCAACTCGGCACCCTTGCCTACCACTTGGGTAACTGGCATGCGGTAGCCCTCACCGCGGCAGCCTTCCCCGTCATCGCCGCGCTCGCCTGGACCACCGACCGCCAGTAGTCCCGCCTTGCGGAGTTCGGCGAGAAGGATCTCGTGCAGGCGGGGGCGGGAACTGCTGCTGCGGCGCGCCCGCGAGCGGGACGGCGAGCCCCGTCGCCCCGGACATGGCCGTGAGCAACAGCACCAGCAGCGAGGCGCTGCGGCGGGACGCCGGTACGTTCGTGCGGGGAGCGTCGGGAGTCTCGCGGCGCGTGTCCCGGGTGGCAGGATGCACGCTGTTCCGCAGAGGACACCGTCTTACGGGCCGGGCTCATGGCGGGCGCCCGGAGGCGGAGCGATCAAGGTGATGGCGGCGTCGAGGAGAGCCTGGACCCGGCTCGGTGTGAACCTCTCCGGCTCGATGGGGAACATCATCATCCAGCCGTCGCCGATGGCGCCGAGTTGGTCGGCGAGCAGGTCGGCGGGGATGTCGTCGCGGATGATTCCCTGCGCCTGCCCGGTGGTGAGGAGTGAGGCGAGCGCGTCGCGGTGGCGGGCGTAGCGCTGCTCGATGACGGCGGCGAAGGCCGGTTCGTACCGTGCGTGGACGAGCAGTTGGGACATCACGGGCCAGAACTCGGGATCGTCCGTGGTCCGCAACAGCCACCGCTCCAGGATCGCCCTGACGTCGGGCCGGCCCCGGCCGGCCGTGAGCATGGCGTCGAAGCCGTCGAACCGGCTCTCGGCCAACGCGGTGACCAGTTCCTCCTTGTTCGCGAAGTAGTACGTCACCGCTCCGGTCGTGCATCCCGCGCGGTGGGCCACCTTGCGCAGCGAGGTGTTGGCGTAGCCCTCCTGCGCGATCACCGAGGCCGCCGCCCTGAGCAGCTCGGCCCGCTTCGCCGCGCGGTCACCCGTCGGGCGGCCACGCCGCACGACGGGCTCGGTTCCACCGTCGTCGTTCGCTTGTCGGATCGGGTTTTCGGACACCCTGTGATTCTGCCACACAATTAACGTAACTACTGTTGTGGAAAATGCTGAGGGCTCGTTACGGTGCTGCCACCACCTGACCTACGGGAGGAACAGCCCATGCAGGAGTCAGTGAGGGAAGAATTCCGCAACGACGGCGCCGTTCTCGTGAAGGACTGCCTCGACACGGCGCAGTTGGCGCGGTGCCAGGAGGCGTACCACTGGGCCGTCGAGCACGCCGGGCCCCACGCGACCCGGATGTTCAACGGGACCGAGCAGCAGTCACACGTCGACAACGCCAACCCGCTCGCCAAGTCCCGGCTGGACGCGATGGTCTCGTCGCTGCCGTTCGGCCGGCTCTTTGCCGACCTGTGGGGCTCGCGGCACGTGTGGTACTTCGCCGAGGAGATATTCCTCAAGGCCGGCGGACGAGGCGGGCGCACCGCCTGGCACCAGGACACCGCGTACCTGCCCTGGGCCGGCGAGCACTGGGCCAATGCGTGGATCAGCTTCCAGGCGCTCCCGAAAGCGAACTCGTTGGAGATCATCCGCGGCTCCCACCGCGGCACCCAGTACGACGGGGCCACCTTCGCCGACCCTCGCGATCCGACCGAACCCCTGTACGGCGGCGGCGTATTGCCGCGCCTGCCGGACATCGACGCCGAACTCGCGCGCGACCCCGACGCCTACGACGTGCTCTCCTGGGCGACCGAGCCCGGCGATGTCGTCGTGCTCCACCCCCGCTCGCTGCACGGCGGTGCGCGCGTCGACGCCGCGTGCCCGGAGCGCCACACGCTGGTCCTGCGCTTCTTCGGCGACGACGCGACGTTCCGGCCCCTCCCGGAGGAGAACGAGCACTTCGCCCGCAACGGCATCCTCTTCGTCGAGGAGATGGCGAAGCTGAACGCGGGCGACCCGTTCCGCTCGCCCGTCTTCCGTCAACTCGTCTGACCGGGCTCCGAGATGAGGTCACACGGAATGAAACGCCGATCGATCAACCCGCCTTCCACCGAAGCGCTGTACGACAGGCTGCACTTCTCGCAGGCGACCCGCGTCGGCGACACGATCTGGGTGTCGGGCCAGGTCGGGATCGACGCCTCCACCATGACCCCCGCCGACGGCATGGACGCCCAGGCCCGCATAGCGTTCGACGGCGTGCGGACCGTACTCGAAGCCGCAGGGGCGAGCCTGGCCGACATCGTCGAGCTGACCACGTTCCACACCGGTCTCCGGGAAGACATGACGGAGTTCGCCCGGGTCAAGGACGAGTACCTCCCCGACCGTTACCCGTCGTGGACCGCGGTCGGAGTGTCCCAACTGGCCCTTGCCGGACTGCTGGTCGAGATCCGCGCCGTCGCCGTCGCCGGCAGCGGCGACGACCGGCCCGACCGCTCGCCGGTCGGCTGACACCCACCGCATGGCATCGGCATGGGCCGGGGGGGGGGGGGGGGGGGACCCCCCACCCCCCCCCCCCCCCCCCCACCCCCCCCCCCGACCCCCCCCCCCCCCCCCCCCCCCCCCCTCCCCCCCTCCCCCCCCCCCCCCCCCCCCCCCCCCCGGCCCTGCGCGACGCGCACCCGCCCGGACACCGCAGGCCGCCGACGAAGGAGTGAGGACCATGCCCACCACGGGGTACACGGAAGCCGAGTACGGCGGGGTCACCGTGCTCGTCGGCGGCGAGCGGGGCGCCTACCCGTTCGGCAACTCCCTGCTCGTACGCGGCACCGAGGCCACGCTGGTCGTCGATCCGTCGCTGTCGCTCGTCGCGTCGGCGCCACCCGCGGACGTGGTTCTGGTGAGCCACGCACACGAGGACCACGTCGCCGGTCTGGGACGCTACGACGTTCCCGTCCACGTCCACGAGGGGGACCTCGCCGCACTGCGGTCCCGCGACGTCATGGTCGCCGGATTCGGCCTCCCGCCCGACGCCGCCGACCGCGCCGAGCGGGTGCTGCGGGAGCAGTTCCATGTCCAGGGCCGTCCGGATGCGACGGGGTTCACCGACGGCGCCGTCTTCGACCTCGGCGGGCGCACCGTGACCGCCGTGCACCTCCCCGGCCACACCGCGGGCCACAGCGGCTTCCTGATCGAGCCGGACGGCTTCCTGTTCGTGGCGGACATCGACCTGACGTCATTCGGCCCGTACTACGGGGACGTCGGCAGCGATCTCCTGGACTTCGAGGCGTCCTTGCGCCGCTGCCGGGAGACCGACGCCCGCTGGTACGGCACGTCCCACCAGAAGGGCGTGATCGAGGGCGCCACCGAATTCCGCAGGCGGCTCGCCGACTTCGCCGGGGTGATGGAGAAGCGGGACGCGGCGCTCCTGGCGCTTCTCGACGAGCCGCGCACCGTCGCGGAGATCGGCGAGCACCGGCTCGTCTACCGGGCGCACGTCGAAGGCGCGCACGTGGGGCCGGTCGAGCGGAGGACGGCGGCGCAACACCTGGCCCGGCTGATGGGCAGAAGCCTGGTCACGGAGGTCGAGCCCGGACGGTTCCGCGCGACGTAGCACGCGCCCGACACGCCGCGGTCCCGCCGCCACGAGGTCGAGCCGGAGCACTCGTACCATCGGCCGGGATCCGCCCGTCCAGCGTCGCCCGTCACCACGATGTCCGTCCGGAGAGGCTCGTCCGTGCACCACTGGCTTTCCGAACGGCGCCGATCGGCGGTGAGCCTGGTCATCGCGGTGTGCGCGGCAGTGGTCCTGCCCCACGACGGCGTGGCGCAGATTTCGGCAGCGGATGTCGGCGTACTCGTACTCTTCGCCTACCTGATTCCCTACCTCGCCCTCACCTTGGCCGCCTTCTTGAGCGTGGCTCCGGAGCAGGTCCGCTCCTGGGCGCATCGCGAAGCCCGCGGCACGTTCCTCCAGCGCTACATCCTCGGGACCGCACCCGGGCCCGGGGCGTCGCTTTTCATCGCGGCTGCCGCGCTGGTGGTGGCAGTGCTGTGGCTTCCCGGCCACCTCAGCACCGCCTTCTCCGCCCTCCCGCGCACGCTGGTGGCTCTCGCTCTGGTCGTCGTCGCCTGGATCTGCGTGGTCGTGGCCTTCGCCGTCACCTTCCAGGCCGACAACCTCGTGGAGAACGAGCGGGCACTCGACTTCCCCGGAGAGCAGGCCCCGGCCTGGGCCGACTACGTCTACTTCGCCTTGGCCGCGATGACGACGTTCGGCGCCACCGACGTCAACGTGACCTCACGGGACATGCGGCGGACCGTGGCGGCGAATACGGTCATCGCCTTCGTCTTCAACACCGTCACGGTCGCCAGCCTGGTATCCGCACTGGGCCGCCGTTAGCCCACCGGCGAAACAGTGCGGCGCAACACGGCACGCCCGCGCTCGTTCCCGCTGCTCGGCAGTCATGCCCCCGCCGTTGTCACGGCGCAGCCGGACTTCAGGCCCTGCGGCGGTGCAGGCGGTCCGAGATGCGGTCGACCGTCCAGGCGGCGTGCAGCGCCGGCGCGCTGAGGACGGACGGAGCGAACCGCGGCCGGGCGCGCCATACGGCGGCGAGGTCTTCGTGCATCCGGTCGCCGGCGAGCCGGTCGGCGAGCAGTGTTCCGAGGTAAGGGGACTGGGCGAGGCCGTGGCCGTTGCAGCCGATGGCGTAGAAAACGTTCTTCGTCGCCTCGCCGGCGACCGGCAGCAGCGACGACGTCATCGCGATCCACCCGCCCCAGGCGCGTCGCGGTGCGACGTCGCCGAGCGAGGGGAACCGCTCATGGAAGCCGCGGACGAGGTCCGCCACGACCGTGTCGTCCGGCTCACGAACGCCCAGCGCTCCCGGTGCCGTCCGCAGCCGTCGCGTTCCGAACATGACCGTGCCGCGTGGCGTGGGCCGGTAGTTCTCCAGGATCGTGTGCGGGGTGATGATGCCGACACGCCTCGTCCAGCCGGTCGCCGCCAGACGTTCGGGGGCGACCGGTTCGGTCTCGACCAAGCTGGTCCAGATCGGTGTGACCATCCGCTTCGGGGCGATCGCAAGGTCGCGGGAGTAGGCATTGGTGGCCAGAACGACACGCTCGGCGCGGACGCGGCCGCCGGGCACGCTGACGACGGCTCCCGAGGCGTGGGGCTCAATCGCGCGCACGGCGGTCCGCTCGTGCACCCGCACGCCCGATGCGAGAAGCACCTCGCGCAGACCGAGCGCGAACTTCCCGGGGTTCAGCAACCCACCGGCCCGCTCGAAGACGCCGCCGAGGAACGTCTTCGGCAGGCCGAAGCCGCCGCCCTCGACGAACTCGACGTCCGCCCCCGCGCCCCGGAGGATCTCGGCGTTCCGTCGGGTGCGCCGGAGCTGTCCCGGGGAGACGGCGGCGATGACGTTACCCGTCGGCTCGTACTCGCAGTCGATGGCGAGCCGTCCGATCAGATCCTCGGTGAAGTGGGCCGCCCTGTCCGCGTAACGGATGAGATGCGGCAGGCGGCGGGCGTACAGCGTGTTCAGAAGCTGCGGGTCGCCTGCCAGCGCGTTCGACAGATACCCGGCGTTGCGCGAGCTGCCGCCCCCTCCGCAGAACCCGGACTCCAGCAGAACGACATCGGCACCCCGCTCGGCCAGCCGCAGCGCCACCGACATGCCCGCGTAACCACCCCCGACAACGGCGATGTCGCACGTGAGCTCCTCTTCCAGCATCGGCGCGAAGTCGGTGGGCCGGTCGGCCCAGCCGCTGAACGCCGAGTACGTCACGCCGGCGAAGCCGGCCCCGCTCGCTGCAACGTCGTACATGTCGATCCCGGCTTCCCGTCGTGAGTCCAGAAGATGGCGGCACCGTATCGAGCCGTACGAATTCACGCAACAGGTGTTATGGAAAATGCGCGGCGCCGCCGCCGGTGCCACCTCCGGCCGGAACCGAAGCGCGCGGTCAGCCGTCCGACCGAACCGTCTTGACCGTGTCCTGCGTGGCCGGTTGGCGGCCGTGCCGGCATGAGGAGTGGACGGTGGGGACGGACCGTTCCGGATGACTTGTGGGGGTGGGCAAGGCCGTTGCTGCCGGCGGCGCGGGTTCGTCCGCAGGGCGGCGGGGAGGGCTGTGTGGACTGCGCACGCGGGCTCTACCTCGGCGACCCGGCGCCTTGATCAACATCCTTCTGTCCGCTCATCATGGCGATCATGTTGCGCGCGGCGTCCGGGCCGAAGAGGCGGGTCAGGCCCTCGGCCGACTGGGCGGCGGCCTGCTCGGCGCGCGGGAAGAGGGCGCGTTCGTATGCGGCGAGTGCGGCTTCCGCGTCGCCGGGGTGCGTGGCGAGCGCCGTCGCCAGTTCCGCTCCGTCCTGCATCGCCGCGTTCGCGCCCTCGCCCGCGAACGGCGACATCAGATGGGCCGCGTCGCCGAGGAGGGTCACGCCCGGCGTGCGGTCCCAGCGGTGGCCGATCGGGAGGGCGTGGATCGCGCGGGGGGTCGGCGTGCCGTCCGCATCGGCGACGAGGGCACGCAACCGGTCGTCCCAGCCCTCGAAATGTTCCAGCAGTGTCTGCTTGGCCGCCTGCGTGTCCGTGAAGTCGATGCCGGACAGCCAGTCCTCGGGCACGGTGAAGGCCACGTATGTGTGGATCGAGCCGTCGGTCTCCAGATGCGTGAGCAGCCCCCTGCCGTCGGCGAGCGTGAACATCATGCCGCCGCCGAGGAGTTCGGCCGTCGCGGGATGCCGCACGGCCGCCTCGTGCAGGTCCATCTCGACGAAGGAGATGCCGGTGTAGGCGGGTACGGCCGGGGAGAGCAGCGGGCGGATCCGGGACCAGGCGCCGTCCGCGCCGATGAGGACGTCCGTGGTGAACAGGGTGCCGTCGGCGAGCGTCACCTCATGGCGGCCGTCGCCCAGGGGGCGCGCACCGGTCACCTTCGCGCCCCAGCGGACGGTGCCCTCGGGCAGCGAGTCGAGCAGGATGCGGCGCAGGTCGTTTCGGTCGACCTCGGGGCGGCCTCCCTCCTCGACGTCCTTGTACCGGACCGAGCCGTCCGCATCGAGGATCCGGAGCTCCTCGCCGCCCGGATGGATGGTGGCCTGGAACTCCTCGAAGAGCCGGGCGGCCCGCAACGCGACCTGTCCTGACTCCTCGTGGATGTCGAGCATGCCGCCCTGGGGGCGGGCGTGGGGCGAGGCGTCGCGTTCGTAGACGGCCGTCTCGATGCCGTGCACGTGCAGGACACGGGCCGCGACGAGGCCGCCGAGTCCGGCGCCGACGACGGCTATGGGGTGATGGATCGCGGTGTTCTCGGTGGCCATGCCGGCCTCCTCATGAAGTAGGCGTACGTGGTGTGGTGGGCGGCTCGGGTGCCGCCGTGATGCCGCTGATCAGCACCTGGAAACCCCAGGCCAGACGCTCCTCGGGGGTGCCGGACAGAAGCACGGCGCCCAGTGCGGCGATCTGCGGGTGCCGGTCGGGCGAGGCGCCCAGCAGGGCCCGGGTCAGCGCGTCCCAGTCGTCCTCCGCCTCGGGTGCCCGATCCTGCGTGGTGTGTTCGGCCGCGCTCGCCGTGGCGTACTGCAGCAGCAGGTCGAGCCCCCACGACGCCGGACCCGGCGGGACCCCGCCTTCGGCGAGCAACGCGAGGACGGCATCCACCAGGCCGAGGTAGTTGTCTCCGAACGGGCGGGCCACCAGGGCTGCGCGGGCCAGGGCCGGGTGTGCGAAGAGCACGTCGACGTACGAGGTCAGCAGCCGTACCAGCCGCTCGCGCCAGTCTCCCTGGGCGCCGGCGGGCGACAGGTCCACCTCGCCGAGCAGCTGGTCGAGCACAGCGGCGTGCAACTCGGCAGTGTTCGCGACGTAGACGTACAGCGACGCGGGGCCCGTATGGAGTTCCTGCGCCAGCCGACGCATGGTGACTCGCTCCAGACCGTCGGAGTGCATCAGCGCGACCGCGGTGTCGACGATCCCGTCCCGGGTGAGGGCGGGTTTGGCGGGGCGTTCGCGGCGACTGCGGGGGGCTGGGGGGCGCGGTGTCATGCCGACACAGTAACGAACATGTTCGTGGCGAACAAGTTCGTCACGAACATGTTCGAATGCCTGGACTGTGCGCCTGCATCCTCTACCTCGACGGCCCGGCGGCCTGCCCCCTCCGCGAACTTCTGCGGAGCGGTGCTGGAGCCGCTATGGCTGCTTCCGCCTCCGGCTGCCCCGGTCGCCGGCCCAGTTCGCGAGCAGCAGGTCGGCCGCCGTGTGCAGGTCGGCCGCCGCCACTCCGTCGCGGAGCTGTGTGGAGATGCCCAGCAGGAAGCCGTGGATCATGACTGTCATCCCGGCGACGTCGGTGTCCGCGCCGAGTTCGCCCGCGGCGACGCCCCGCTCCACGCACCCCCTGATGCTCCTCCTGTCGGCCTCCCGGCGCGCTGCGACGGCGGCCCGCACGCCCGCGTGGTCCTCGTGGGGCGCCCGCATCGTGCCGGACAGGGCGACGAGGCAGCCGACGGGGTGGGACGGGTCGGCCTGCATGTCGATCGAGCCGTGCAGCAGACCGGCGACGGCCTCCCGGGGGCTGAGGGTCTCGTCCGCGACGACGGCGGTGACGCGGCCGGGGCCCTGTATGTAGTGCTCGACGGCCCGTTGGAACAGCCCTTCCTTCGAGCCGAAGGCGCCGTACAGGCTCGCGGAGGACAGCCCGGTGGCCGCGCGGAGCTGCGCGAGCGAGGTGGCCTCGTAGCCCTGCTCCCAGAAGAGCAGCATCGCGGCCTCGAGGGCGGCCTCCATGGCGAAGGCGCGGGGGCGGCCGGCGGACGGCACGGGGACCTCCTGTGTCGGGGCGGGTGGTCGGGGCGTCTCCCCATTCTGGCGCAGGGCGCCTCGCGTGCGGTCGGCGTGTGGCCTTCCTCACTTTCGGATTGATCGATCCAAAATAGCTTGACCTGCGACTCCGTCCGGACGAAGGATTCTGGCATGAACGATCCACAATCCGGCCGTGAACGTGCACGCGCCCCGCTGAGCCGCGCGACAGTCCTGCTGCTGGCGGTGGTGTGCGGCGCCGCGGTGGCGAACATCTACTACGCGCAGCCGCTCCTGCCGGTCATCTCCCGCGCGCTGGGGGTCTCCGAGAGCGCGGGCGGCCTGGTCGCCACCGCCTCCCAGGTCGGCTACGCGGTCGCGCTGGCGCTGCTCGTGCCGTTGGGTGACGTCCTGGAACGGCGCCGCCTGGTGAGCATGCTGCTCGGGCTGAGCGCCGTCGCCCTGCTCGGCGCGGCTGCCTCCCCGTCACCGGGCCCGCTGTACGCCGCGGTCGCGCTGGTCGGGGTGACCTCCGCCGTGGCGCAGATCGTGGTGCCGATGGCCGCTTCGCTGGCCGCCGACCACGAACGCGGCGCTGTGGTGGGCACGGTGATGAGCGGTCTGCTCATCGGCATCATGCTGGCCCGCACCGTCGCGGGGTTCCTCGCGCAGTTCGGCGACTGGCGGCTGGTGTTCGTCTTCGCGGCACTCGTCATGACAGCCCTGTCCGTCGTCCTGCGCCTGGTGCTGCGCCCGGTGCCGCCGTCCGGGACCACGCCGTACCCCCGGCTGCTGCGCTCGGTCGTGACGCTGGTGCGCACCGAGTCGCTGCTGCGGCGGCGCATGGGCCTGGCCGCGGTCGGCATGGGCTGCTTCACCCTCCTGTGGACCGCCTCGTCGTTCCTGCTCGCCGGCCCCCGCTACGGTTACGGCCCCGCCGCCATCGGCCTGTTCGGCCTGGCCGGTGTGGCCGGAGCCGCCGCGGCGGTGGCGGCGGGACGGCTCGCGGACCGTGGCCGTGGCCGGCAGGTGGCGAGCGGCGCGCTCGTCCTGCTGACGGGGAGCTGGGGCGCGCTCGGCCTCGCGGGCGCCGGCGGCGTAGGGGGAATCGTCGCGCTGGTCGTCGGGATCGTGGCGCTCAACCTCGCCCAGCAGGCCCTGCTGATCAGCCACCAGAGCGCCCTCTACCGCCGGGTCCCGCACGCGCGCAGCCGGGTGACGACGGCCCTCATGGTCGCCTCGTTCGCGGGCGGCGCCCTCTCCTCCGCGCTGGCGTCGGCGCTGTACCCGGTGGCGGGCTGGGCAGGAGTGTGCGTGCTCGGCGCCGTCATCGCGCTGCTCGGCGTCGGAATCTGGACGCTCGAACTCCTCCGCCCCAGCCCCTCCGCACCGCTCGCCGACCCGTCGGCGGACGCCCCCGCGAGCGTCGGCACCACCAGCACCACCACCTGCACACGAACGGACGAATGTGTCCGTATCTGAACGGAGAACGACACCGGCCATGGCGACCTACATGCCGAACACCTCCTGCCTGCCCGGCCCGTGGACCAGGACCCTCGGAGAGCTGACCTTGAGCTACGTTCCCGACGCCGGGGTGCACATGATCCCGACGCGGGTCTACCCCGCCACCACGGAGGAGCACTGGACGCCGCACCGTCCGCACATGACGGACGCGGGCCATCTGCCCATGGGGTGCGGCGCTCTGCTCGTCGAACGGCGCGGGGAGCGCCTGCTCCTGGACGCGGGCCACGGCCGCATCTCGGGCGGGGATCTGGAACACTTCCAGCACGGCTTCGACCATGTGAAGGATCTGCCGGAGGCGCTGGCGGACCTCGGCGTCGACCCGGCCACGCTGGAGACGGTCGCCTTCACCCACCTGCACGACGACCACAGCGGCTGGGCCCGGCCCGACGCGGTCGACGGCGCGCACAGCCTCTTCCCCCGCGCGCGCTGGATCGTCGGCGAGGGCGAACTGCGGGGCCTCGACCCCGCGGCCGGGCCGCGGCTCGCGGGACAGGACGAACGGACCACGGCCGTCGCGGACGGAACCGAGATCGCCGAGGGCGTCCGGGCCTGGGCCCTGCCGGGCCACACTCCGGGGCACACGGCCTGGGTCCTCGACACCGGCGACGGGCGCCGCGTCGTGGCCTTCGGCGACGCCATGCACTCGCCCGTCCAGGTCCGGCACCCGGAGTGGGCGGTCGTCCTCGACCACGACCGCGCCGAGGCCGAACGCTCCCGCCGCCGGCTCATCGCCTTCCTCGCCCAGGACGGGGTGCTCGGCTTCGGCGTCCACTTCGCCGACCAGCAGCTCGGCACCGTCGACTCCACCGGCCACTGGCGCAGGTACGACCGGTGACCTCATCGGCGATGGTGCGCCGTTCGGCCTGGGACGGGGCTTGGGGAACGGTCGCGTCCCCGGCACGCAGCTGACGGCGCTCGGGCCGGGCCCGTTGCGGGGAGCATCCGGCGGAAACAGGCCCTGGAACAGCGCCTGTTGGCGGCGCACGACGGCGTGCAGGATGCTCCCTTGCCTGGTGGTCAGGAGACCGACAGCGGAGCGCTGGGAGCCGGTAACCGCCAGGAGAGTGGTCAAGAGCAAGTAGACGAGCGAGGGGCAGCGGCGGGGCCCGCGTCTCTCCGCCAACCTCCAGGTCGCGGCCCACCCGGCAGACCCCTGCTATAGGGGCTTCCGTGAGATGTGAGACCGTGCGGGCGTGAGTGAGACACGGACGCACATGCTCCAATACCGGGTTGACGGGCCAGAGGACGCTCCCGTCCTCGTCCTAGGTGCCTCGTTGGGTACGACATGGCACATGTGGGACAGGCAGATCCCGGATCTGACCCGGCAGTGGCGGGTCATCCGCTTCGATCTGCCTGGTCACGGCGGTTCGCCCGCCTATCCCGCCTCCTCGGTCGCCGAGCTGGCCGACCGGGTCGCCGCCACCCTCGACGCGCTCGGCGTGGACCGGTTCGGGTACGGCGGCTGTTCCCTCGGCGGTGCCATCGGCACCCAGCTGGCGCTCACCCGCCCGCAGCGCGTCACCTCGCTCGCCCTGGTCTCCTCCTCACCGCGGTACGGCACCGCCGACTCCTGGCGTCAGCGTGGCGTGGTCATCCGCACCAACGGCCTCGACCCGATCGCCCGGACCGCGCCGGAGCGCTGGTTCACCCCGGGGTTCGCCGCCGCGCAGCCGGCCATCGTCGAGTGGGCCGTACAGATGGTGCGCACCACCGACCCGGGCTGCTACATCGCCGCCTGCGAGGCGCTGGCCTCGTACGACGTCAGATCGTCGCTGGGCAGAGTCGGGGTGCCGACGCTCGTCGTCGTCGGCTCGGACGATCAGACGACGCCGACCACCGACGCCCGCAGCCTGGTCGCCGGCATCCCGGACGCGAGCCTGGCACTGGTGCCCGGCACCTCCCACCTCGCGCCGGTCGAGCAGCCCGCGGCCGTCACCGAACTCCTCATCCGGCACTTCAGCACCGCCTGGCACGACAAGCCGTCCGCGGGCGGGCAGCCGGCCATCGGGGCGGCGGCGCCCAAGCCGCAGCTGGCGGCCGCCGCGCAGGCCACCGCGCCCGCCGCCATCGAGGCGGGGCTCGCCCAGCCCGAGGCGGTCCGCGGCAGCGCGTACGAGCGGGGCGCGAAGATCCGCCGCGAGGTGCTGGGCGATGCGCACGTCGACGCGGTCGAGGAGGCCACCGACGCGTTCTCCGGCGAGTTCCAGGACCTGGTGACCCGCTACGAGTGGGGCGAGACCTGGACGCGGCCGGGCCTGGACCGCCGTACCCGCAGCATCATCACGCTCACCGCGCTGGTGGCGGGCGGCCACCACGGCGACATCGCCGCGCACACCCGCGCGGCCCTCCGCAACGGCCTGACGCCCACCGAGATCAAGGACATCCTGCTGCACACCGCCGTCTACTGCGGCATCCCCGCGGCGAACGCCGCCTTCACCGTCGCCCAGCGGGTGATCCGCGAGGAGACCACGCCGGAGGGGTGAGCCGGGCGCGGCCGGGGCCGGGGCGGCAGGATGGCGTCCATGGAACTGACGAAGAAGACCCATTCCTGTGTCCGGCTGGAGAAGGACGGGCGGGTGCTCGTCATCGACCCCGGAGGCTTCAGCGAACCGGACGCGGCCGTAGGCGCCGAGGCCCTGCTGGTCACCCATGAGCACGCCGACCACTTCGACGAGGGACGGCTGCGCGCGGGCATGGAGGCCAACCCGGCCGCCGAGATCTGGACGCTGGCGTCCGTCGCCGAGCAGCTGTCGGCGGCGTTCCCGGGCCGGGTGCACACCGTCGGCGAGGGCGACACCTTCACCGCCGCCGGATTCGACATCGAGGTCCACGGCCGGCTGCACGCCGTCATCCATCCCGACATCCCGCGGATCACCAACGTCGGCTACCTCGTCGACCAGGCGGTCTTCCACCCCGGCGACGCGCTCACCGTCCCCGAGGGGCGGCAGGTCGACACGCTGCTGCTGCCGGTGCACGCGCCCTGGAACAAGGTGTCCGAGGTCATCGACTACGTCCGCGCGGTCGCACCCCGCCGGGCCGTCGACATCCACGACAGTCTGCTGCGCGACCACGCCCGGCCGATCTACGACGGCCTGATCGGCAACCTCACCACCACCGACCACGGCCGCCTCGCCCCCGGCACCGCCACCGGCCCGCTCTGACACTCCGCGACCGCTGTCGGTGGTGCGCTGTAGGTTTACCGGCATGCGCATCGCGACCTGGAACGTCAACTCGATCACCGCCCGCCTCCCGAGGCTGCTGGCCTGGCTGGAGAACACCGGCACGGACGTGCTGTGCATCCAGGAGACCAAGTGCTCCCCGGAGCAGTTCCCCGCCGACCAGCTGAAGGAGCTGGGGTACGAGTCCGCGGTCACCGCCACCGGCCGGTGGAACGGCGTGGCGCTGGTCTCCCGGGTGGGCCTCACGGACGTCGTCTCCGGTCTGCCCGGCGGCCCGGCGTACGACGGTGCCCAGGAGCCCCGCGCCGTCTCCGCCACCTGCGGCCCGGTCCGCGTCTGGTCGGTCTACGTCCCCAACGGCCGCGAGGTCGACCACCCGCACTACGCCTACAAGCTGGAGTGGCTGGCGGCGCTGCGGACGGCGGTCACCGAGGACGCGGCGGGCGGCCGCCCGTTCGCCGTCCTCGGCGACTTCAACGTCGCGCCGACCGACGCGGATCTCTGGGACCCGGCGGCCTTCGTCGGCCAGACGCATGTCACCGACGCCGAGCGCGAGGCACTGGCCACCCTGCGGGGCACCGGCCTGAGCGATGTGCTGCCCCGCCCCCTCAAGTATGACCACCCCTTCACCTTCTGGGACTACCGCGCCCTCGGCTTCCCGAAGAACCGCGGGATGCGCATCGACCTCGTCTACGGCAACGCCGCCTTCGCGGGCGCGGTGTCGGATGCCTATGTGGACCGCGAGGAGCGCAAGGGAAAGGGCGCCTCCGACCACGCGCCGGTCGTGGTCGACCTGGATCTCTGACGGAGCCTCGGGGCGCGCGGGGCCCGGGCCGCGCCCGGGGGCGGCGGCGCAGGCCCCCGCCCCGTACGCCTCACCCCTTGCCCGGCACCAGCTTCCGCAGGTCCACCGAGGTGGCGAGCGCCGCGAGGCCCGCGTCGCCGGGGTGGAGATGGTCGCCGCTGTCGTAGGCGGGGAGCATCCGCTGCGGACGGGCCGGGTCGCGGATCACGGCGTCGAAGTCCAGCACCGCGTCGAACGCCTCGCCGTGCGCGCGCAGCGCCGCATTGACCGCCTGCCGCCGTGCCTCGGCCTCCGCGGTGCAGTCCGGGTAGCCCTCGCAGGGCGTGAGCGTCGCCGCGACGACCCGCAGCCCGTGCGCGTGCGCCCGCCGGGCCAGCGCCCGCAGCCCGTCCACCACCTCCGGTGCCGCGGTGCCCCACCGCACATCGTTGATGCCCTCGAAGAGCACGACGGTACGGGCCGAGGTCTGCGCCAGGACGTCGCGCTGGAGCCGGTGCCCGGCGCTGACCCCGCCCATGTCGGTGCTGACGCCGTCACCGGTGTAGCGGTCGGTGACCACGCGGTTGGCGGAGATGCCCTGGTTGAGGACGCCGTAGCGGGGGAGGGCGTCCTGCTGCTGGAAGCGGCGGGTGAGGACGTCGGGCCAACGGTGGTTGGCGCCGCCGGTGGAGTGGTCCCCGTCGGTGATCGAATCGCCCAGCGTCACGATCGACCCGGGCCCGCCGGTGACATCCACCCCGGTCAGGAACGGCCAGGTGGTGAGGGTTTCGGGGAAGGCGCCGCCACCCGCGTCGGCGGTCCGGTCACCGGCGCCGGCCGCGCTGAGGTACGAGGTCTGCTCCGCCTTCTGGTGCACCGGCGCCGCCGCGACCGTCCCCGGCAGATGGATGCTGACCAGCAGATCCCGTCCGGCGGGCACGGTGAAGCCCAGCGGATCGCTGATCGCCTCCGCCCCGGCCGGGACGCGTACGCCGCGCTCGCCGTGGAAGGTCAGCCGCCGCGGTGCGCCGTCGGCCGGCGCGCCGTCACCGCGGACGGCGAGGCTCGCGGCGCCGAGGGTCACGGGCGCGGCGGCGAAGGTGTTGGCGAACCGCACCCGGACCCGCTGCCCGCCCGCGCCGGAGTGCACCACCAGCCGCAGTGTCCGGTCCCGCCACGGCCCGACCGTCGCATAGCCGGAGGTGCTGGTCCCCCAACTCCCCGTCCAGCCGCGGTCGTCACGGCGCACCCCCACCGCGAAGACGTGCAGCGCCGCGCCGGAGGCGGTGGCCCGCGGCAGTTGGACGGAGGTGACGGCGCGGCCCGGCCGCAGCGGCACGGTCACCGCGTACAGCCGGGCCGGTCCGGCGACGGTGCCCTGCTCGGTGACGAGGTGCGGCAGCGCCACCGCCGCGGTGGCGGTCGGACCGGCGCGCCAGTCGGGGGCGGTCAGCCGGTAGCTGCTCCGCGAACCGTCGCGGTAGCGGACCGTGCCGCTCCCGGTGGCGGCGGCGCCGGTCCCGGTCGCGGCGGTCAGAAAGGTCAGCGCACCGCCCGTGCCGTGGACGGAGAGGGTCTGGCCGTTCGCCACCACGTTGTCGGGCCGTCCCGCGGTGGCGCGGGGCCAGGTCAGGGCGGTGGCGTCGAGGTCCAGGGCGCGGCCGGGCGTCCAGCCGGCCGCCGACAGATCGGGTGCGGAGAGGGCGTTGCCCGCACCGTCGAAGTCGGCAGCGCCGGGTCTGGGGCCGCCGCCGATCGCGGTGTTGTCGTAGAGATGCCTCAACGGCCGGACTTTCGGGGCCTGTTGTGCGGTGGCCGCGCTCGCCGTGGCCGTCGGCAGCGTCGCCGCGGCGGTGAGCAGGGCCAGGGCGGTGCACAGATGTCGTACGCGCATCGGTCGTTCCCTCCGTGAGGCATGGGGTGCGAGAGGGTCCGTGCCGTCCGCCCGGTGACGGCGGCGGGCGGCGGGACGGTGCGGACTTCCCTTGCTGAAGCGGTCGTTCCGGTGAGAGGTGGCGGTGTCGGATCCGGAAGATCAGACGGGAGCGCCGTGAAAGAGGGGAGAAGGGAAGGAGGCGTCGGGATGACGAACGGCGGTCGGCGGTTGCCGCGCGCCTGTGGCCGGGCCCGGTGAACGGGTGGGACCCTGCACCCCATGAACATGCATTTTCTGGACAAGTGGCGCAAGGGTTCGGGCGCGCACCGCACGACGGTGCCGCCGGCGGACGCGGCGCGCGAGGATCCCGACGCCGTCGCCGAGCTGCTGTCCGAGTGCGAGCTGCTACGGGCCGAAGCCGGTAACGCCGGGGTCGAACTGGACGACTCCGCGGCGTCGTTGGAGGCGCTCGACCAGTTGCAGCCGGTGTGGCGGGACGACCCGGAGGCGCTGCCCTGGCTCGGCAACGACGCGGGCCTCTACCTCGGCACCGTCCTCGTCCGCACGGTGCCCGGCGCACGGTGGCGGGTGTGGCCGGACGGGCGGCCGGTGGTGTGTCTGGCGTCCGGCCGGGAGATCGATGTGGCGGCCGCCGGGCACGAGTGGGCCGACGACGGGGCGCCGGAACTCTCGCAGGTCTACGCGGAGGTCGCGGAGAGCTGACCGGGCCGGGCGGTCCCGGTGGCGGCCCCGTCGGCGAGCGGGCTCCGCTCCCGGCCGCGGCCGATGCGGGCCCCGCCTCCGGAGCGCTCCCGCCCCGCCGATTCCACTCTCCTCACCGCGCCCGTGCGTGTCAGCGGAGAGCTGTCGGATATGTCCCGGTAAGTTGCACACTCTCCGCTGTACGGATGATGAGAGTGAGCAGACTGCATGGCCGGTGAGGCGCTGATCGAACTGCGCGGGGTCAACAAGTACTACGGAAAACTCCATGTCCTCCAGGACATCGACCTCACCGTCGGCCGCGGCGAGGTGGTGGTCGTCATCGGCCCCTCGGGCTCCGGGAAGTCCACGCTCTGCCGGACCATCAACCGCCTGGAGACCATCGAGTCGGGCACCATCACCCTGGACGGCACCCCGCTGCCCCAGGAAGGACGGGCGCTCGCCGGGCTCCGCGCCGAAGTCGGCATGGTCTTCCAGTCCTTCAACCTCTTCGCGCACAAGACCGTCCTCGACAACATCACGCTGGCCCCGGTCAAGGTCCGCAAGCAGAAGAAGGACGAGGCCGCCCGGCGCGGGCGCGAACTCCTCGACCGCGTCGGTCTCGCCGCGCACGCCGACAAGTACCCCGCACAGCTCTCCGGCGGCCAGCAGCAGCGCGTCGCCATCGCCCGCGCCCTGGCCATGGACCCCAAGGCGCTCCTCTTCGACGAGCCGACGTCGGCGCTGGACCCGGAGATGATCAACGAGGTGCTGGAGGTCATGCAGCAGCTCGCCCGGGACGGCATGACGATGGTCGTCGTCACCCACGAGATGGGCTTCGCCCGCTCCGCCGCCAACCGCGTGGTGTTCATGGCCGACGGCCGCATCGTCGAGGACCGCACGCCGGAGGACTTCTTCACCGCGCCGCGCAGCGAACGGGCCCGCGACTTCCTCTCCAAGATCCTCAAGCACTGAACGGGGGCGCGACGATGCCGAATTCCCACCGGCGGCGCCCGGGCCGCACCCTCACCGCCCTGCTGCTCTGCGCCCTCCTCGCCCTGGCGGCTGCCGCCTGCGGCCGGGAGGGCGGCCCGCCCGCCAAGGGCCCGAGCGCCGAACAACTGCCGCACTACGCCGTGAACACCGGCTTCAAGCTGTCCGGATCGCCCACCTGGCGACGGGCCGAACGCCGCGGCCACCTCGTCATCGGCGTCAAGGAGGACCAGCCCTACCTGGGCGAACGCGACCCCGCCAGCGGCCGCTACTCCGGCTTCGACATCGAGATCGCCAAGATGATGTCGGCCTCCCTGGGCTTCGCCCCCGCCACCATCGACTTCCGGACCGTCGCCTCCGCCAACCGCGAGACCGCCCTGCAGAACGGCCAGATCGACCTCTACATCGGCACGTACACCATCAACGCGATGCGCAAGAAGCAGGTCGGCTTCGCCGGGCCGTACTTCATGGCCGGGCAGAGTCTGCTGGTGCGGGCCGACGAGGACAACATCCACGGCCCGCAGGACCTGGCCGGAAAGCGCGTCTGCTCGGCCGCCGGCTCGACGCCCTACCAGCGCATCAAGGCCGACTTCCCCAAGGCGGTCCTCGTCGGGTACGACACCTACTCGATCTGCGTCGACAACCTCCTCACCTACCAGGTCGACGTGGTCACCACGGACGACGCGATCCTGCTGGGCTACGCGGCGAAGGCCCCCGACGAGCTGAAGGTCGTCGGCAAGCCCTTCTCGAAGGAGCCGTACGGGATCGGTGTGCCGCGCGAGGACACCGCGCTGCGGATGGCGCTCAACGACGCGCTCGCCGCCCGGCAGCGCAACGGCGACTGGAAGAGGGCGTTCGAGGCGACCCTGGGCCTCTCCGGGGTCCCGGCGCCGAAGCCGCCGCCGATCGACCGCTACCCGGGCTGAGAAGGAACCGACCGATGAACGTTCTCCTCGACAACTTCTCGCTCTACGGCAAGGGGCTCCTCGGCACCGTCGAACTCACCGTCTACGCCTCGCTGCTGGCACTCGCCCTCGGCCTGCTGATGGCCGGATTCCGGGTCGCGCCGGTCGCCTCGCTCCGCGTCTTCGGCACGGTCTGGGTGACGGTGCTGCGCAACACCCCGCTGACCCTGCTGTTCTTCGCGGTGGTGCTGGGGCTGCCGCGGTTCGGTCTGGTGCTGCCGTTTCAGCTGTTCGCCGTGCTCGCGCTGGGCTGCTACACCTCGGCGTTCATCTGCGAGGCGGTCCGCTCGGGCATCAACACCGTGCCGAAGGGCCAGGGCGAGGCGGCCCGCAGCCTGGGCATGACCTTCCCGCAGACCCTCGGCGACGTGGTGCTGCCGCAGGCGTTCCGCTCGGTGATCCCGCCGATCGGCTCGACCCTGATCGCGCTGGCCAAGAACTCCGCCATCGCCGGATCGTTCAGCGTCGTCGAACTGCTCGGCACGTACAAGACCCTCAACGAGCTGGGCTACAGCATCGTCTGGTCGTTCATCTGGATCGCCGTCGGCTATCTGCTCGTGACCCTGACCATCAGCGCGCTCTTCAACGTGCTGGAGAAGCGCTGGGGAGTCCACCGATGACCACCGCCCTCTACGACGTCCCCGGACCGCACACCCGGCGCCGCCACCGCACCTACGCCGTCGCCGCCACCGCCGTCCTGCTGGCCCTGATCGGCTGGATCCTCTACCTCCTCTTCGACACCGGCCAGTTCACCGCCGCGAAGTGGACGCCCTTCCTCTACAAGGGAATCCAGGAACTGCTGCTCAAGGGCCTCGGCAACACCCTCAAGGCGTTCGCCTACGCGGCGGTGCTGTCGCTGGTGCTCGGCGCGGTACTGGCGTCCGGCCGGCTCTCCGAACACCGCGTGGTGCGCTGGGTCTCCACCCTGCTGGTGGAGTTCTTCCGCGCCATGCCGGTCCTCGTCATGATCTTCTTCGTCTATGTGGCGCTGAAGGCGGAACCGCTGGTCGCGCTGGTCAGCGGGCTGACCCTCTACAACGGCTCGGTCCTCGCCGAGGTCTTCCGTACGGGCGTGAACGCCGTCGAACGCGGCCAGGGCGAGGCGGCGCAGGCGCTCGGGATGCGCAAGACGCAGGTCATGACGCATGTGCTCGTCCCGCAGGCGGTCCGGGCGATGCTGCCGACGATCATCAGCCAGCTGGTGGTCGCCCTGAAGGACACCTCGCTGGGCTTCCTCATCACCTACGAGGAGTTCCTGCACGCGGGCAAGCTGATCGCGTCCAACCTCGACTACGACCTGCCGTTCATCCCCGTCGTCATGATCATCTCGCCGATCTACATCGGCCTGTGCATGCTGCTCTCCGCACTCGCCACCTGGGTCTCCCGGCGGCAGCGGCGCAACCCCAAGGTGGAGGCGGCCGAGGTCGGGCCGCCGGAGCCGGGCACGCTGCTGCCCGGTGCCGGACAGCACCCGGCGCCGCCGCGGGAGTGACCGCGACGGCGCCGGGCGGCCGGTCAGCCCAGACGGAGCGGGAGCGCCGTCAGCCGCCAGTTGCCGGGGCGCGGCAGCCGCACCAGCTCCTCGGGGGCGACGGCCAGCGCCAGGTCCGGGTAGTGCGCCAGCAGTCTGCCGAACGCCACCTCGCCCTCCTGCCGGGCCAGCGTCGCACCGAGGCAGTAGTGCATCCCGTGGCCGAAACCGACGTGGTTCTCGGCCTGGCCCGCCGGGTGGCGGGTGAGGTCCAGCCGGTCGGGGTCGTCGTAGTGGCGCGGGTCGTAGTTGGCGGAGACCAGGATCAGCTGGACCGCGTCCCCCTTGGCGATCCGCACCCCGGCCAGCTCGACGTCCTCGGTGGCGTACCGCAGCTGGGTGCCCTGGACCGGGCCGCACCAGCGCATCAGCTCGTGCACCGCGCGGGGCGCGAGCGCAGGGTCCTCACGCAGCAACCGCAGCTGGTCGGGGTGGGTGAGCAGGGCGGTGGTGCCGTTGGCGATGAGATGGGCGGTGGTCTCGTGGCCGGCCAGGACCAGCGTGAACACCAGGGTGACCATCTCGACGTCGCTGAGCCGGCCGCCGTCCTCGTCCTGCGTCCGGATCAGATCGCTGAGCAGATCCTCGGCGAGCGCCGCCCGGCGCCGCCGGATCAGGTCGTGGATGTGGTCGACCATCGGCGGCATCGAACGCGCCAGCCGCTCCGGCTGCATCGAGACCAGATCGGCGCCCCAGGCGCGCCACTGCGCCCGGTCCTCCTCCGGGATGCCGACGAGTTCGCAGATCACCGTGATCGGCAGCGGATAGGCGAAGTGTTCTATGAGGTCGGCGACGCCGTCCTCGGCGTGCTCGGGCAGCCCGCGCAGCAGCTCGTCGGTGATCTGCTCCACCCGCGGCCGCAGCGCGCTGATCCGGCGCGCGGTGAAGGCGCGCGAGACCAGGCGGCGCAGCCGGGTGTGGTCCGGCGCGTCCTTGTTGAGGATGGAGTCCGTGAGGTACTTGTCCAGCCCCTCGGGGATGCCGAACGTCTCCAGCGTCCGCGACAGCGGGTCCTGGCCCTCGGCGCTGCCGCGGGCGTGCGAGCGGTCGTTGGCGAACCGCGGGTCCCGCAGCACCGCGCGGACCTCGTCGAAGCGGGTGACGAACCAGATCGGTGAATCGTCGAGGAAGCGGCCCCGGATGACCGGGCCCTGCTCGCGCAGTGCGCCGTAGCCGCCGAACGGGTCCGTCAGCAGCGTGGGGTCCATGACGTTCAGCTCACCCGGGTGCTTGCCGACGTGGGCGGAGAAGGCGGCGGGCACCGCGATCGGGTCGGTGGACGGCTTCGCAGACATCTGTTCTCCTCCGGTCGGGAGTCAATCGCGCAGCTGGCGGCGCATTTCCTCGGCGCTGAGCCGGGCGACGTGTTCGTACAGCTCGATGACCGCGGGTGCGGCCAGGACCGCCGCTGCCCGGACGCCGGGCAGGTCGCCCGGGTCGGTGACGGAGCCGGCCGGGGTCTCCAGCGCGGCTCGCAGCGTGCGGGCGAGAAGGTCGGCGCGGCTCTCGGCGGTCTCCGGGACGCGCCCGTCGAGCAGCACCTCGGTGGCGAAGAAACCGCTGATGACCGCCGTGAACGTGTACAGCTGGTCGGTGGTGGCCAGATCGTCGCGGACCAGACCGTGGGTACGCAGGATCTCCAGATGGCGGAGGACGGCGTCGTTGGTGCGGTCCATCAGATCGGCCAGTTCCACGGTGGCGATGTCGTTGAGACGGCCCAGGACGTTGGTGTCGTCGGTGTGCAGGGCGCGCAGCACCGGGCTGGTCAGGAAGTCGTGGAAGTAACCGCGCGCCATCCTGCTCGGCAGCACCTCCAGCGGACACCCCCGCTGCCGCGTCAACTGCCGCCGGAGCGCGGCGTTCTTGCTGTCCAGGAGCACCGCGAGCAGCAGTGCGTCCTTGGTCTTCCAGTGCAGGTAGACGGTGCCTTTGCCGACACCGGCACGGCGGGCGATCTCGTCGATGGTCACCCTGCGGTAGCCCCAGGACACCAGGAGATCCCCCGCCACCCGGAGAATCCGCTCCCCGCGCCCCGGCTGCTCCATCGCCGCACCTCCACCCGTGCCGTGACCAGATTTCCATTCTGGTCACGGGGTCAAAGGTACGGCGGCCCTCCCCGCCCGCACAGTCAACTTCCGGACATGCCTGGCATGTTGAGCCGCGCGGGGGCGCTGTCAGTGGTCGCTTGTAACGTTCTGTAATGACCGCACCGGAGTGGTGCGGCCAGGCTCTACGGGGGGAGCGGAGCGATGGTCGACTTAGTCACGGACCGGCACCGAGAGGGACGAGGGATCGGATGCCGGGGAGGAGAGGGTGAGCTTCGCGCCGCTCGGGTTGTGTGCGAGGTAGAGCGGGTCCGCGGTGTCCACGACCACCGCGAGCCGGTGCCCGGCGGGCACGTCGTACGCGGTCGAGAAGAGTTCCAGGTCGACGCCGAAGGGGGTGCCGGGTGTCCTGTCGTGGAAGGTGTACGGCGCATGGGTGACGAGCCTGCCGATGCCGAGCGCGTCGACGTCGTAGAGGTAGGCGACGGCGGTGCCGCTCTCCGCGGTACCGGTCAGCGTGGTGTGCAGGGTCGCCGTGCCGCGGATGCGCTGGGCGGTGCGGTAGGGCTCGGACTGCCAGACGGCGGCGAGCGAACGGGGCAGCAGCGGGATCGAGGCGGTGGGCGGCAGATGGAGGAGCTGGTCCAGCACGCTGGAGAGGAAGATCAGCCCGCCGTCGGCGCCGGAGTCGAGACCGGTGCGGAGCGTATGGGTGCCGTCGAGCGCGATCCGCCGCTGCCCGGACGCCACCTCCTGCCAGCTGCGGTAGCCCTCGTAGGCGCCCGTGGAGCGGGACTTGAGCTGCACCGGCGCCGCGCGGTCGACGCCGTTGTCCGCGCCCTTGAGGTAGTGGTCGAACCACTCCCGGGCGTGCGACCAGGTGTCGTTGGGCAGCCCGAAGAGCCCGAGCCCCTCCGCCGTGGTGTGGTCGCCGGGGCGGAACTCCAGCCGCTTGGGGCCCGTCAGCTTCTCGAAGAAGTCGGCGTACTGGTTCGGCGGGAAGAGCGAGTCGCCCCAGGCGTTGCCGAGCATGATCGCCGCGCCGTTGGCGTTGAGGCGGTCGAGGTAGGTGGCGGGGGAGCGCTTCTTCCCCCAGGCGATCATGTCCTTCTCCTTGGCGAGGTTCGAGCCGAGGAAATCCTTGAGGACGGTACGGAGTTCGGGCCCGGGCCGCCCGGCGAGCGCGCCCGAGGCGCCGAGCATCGCGGTCGCCTGGAGATGCTGGGTGCGCCCGCTGTAGATGGAGTCGATGAGGTCGGCCCAGCCGCTGAGCGCCGTGACCGCCCGCACCCGCCTGTCCTGCGCCGCGGTCAGCAGGCTGATGCCGGCGCCGTAGGACACGCCGCCCATGCCGACCTTCGCCGGGGCGGCAGGGGTGTGCGCGAGAGCCCAGTCGATCACCTTGGAGGCATCGGCCACATCCCGCGGCCCGGCCGTCTCGATCTCCCCGCCGGACTGCCAGAAACCGCGCACGTTGTAGCCGATGACGACATAGCCCGCCGCGGCCAGCTTCCGCGCCTGCGCCAGATACTCGACCTGCGGCATCGCCCAGCTCGTCGGCAGCACCACGAGCGGATACCGGCGGGAGCCGTCGGCGTCCGCCGGGGTGGTGACGTTGGCCTTCAGCGTCACGCCGCCGTCGCCGCCGATGTCGGTGAACCGTACGGCGGGCGCCGCGGCACGCCCCTGCCCGGTGGTGGCCGCGCCCGCCGCCGGGGCTGCGGTGAGGGGCGTGGTGGCGAGCACCGCGGCGCAGACGGCGGCGGTCGCGGCGCGCAGCGCCGTGCGGGAGGGCGTCATCTTCTGCTCCAGAGGGTGAGGCGTACCGCCGGACACGGTTTGTCCGGCGGGGCCCGGACACCTCCGGCGCGGAGGTTCGGGCGGCGCCCGCGAGCGCCTGCCGACAGGGCGCGACACCCGGCGTGCGAGGTGAACAGGAGGGTAAGACGCGTGGCTTACCTGCGGTAACCCGGCAGTAGGTTACGTGTGGGTAACGTCGGGGCCGGAGGAGGGGAGGGGTGGGCGGCCGACGGTGTGGTGAGGGCGGCGCGGTGACGGGGCGACGGCGATCGGGAGGCGGAATGGTGGAGCGGGGAGCCCGCGGTGATGACGGAGTCCGTGGCGATGACGGAGTCCACGGGGACGACGGAGTCCACGGGGACGGCGAAGTCGGCGGGAGTGATGGTTCCCGAGGCGGGGCCACGGGTCACGGCGGCGGCGGGGGTTGCGGCGGTCGTGGCGAGCGCGGCACCGGCCGACGCGAGGCCGGAGAAGGCGACGGTAGCTGCGATGCCGACCACCCCGAGGTCGGGGACGGCGGCGCCGGGAGCGCCCCAACCCCCTTCGACCTGGGGGAACGCCGCGCCTGGGCGGGCCGGGCGGCGGCGTACGAGGCAGGGTTCGGGCGGCTCTGTGCGCACACCGTTCCGCTGCTGCTCGACGCGGCAGGGGTGCGGGCGGGGATCGCACTGCTGGATGTCGGGTGCGGTACGGGCGCGGTGACGGTCGCGGGGCTTGTGCGCGGGGCGCGGGTCACCGCCGTCGATGCGGAGGACGGTATGGTCCGCCGCACCGCGGCGGTCGCCGAACCCGCCGGGGGAGCCGAGGTCCACCGGGCCGCGCTGCCCCGACTGCCCTTCGTCGACGGGGCGTTCGACGCGGTGGCGGGCAACTTCGTCCTCAACCACGTCGGGCGCCCCCGCGCGGCCCTCGCCGAACTGTGCCGGGTGGTGCGGCCCGGCGGCCGTATCGCCCTCACCATCTGGGCGGTGCCCGCCGCCCCCGGGCAGGCGCTCCTCGGCCGGGCCGTCGCCGCGGCCGGGGTCGCCCGTCCCGCGGGCTTTCCTGCACTGGCACCGGAGGACGATTTCCCGCGCGACGCACCGGGGTTGGCCGGGCTGCTGCGGGGTGCCGGGCTGACCGGGGTGGCCTGCCGGTCCGTCATCTGGAACCACCGCACCACCCCGGAGGAGTGGTGGCGGGGCCCGGCCGCCGGGGTCGCCACCATCGGGCAGACCGTGATCGGTCAGGGGCCCGAGATCACCGACCGGATCGCCCGCCACTTCCGTCGCCTGGCGGCCCCGTTCACCGGCCCGGACGGGCAACTCGTCCTCCCGCACCGGGCGCTGCTGGCGCTGGGGGTGGTGCCGGGATGAACGGACGCGGGCCCGGGCCGGGGTGCCGGTCAGAGTCCCAGGTCGGGGCCGAAGACCTCGTAGTGCAGGTCGGCCGGGCGCACACCCGCGGTCAGCAGCTGTGCGCGGGCGGCCTTCATGAACGGCACCGGGCCGCACAGGTAGGCGATGGTCCCGTCCGGGATCTCCAGCGCTCCGAGGTCCATCCGCCCCTGACGGACGGTCGGCGTCCGCCCGTCGGCGGAGCCGGATGCGTCCGCCGCGTCCGGACCGGTCGCCCCGGCCTCGGGTTCCGGCTGCTCGTACCAGACCTCCGCCGTGGCGTTCGGCAGCTTGTCGACGAGGTGGCGGAGGTCGTCGCGGAAGGCGTGGGCGGCGGGGGCGCGGTCGGCGTGGGCGGCGATGATGCGGCGCGGGGAGCCGCCGGCGGCCAGATGGGAGAGCATGCCGATGGCCGGGGTGCAGCCGATGCCCGCGGTCGCGAAGAGCAGCGGCCGGTCGCCCTCGTCCAGGACCACCTCGCCGAAGGGCGCGCTCACCCGCAGGGTGTCGCCCTCGTGGACGTGGTCGTGCAGATGGCCGGAGACCTCGCCCGCGGGGTGTGCGGCACCGGCCGCGTCCTGGGAGCCGGGCACCCGCTTCACCGAGAACTGCAGCCCGCCGTCCGGCTGCCCGGAGAGGCTGTACTGGCGTATCTGGTGGGCCCCGTCGGCCAGTTCGACCTGGACGGAGACGTACTGCCCGGGCAGCGACGGCGGCACCGGCCGGTCGTCGGTGGGCCGGACGAAGAAGGTCGCGACGTCCTCCGTCTCCGCCACCCGTCCGACGACCCGGTAGGTGCGCCAGGTGTCGCCGTCCGAGGCGCCGGCCGCCGCGTACAGCCGTCGTTCGGCGGCTTTCAGACCGTTCGCCATCAGCCAGTACACCTCGTCCCAGGCGGCGGCGACCTCCTCGGTCACCGCCTCGCCCAGCACCTCGGCCAGCGCGGCGAAGAGGTGCTTCTGGACGATCGGGTACTGCTCCTCGCGGACGCCGAGGGAGGCGTGCTTGTGCGCGATCCGGTTGAGGAGGGCGTCCGGCCGCTCGTCGGGGTGGTCCAGGAGATGCGTGGCGAACGCCGCTATGGACCCGGCGAGCGCCTCGCGCTGGCTGCCGTCGGCCTGGTGGGCGCGGTTGAACAGATCGCGCAGCAGCTCCGGGTGGGCGGCGAACAGCTTCTCGTAGAAGAGCGGGGTGACCTCGCCGATGGCGGCGGCGACGGCGGGCAGGGTGAGGCGGACGGTCTCAGCCGATTTCGGCGACAACATGGAGGACTCCTGCTTTTCGGGAGGGCGGGACAGAGGGGAACCGCGAGGAGGAAGGGGGCGGGTGAGGGTGAGGGGTGGTCGGTGGCGTCTCCATGGGCATCAAATGTGCATGTGAGATGCGTATTTTTAATCGTGGGGAGGTGCCGGAGGAGTGGTGGTGAAGGGGTGGGTTGGTCAAGTCCGGCTGCCCGGACCGGTGGTGGGGTGGTTCGTCGGCAACGGCCGTACGGGGGAGGGGGGTCGGCGGGGCGCCCCGGGGTCATGCACCCGGGTCACCCGCCGGTGCCGTCCTCAGCCCGGTGGTCGCGGCGAGAGGCTGATCAGCAAGGGTCCGGTCGGGGCCTCGACCAGATCGTTGATGGTCAGGGGGTCCAGGGAGGTGTAGAACGCCTCCTGGGCCGTGCGCAGAGCGCCGCGCAGCCGGCAGCCGCCGCGCAGCGGGCAGCCCGGTCCGTCCTCGCAGCCGACGACGTCGTGGACGCCCTCCAGCTCCCGGACCAGGTATCCGAGTGAGGTGGTCCGTCCCGCATCGGTCAAGGTCAGGCCGCCGCCGCGGCCCCGGCGTGCCTCGACCGCGCCGAGGTGCTGGAGCTTGCTGACGACCTTGGCCGCATGGGTGTACGGGACGTCGACCGCGGCGGCCACCTCGCGGGTGGTCGGCGCGTCGCTGCCGTCGCCGATGACCGCCAGACGCATGGCGATGCGCAGGGCGATGTCGGTGCTCTTGGTGAGTCGCACGGTCACCACCGTACAGAAGTTGCATCTCCAATACCAATTTCAAAAGCGTGCCCGGAGAGGTGCTGCGGCGCGGTTGGCTCAATCCCGGTGGCCCGCGCTGAGCTGCTTTGACGCGCTGATAAGGGTCTCCTTACCGTCGATCATGTGTCGGTCGGTGGGGGCGCGGGCCGCGGCGGGGGAGTGTGCGTGACGCGGTTCACGGCGGTGCCCGGCGCGACGGCGGCCACGGCGACCGGCGGTGTTCGTGGCCACTGTCAAGAGAATGAGGAATCCCGCATGCGTGTGCTGTGCACCTCGACCGGTTCGCCGTCCCACGGCCGGGCCATGCTCCCGCTGGCCCGTGCGCTGGCCGGGGCCGGACACGCGGTCACCGTCGCCGCGACCCCCGAGATGGCGCCCGTCTTCCGCGCCGACGACGTCACCCTCGAACCCTGCCTGGCGTCGTTGCCCATGACCGAACCGGGCGCCGTATCCGCCGTGTCCCCGGGGGGTGACCTGTCGGGGGACGGGCACATCCAGCTGGTGCTGACCCTGCTCACCGGCGATCACGCCCGTGCGATGTACGGCGTGCTGGCGGAGCTGGCGGACAGGGTTCGTCCCGACGTGATCATCCGGGACGGGATGGACATGGCCGGGATCGTGCTCGCCGAGCGGCTCGGCATCCCGCAGCTGCCGATCCCGTCCGGGCTGGTCAACATGGTCGACCCGGCGCAGCTGCTGCCGAGCCTCAACCGGCTGCGCCAGGAGGTGGGCCTGCCCGAGCAGGAGGACGCCGGATCGGCCGTCCCGTACGGCAGGTTCGACTATCTGCCCGAGGAGTACGGGTTCGCCCGCTTCCCGGCGCCCGTACGGGCCTACCGGCAGACCACGCTGGTGGATCGCACCGACGGGTTGCCGTCGTGGGTGGGTGAACTCCCCGCGGACCGGCCGCTGGTGTTCGCGGCCACCGGCACCGCGCTGCCCATGATTGTCGGGCTGCAGGAGCAAGGTCTCTCCCTGCCGCCCGGGATGACGCATCCGGCGGAGATGCTGGGGGCGACGGTCGAGGCGCTGTCCCGGCTGGACTGCTCGGCGATCGTGGCGACCGGCGGCGTGCCGCTCGACGGGATCACGCCCGCCCCGCACGTCCGGCTCGTCGACCGCCTCGCCCAGCCGCTGCTGCTGGAATGCGCCGACCTGCTCGTCACCCACGGCGGCTACAACAGCGTCCGCGAGGCGATCCGGACGGGGACGCCGATGGCGGTGCTGCCGAACTTCGGCGACCAGCCGCACAACGCCGCGCGCGTGGCCGAACTGGGCCTGGGCCGGCACGTCACCGAGACCACGCCGGACGCGGTCGCCACCGCCTGCGAGGAGCTGCTGGCCGACCGGGACGTCGCCACCCGCGTCCGCCGGGCGCACCGCGCCGCGCTCGCCCTGCCGGAGGTCGGCCAGGTCGCCGCGGACCTGGAGAAGCTGGTGCAGGCGGCACGCTGAACCGTTTGTGCCGCCGGGTCCGTCGGGGTACCCGGGCCCGGCGGCAGCGGGCGCCCGCCGCCCGGCGGGGGGGGGGCGCAAGGCCGCGTCCTCCCTCGTCAGAGCCTGGTCCGCCCCGCCGCGGCCGACGATGATCCTTTACGATCGCTGACGGTCAACCCCGCGGTCACGGCGGGGAGAACGGCGAGGTGGAGCGTGTCCATGCAGCTGTCCGGCCGGCCTTTCCGGCGGCGGTACCAGGCCCTGGCCGGGCCGCCGTCCCCCTGCGGCGCGGCGCGCGTCGGCGCGGTCGCGGGAGGTGTCCGGTGAGCCGCGCGGTGCTGGTGACCGGCGCCTCGCGCGGGATCGGGCGGGCGGTCGCCGAGCGGTTCGCCGCCCACGGCGACCGGGTCGCGCTGCACTACGCCACCCGCGAGGAGGCGGCCCGGAAAGCCCTGGCTGGGCTGCACGGCAGCGGCCATGTGCTGGTCCGCGGCGATCTCGCCACCCCGGAGGGCGCCGCCGCGGTGGTCGCCGCCGCGGTCGACGGGCTCGGCGGCGTCGACGTCCTGGTCAACAACGCGGCGGTGAACCGTCCCCACCCGGCGGCCACCACCTCGTTCGACGCGTGGCAGAGCGCCTGGCGGGAGATCGTGGACGTCAATCTGCTCGGCGCCGCGCACGTCAGCCACTGCGCCGCGCGGAACATGATCGACCGGGCGGTCTCCGGCCGCATCGTCAACATCGGCTCCCGCGGCGCCTACCGGGGCGAGCCGGACCACCCGGCCTACGGCGCCACCAAGGCCGCACTGCACGCCCTCGGGCAGTCGCTCGCCGTCCATCTGGCGCCCTACGGCATCGCGGTCGCCTCGGTCGCACCGGGCTTCGTCGCCACCGAACGCGTCGCCGACCGGCTCACCGAGGACGTACGCGCGCAGAGCCCCTTCGGGCGGGTCGCCGAGCCCGCGGAGATCGCCGCCGCCGTCCTCCACCTCGCCTCACCGGAGGCCGTCTGGAGCTCGGGCACGGTGCTGGACGTGAACGGGGCCTCGTATCTGCGCTGAGTCGTAGCCGCGTCGAGGGGCGGTCCCGGAGCCGTGCCGGGCCGTGGGGAAGAGGGGAGGCCCCGGCCGGACGGGGGAATCCGGCCGGGGCGCGGCCGGATGCGCGCGGCATACCGGCCCGCGGGTGTCGTCGGCCGGATCTTCCGGGCAGCCGGGGGGACAGCGGCCCGGGCGGCGCAGTGACACCCGCTCCGTTTGAACGATAAACCACGGGGTGGGGTGATCCGCCCGAAAAGGACCTCAAAGGGGTGCGGCGTGGCGAGTGTCACGGTCCGCGCCCGAAGTCGATCTTCTATGTCGCGGCCGGTGTGTCGATCCCCTCGAAGAGTGCTTCGGTACCGGTCAGCCGGAACAGCCGGCGCACGGCGGGGTCGCTGATCGCGAGGGTGACGCCGCCGGCCCGGGCGCGCAGGGCGCGGGCGGTGCGGGTCAGCGGGGCGAGGCCGGTGGTGTCCAGGAAGGTCACCCGGCGGAGATCGACGAGGAGCCGGTCGTGGTGGGCGGCGGCGTCGGCGAGCCGGGCGGCCACGCCGGGCGCGGTGAGCATGTCCAACTCACCGTCCAGCGGGACGACGGCTCGGTCTTCGGCGGTCACGGCGGCGAGGGTCATGAGGACTCCTTCCGTGCCTCGGTGCGCGGACGCCCCGGACCTCCACCGGGGCGGCGCTTCTCAGCGTAGAGCCGACATGTGACGCAAAAGAAGCTTTATGGGGGAAGTTGGGCGAAATCGGGGCGTAGGTCATGGAGGGGTGGGGAGAGGGGCCCGGGCGGACGGCAGGGGCGGAAGTCCCGGGCGGTCGGGGCTTTCGGGGCGGTAGGCCGTCGTCGCAGGTCAGGGGCTCAGGGCCAGGACGATGTACCCGGCGAAGAGGGCGAGATGGACGCCGCCCTGGAGCGGGGTGGCGCGGCCCGGGATGACGGTGAGGGTGCCCGCGGCGACCGTCAGCGCGAGCAGCACCATATGGGTCGGGCCGAGCCCCAGCTCCAGCGGGCCCGCCAGCCAGACGGATGCGGCGGCGACCGCGGGGATGGTCAGGCCGATGCTGGCCATCGCCGAGCCGAGGCCGAGGTTGAGACTGGTCTGGATGCGGCCACGGCGGGCCGCGCGGACCGCCGCGATGGTCTCCGGCAACAGCACCAGCAGCGCGATCACCACACCGACGACGGACGACGGCAGCCCCGCCGCGGCCACCCCCGACTCGATCGCGGGCGACACCGCCTTCGCGAGCCCCACCACCGCGATCAGGGCCAGCGCCAGATGCCCCAGGCTGATCAGTGCCGTGCGCTTCGACGGCGGTTCGGCGTGGTCGGCGTCGAGCACATCGCCCGTCGCCGTCACCGGGGCGAGGAAGTAGTCCCGGTGCCGCACGGTCTGCGTCGTCACGAACAGGCCGTACAGCGCCAGGGAGGCCAGCGCCGCGAAGACCAGCTGCGGGGTGGAGAACTGCGCGCCGGTGCCGCTGGTGGTGAAGCTCGGAAGGACGAGACTCAGCCCGGCCAGGGTCGAGACGGTGGCCAGCGCCGCGCCGGTGCCCTCCGGATTGAAGATCGCGACCCGCCGCCGCAACGCGCCGACCAGCAGACAGAGCCCGAAGATCCCGTTACAGGTGATCATGACGGCGGCGAAGACGGTGTCCCGGGCCAGCGCCGCGCTCTTGTCACCGCCGTCCACCATCAGGGTGACGATCAGCGCCACCTCGATGATGGTCACCGCGACCGCGAGCACCAGCGAGCCGAACGGCTCCCCGACCCGGTGGGCGATCACCTCCGCATGGTGCACGGCGGCCAGCACCGACCCCGCCAGGAAGAGCGTCACCAGAGCGACCAGTGCGCCCGGCAGGGTCCGGCCCCAGACCAGGATCAGCAGGACGACGGCGAGGACGGGCACCGCCCGGGTCCAGTGCTGGGCGGTCGAACGGATCCGGGCGATCATGTTGACGAGCTTGGCAGATCCCACCCGGACGCGCGCGCCGACGACCGCCCGCCGGGTGCCGGGTCCGCGCCCTGAGGGACCGTCGGACGCGCGCCGCCGCTTCGGATCCGCCGACGGGTGCGCGCCCCGGCCGCACGCCGTTTCAGGAGCCGCCCCGGAAGCGCGCCCCGCCTCCTGCTCAGGCCGACGCCCGGTGCCCCCGCGGCTCGGCGGGCGTGGTCGCTGTGCGGGTCACGTCCGCGACCATCTCCACCACGTCCGGCCCGTACGCCTGCGAATTGACCACCTTCAGCAGCAGACAGAACTGCCCGTCGACGCCGTGCTTGCGGGCCAGCTGCGGATGGTTGCGGACCAGATGGCGGACCGCGGCCCGGTGGGTGACCGGACGCTGACCGGCCGCCAGGAAGACCGGACGGCCGCCCTCCCCGGCAGTCAACCGGGCCAGCAGGACGTACTCCACCGCGCCCGGCTCCATGCGGTACGCGGTCGAGCCGATGGTGAACGTCCCGCGGTCGGCGCCGGTCGCATCGCCCGGGTGCACCACCACGCCCGGCAGCAGCGAGGCGAGGTGCGCGGCGAGGCGGCGGTGGGCCGTCGGGTCGCCGACGCAGAACTCCGTCCGGGCGCCGAAACCCTGGAGCCCGGTGTCGTGCGGGGCGACCTCCGGGTGGGCGCGGCAGTTCTCGACCACCGCGGCGAGGCCGAGCAGGGCCAGCGCGTCGTGGCGCGGGATGCTGCCGTGGGCCGAGGCGCTGTCCCGGTGGGTGACCAGGACGCACTCCGAGCCCTCCGGGAGGCCGAAGAAGCGCTGGGTGCGGTGGAGCGTCCGGCGGGCGCCCGCGGAGGAGGCGGCCCAGCCGGCCGCCGCCCCGACGACGAGCGCACCGACGGCGACGATCAGGAGGAGCAGGGAGTCGTTCATGGCGGGGGAGCGTAACCCCTGTCCGGGTGTGTGTTCGAGCGGGGCGGGTGGGATGTGGGCGCTCGTCCTGGTTCGTGCGGCGTGGTTGGCCGGTATCCGTTGCCGTGGACACGAGGGCAGCTCCGACGCGTCGTCACCCGGTGTGCGGCGATGGCGCGAAACGGACGTGAAGCGGGGGAAGCGCGGCCGGATGTCTCGTATGACGCACGGTCATTCCCGGCGGCTGACGCAGCGCCGAAGTCAACCCGGACCACCTGTCGGACCCCTCTGTCACGGCACGAGTACCACGAGTAGGCTCCCGCCACCTGCGTTCCCTGCGCTTGGAGGAATCCCACCCATGTCCCGTGCCCGACGTCTCACCGTCCTGGGGGCCGTGGCCACCCTGGCCGGTTCACTGGTGGCGGTTCCGGCCGTCGCCCAACCCGCCACGGCGGGCTCCGGCGCCCCGCACCCCGCGCCCGTCCCGGCCAAGACCCCGGTCGCCATCGGCTCCGGAGGCGCCGTCTCCAGCGTCGACCAGGACGCCTCGGCCGCCGGTATCGCGGTGCTGAAGAAGGGCGGCAACGCCGTCGACGCCGCCGTCGCCACCGCCGCCGCCCTCGGCGTCACCGAGCCGTACTCCGCCGGTGTCGGCGGTGGCGGCTACTTCGTCTACTACAACGCCAAGACCCACACCGTGCGGACCCTGGACGGCCGCGAGACCGCCCCGCGCACCGCCGGGCCCGATCTCTTCCAGGAGAACGGCAAGGCCCTGCCGTTCGACGAGGTCGTCACCAGCGGCCTCAGCGTCGGCACCCCCGGCACGCCCGCCACCTGGGACTCCGCGCTGCGCAAGTGGGGCAGCCGGTCGCTCGGCCAGGTGCTGCGGCCCGCCCGCGACCTCGCGGCGCGCGGATTCACCGTTGACGAAACGTTCCGCAAGCAGACTGCCCAGAACGAGGCGCGGTTCCGGGACTTCCCCGCCACCGCCGACCTCTTCCTGCCCGGTGGCAAGCTGCCGGTCGTCGGCTCCACCCTGAAGAACCCCGACCTCGCCCGCACCTACGACGAGTTGAGCCGCCGCGGCGTCGACGCGCTCTACCGCGGTGAGCTGGGGCGCGATGTCGTCAACACCGTCCGCAAGCCCCCGGTGCGGGCCGGCGCCGACCGCAAGGTCCGCTCCGGCGACCTCACCATGGGCGACCTGGCGGACTACCAGGCGCTCGGCCAGGCCCCGACCCGCACCCGCTACCGCGGGCTCGACGTCTACGGCATGGGCCCCTCCTCGTCCGGCGGCACCACCGTCGGCGAGGCGCTCAACATCCTGGAGCGCAGCGACGTCAAGCACCTGAGCGAGGCGCAGTACCTCCACCGCTACATCGAGGCCAGCCGGATCGCCTTCGCCGACCGGGGCCGCTGGGTCGGCGACCCGAAGTTCGAGAACGTGCCGGTGAAGGCCCTGACCTCGCAGCGCTTCGCCGATGCGCGCGGCTGCCTCATCAAGGACGACGCGGTCCTCACCAGCCCCCTCGCGCCCGGTGACCCGCGCCACCCCGAGCCGTGCGGCAGCCACGGCAAGGCGTCCCCGACGACGTACGAGGGGGAGAACACCACCCACCTCACCGTCGCCGACAAGTGGGGCAACGTCGTCGCCTACACCCTCACCATCGAGCAGACCGGCGGCAGCGGCATCGTCGTCCCCGGCCGCGGCTTCCTGCTCAACAACGAGCTGACCGACTTCTCGTTCACGCCGATCACCCCGGGCGTGCACGACCCGAATCTGCCCGGTCCCGGTAAGCGGCCGCGGTCGTCGATCTCGCCGACGATCGTGCTGCGGGACGGCAAGCCCGTCGTGGCGCTCGGCTCGCCCGGCGGCGCGACCATCATCACCACCGTGCTGCAGTCCCTCGTCAACCACCTCGACCGCGGGATGCCGCTGGTCGACGCCATCGCCGCGCCCCGCGCCAGCCAGCGCAACGCGGCGAGGACGGAGCTGGAGCCGGGGCTGTGGAACAGTCCCCTCCGCAGTGAGCTGGAGGGCATAGGGCACCAGTTCACGCAGGTCGAGGAGATCGGCGCGGCGACCGGTGTGCAGCCGCTGCCCGACGGCCGCTGGCTCGCCGCGGCCGAGAAGGTCCGGCGCGGCGGCGGCTCGGCCATGGTCGTCAGCCCGAAGTAGCCGATCCACCGTCACCGGCCCGGGCCCGGCCGCCCGGACCGTCCGCGCCCGCCCGGCGACGACGCGCCCCGCCACGGTGCGTCGTTGCCGGGCGGGCGCCTGCCACATAGCCTCCCGGGGACCGCCGGTCCGCCGCAGCCCCGGGAGGCGCACGCCGTGAGCATCGACGAGAGCCGCGAAGACCGCGCGAACCGCGAAGACCGCGCGAACGGCGAGGAGCGCCCCGCCCCGCCCGGCGCCGGAGGCCCGCCGGAAGGGCTCGCCGGACAGGCCGCCGCGCTGGCCGGTGGCGAGGTCACCTCCGCCGCCCTCGTCCGCCGCTGCCTGGACCGCATCGCCGCCTCCGCACCCACCGTCAACGCCTTCCGCCGCCTGCGTGCCGAGGCCGCCGAGGCGGAGGCCGCGGACGCCGACCGCAGGCTGGCGGCCGGGGAGCGGCTGCCGCTGCTCGGCGTACCGGTGGCGGTCAAGGACGACATGGATGTCGCGGGCGAGCCCACCGCGTTCGGCTGCGCCGGGGAGTTCCCCGCCAAGACGGCCGACGCCGAGGTGGTGCGGCGGCTGCGGGCGGCCGGGGCGATCGTCGTCGGCAAGACCAACGCCTGCGAGCTGGGCCAGTGGCCGTTCACCGAGGGCCCGGCCTTCGGGGACACCCGCAACCCCTGGCATCTCGACCACACCCCGGGCGGCTCCTCCGGCGGCAGCGCCGCCGCGGTCGCCGCGGGCCTGGTCCCCGCGGCCCTCGGCACCGACGGCGCGGGCTCGGTCCGGATCCCCGCCGCCTGGACGCATCTGGTCGGCGTCAAACCGCGCCGCGGCACCTTCTCCACCTGGCCGGACGCCGAGTCGTTCCAGGGCATCACCGGCATCGGCCCGCTGACCCGCACCGTCGAGGACGCGGCGCTGCTGCTGGACGCGGCGAGCGGCAGCCACCCCGGCGACCTGCACCGGCCGCCGCCGCTCGCCGCCCGCGAGGCCGTCCGCCGCGACCCCGGCCGGCTGCGCATCGCACTGTCCTGGAAGCCGCCGTTCACCGCCACCGCCACCCCGCTCCACCCGGACGTCCGGCGCGCGGTCACCGCGGTGGCCCGGACGCTCGCCGGGCTCGGCCACTTCGTCGAGGAGGCCGAACCGGACTACGGGCTGATCGGCCTGGCGTTCGTGCCGCGCGCCACCGCCGGGGTGCGGGAGTGGGCGGCGCGGGTGCCCGACCCGGCGCTGCTGGACCGGCGCACCCGCAGCACGGCCCGTATGGGGCGGCTGCTGAGCGGCCCGGTGCTGCGCCGGGCGCGCGCCGCCGAACCCCGCCAACAGCGCCGCATCGGCGCGCTGTTCGGCCGCTACGACGTGCTGCTGACGCCGACCACCGCCACCCCGCCGCTGCGGATCGGCGCCCTCGCCGGGCTCGACGGCCGCCGTACCGATCAGGCCATGATCGCGGCCTGCCCGTACGCCTGGCCGTGGAACGTCCTGGGCTGGCCGGCGGTGAACGTCCCCGCCGGATTCACCACGGGCGGACTGCCGCTCGGCGCGCAACTGCTCGGGCCCGCCGACGGGGACGCCCGGCTGCTGTCGCTGACCGCCCAGCTCCAGGACGCGCTGCGCTGGCACGAGCGCCGCCCGGCCGTGGCGGCGGGCGGCGCCGGGGACGGGCCGGGAGGCGTCAGCCCAGCAGGGCGATGATCTCGTCGGTGGTGCCGGTCTCGCCGAGCCGCGGGAAGATCTTCTCGACGCTGTTGCGGTGCGCCGCCTCGTCCAGGTCGGTCACCGCGTCGGTGGCGATCGTGACGTGGTAGCCGTGCTCGTGCGCGGCGCGGGCGGTGGACTCCACACCGATGCTGGTGGCGATGCCGGTGAGCACCACCTGCGTCACGCCCCGGCGGCGCAGTTCCAGATCGAGGGCGGTGCCGTGGAAGGCGCCCCACTGCTGCTTGCTGACGAGGATGTCGCCGGGCCGCCGGTCCAGTTCGGGCACCAGCTCGGCCCAGTCGGCGGGCGGCGTGCCGCCCGCACGGGGGGTCTCGGTGCGGCCCGGTGCGCCGCCGGTGACGTTCACCAGGACCACGGGCAGCTGCCGCGCGCGGAACGCGGCCGCCAGCCGGGCGGAGCGGGCGATGATCTCGTCCGACGGGTGGACGGAGGGCAGCCCGGCGATGCCCTTCTGCAGGTCGATCACGACGAGGGCGGAGGTGGGGTCGAGCGTCGTCACGGACATGAGATCTCCAGGTGAGAGGGGTGCGACGTCAACGGACGGGCGCCGCGGGGAAGTCGGGGGCGTCGACCGGATCCGGCTCAGGGGCCGGCCACCCGGCGCAGCAGCGCCGTCGCCTCGGCGAGGGTGCGGCGCTCCCCGTCGGTCAGCCGCTCGGCGAGCGCGTCGGTCAGCCAGTCCCGCTTGGCCTGCCGCGCCTCGCCGATCAGGCGCCGGCCCTCGTCGGTGAGGGAGAGGACGACCTGCCGCCCGTCGGTCGGGTGCGGGCTGCGCGCCACGACGCCGTGTTCCTCCAGCGCCGCCAGCGTCAGCCGCATCGACTGCGGGCGGACCAGCTCCGCGCGGGCCAGTGTCGCGGTGGTCGCCGGGCCGTCCCGGTCGAGGCGGGCCAGGACCGCGCGCTGGGTGGGGGTCACCCCGCCGAGCGGGGCCGCGGCCCGCAGATGACGCATCAGCAGACCGACCGCCGCCGCGAGGTCGGAGGCGAGCGGTCCGGGCTCCGGGTTCGGTGCGTCGTCCATGCCGTCACCGTAGAAGTCCGACAGGGAAACTTGCAAGTTTCCCTGTCGATATTCCCGGGAGTGTGGCGGCATGGGCGCGTCCGTGCCGGGCGTGCCCCGCGACGCACCGGAGGCGGGCTTGCCCCGCCGCGCGGCGGGGCTTACGGTCGCCTCCACGCGCGCAGGGCCCGCCCGAGACCGCGTGGCCCGCAGCCTGACGCGCCGACAAAGGAGCTGTTCATGGCCGATGTTGTGCGAGCCGCACTGGTCCAGGCGACCTGGACGGGCGACACCGAATCGATGATCGCGAAGCATGAGGCCCACGCCCGCGAGGCGGCCGGGCAGGGCGCGAAGATCATCGGCTTCCAGGAGGTCTTCAACGCCCCGTACTTCTGCCAGGTGCAGGAGCCGGAGCACTACCGCTGGGCCGAGCCGGTCCCGGACGGCCCGACGATCACCCGGATGCGGGCCCTCGCCCGCGAGACCGGCATGGTCGTCGTCGCGCCCGTCTTCGAGGTCGAGCAGTCCGGCGTGTACTACAACACCGCGGCTGTCATCGACGCCGACGGCACCGTGCTCGGCATCTACCGCAAACACCACATCCCGCAGGTCAAGGGGTTCTGGGAGAAGTACTACTTCAAGCCGGGCAACGCCGGGTGGCCGGTCTTCGACACCGCCGTCGGCAAGGTCGGCGTCTACATCTGCTACGACCGGCACTTCCCCGAGGGCTGGCGTCAGCTCGGCCTCGCCGGCGCCCAGCTCGTCTACAACCCCTCCGCCACCTCCCGCGGCCTCTCCGCCTACCTCTGGCAGCTGGAGCAGCCCGCCGCCGCCGTCGCCAACGAGTACTTCGTCGCCGCCATCAACCGCGTCGGCACCGAGGAGTACGGCGACAACGACTTCTACGGCAGCAGCTACTTCGTCGACCCCCGCGGGCAGTTCGTCGGTGACGTCGCCGACGACGGCAAGGAGGAACTCGTCGTCCGCGACCTCGACTTCGGGCTGATCGACGAGGTCCGGCAGCAGTGGGCGTTCTACCGCGACCGCCGCCCCGACGCGTACGAGGGGCTGGTGCGCCCGTGACGGCGGACGGCGCCCCCGGGGCGCTGCTCGCCCGCCACCGCGCGGTGCTGCCCTCCTGGCTCGACCTCTACTACGAGCGGCCCCTCGAACTCACCCACGGCGCGGGGCGCCACGTCTGGGACGCCGAGGGCAACCGCTACCTCGACTTCTTCGGCGGCATCCTCACCACCATGACGGCGCACGCCCTGCCGGAGGTCACCGCCGCCGTCACCGCGCAGGCCGAACGGATCCTGCACACCTCGACGCTCTACCTCTCCCGCCCCGTGGTGGAGCTGGCTGAGCGCATCGCCGCGCTCTCCGGCATCCCCGACGCCCGGGTCTTCTTCACCACCTCGGGCACCGAGGCCAACGACACCGCGCTGCTGCTCGCCACCGCGTACCGCCGCTCCAACCAGATCCTGGCGATGCGCAACAGCTACCACGGCCGCTCCTTCTCCACCGTCGCCGTCACCGGCAACGCGAGCTGGTCCCCGACCAGCCTGTCGCCGTTCCAGACGCTCTACGTCCACGGGGGCGTCCGGGGCCGCGGCCCGTACGCCGGGCTCGACGACGCCGCCTACATCGCGGCGTGCGTCGCCGACCTGGAGGACGTGCTGGCGCAGACCGCCGGGGGCGTCGCCGCGCTGATCGCCGAACCGGTCCAGGGCATCGGCGGCTTCACCTCCCCGCCGGACGGGCTCTACGCCGCCTTCCGTGAGGTGCTGGACCGGCACGGCATCCTCTGGATCAGCGACGAGGTGCAGACCGGCTGGGGCCGCACCGGCGACCACTTCTGGGGCTGGCAGGCGCACGCCGGGAACGGCCCGCCCGACCTGCTGACCTTCGCCAAGGGTATCGGCAACGGCATGTCCCTGGGCGGGGTCGTCGCCCGCGCCGAGGTGATGGACGCGATGAGCGCCCACTCCATCTCGACGTTCGGCGGCAGCCCCGTCACCGTCGCCGCCGGCCTCGCCAACCTCACCTACCTCCTCGACCACGACCTCCAGGGCAACGCCCGGCGCGTCGGCGGACTGCTCATCGAACGGCTGCGGGCCGTCGCCGCCGCGAGCGATCTCGTCCATGAGGTGCGCGGGCGGGGCCTGATGATCGGTGTGGAGCTGGTCCGGCCCGGCACCGGCGAACCGTCCGCCGAGGCCGCCACGCTGGTCGTGGAGGCGGCCCGGGAGCGCGGACTCCTCGTCGGCAAGGGCGGACAGGGCGGCGCCTGCCTGCGCATCGCCCCGCCGATGACGCTGAACGTCGCCGAGGCGGAGGAGGGCGCGGAGGCGCTGGCCGGGGCGCTGGCCGACGCGCGCGCCCGCCTCCCCGCCGCCTGATACGGCGTCAGGGCGCGACGTCGCCGTACGCGCGGCCCACCGCGGCGCCGTTGAGGTACGCGGTGGCCGCGCCGGTGACGCCGTCGGAGCGGTAGACGCCCCACTTGTCGGTGACCCAGCCGGCCCGCAGCGTGGCCGCCCGGTACTGCGCGGTGTCGCCCGCCAGCTTCTGGGCGGCACCGTTGTGCCACAGCTTCACCCAGCCCTTCGCCGGATCCTTGGAGATCTTCAGCCCGACGACGAACGAGTGCCAGGAGTTGAGCTTCAGACCGGCGTGCCACAGATACGTGGTCTTCAGCTTCGGGTCGCAGTACTCCAGGTCGACGGTGCCGTCACCGCGGGCACGCAGCGACAGCGGCGGGGTGGCGGCGCCGGGGCCGTAGTCCTTGAGCTGCCACAGCGTCACCCAGTCGCCCTTCTTGGTGGGCAGCGGGCCCCACATCGAGCGCCAGCCGATGTAGAAGACGTCCCCCTCCTTCGCGAAGCGCAGCGGCCCGCCCGAGGTGCGCTGCCCGCGCGTCTCGACCCGCACCCGCGTGGCGTCGTCGACCTTGCGCCCCGAGGTGTGCAGCGCGTACGTCTTCCCGTACCGCCCGGCCGGATCGCCCACGACGGTGACCTGCCCGGGCTTGGTCTCCACGCCCTCGAACGGCTTGGTGCCGGTGGCCGGATCGGCCCGCCACAGGGGCGCGGCGCGGTGCGCGGGCGGGGCGGCCGTGGGCCCGGGGGTGCCCGGGGGAGTGCCGCCCTCGGCGTTCGCGACGGTCCAGGTGCCGACCAGGCCGAGTCCGGCCAACAGGGCAACTGACCAGAGCAGCGGGCGTGTTGAGGCGCGTTTCATGGGGTCTCCCGATGTGAGGTGGGGAGGAACGCGTGAAAGTTAGGTTTGTTGCCAGAAAACGTCAAGGGGTGTCGGCAGGCGCGCGGGCGGTCCGCGGCGGGGCCGGCACGCCGCCCGCGCCGGCCCCTCACCCGTACCCGCGCAGCTTCCGGTACAGCGTCGCCCGCGCGATACCGAGCGATGCGGCGGCCCGCGCCTTGTTGCCGCCGTGGGTGCGCAGCGCCGCCAGGATCGTCTCCCGCTCGGCGCGCTCGATGGTGCCCGGCGGTGGCGCCGTGGCCCGGCGGCGCACCGCCCGCGGCAGCTCCTCGCGGCGCACCGGCCCGGCCGACCGCCGCCCCCGCGCCACCTCCCGCACCAGCGCGCCGAGTTCGGTGACGTTCCCCGGCCAGGGCTGCGCCTCCAGCGCCCGTACCGCCTCCAGCGTCCAGGTCAGCGGCGGATGGCCGGGCGACGGCGGCGGCGCCAGCCGGGTCAGCAGCGCGGGCAGGTCCTCCGGGCGCTCCCGCAGCGGAGGGAGCGTCACCGACCGCGCCCCGAGGGTGTCGAGCAGCCGGGCGAGACACGGCCCGACCTCGGTGCCCGGGGTGTGGGTGACCACCAGCGGCAGCCGCGGCCGCGCGTCCAGCAGCGCCACCAGCGCCGCCACGTCCCGCTGCCCCAACCGCTCGACGTGCCGCAGCAGCAGCGGCGCCGGGCCCGCGCCGCCGTCCGCCGCCGGGTACGGGCGCAGCGCCGCCAGTTCCCCGTCCGGTGCGACGGCCGCATCGACGGTCAGCGGCCGCGCCGCGCCGTCCGGGCCGCGCAGCAGCGCCCGGCCCAGCGTCGTCTTGCCCGTCCCGCGCTCCCCGGTCAGCAGCAGCGGGCGCGGGCAGGAGAACAGCTCCACGGCCCGCTCCACGGCGCGCCGCCAGGCCGCCGAACTCCCCGGCGGCACACAGGGGACGGCGCCCGCCCCGGGCTCTTGCCCCGCACCGTCCTCCTCCTCCTCGACCACCGCGAGCGCCCCGGTCACCGCCCCGGACTCCCGCACCGGCAGCAGCCGCGCCGCGACCGCGCCGCCCCACCGCACCACCGGCTCGCCGTCCCAGCGGCCCGCCGGACCGTCCGCCCCGAGCAGCGCCACCGCCTGCCGCTCCAGCCCGTCCACCGCCTCCGGCGACAGCAGCCCGGCCGCCGCCTCGCTCACCAGACGGCTGTGACCGTCGAAGGCGAGCACCGCCCGCCCGGCCGCCCGCTCCCGCGCGAACGCGTCCAGCAACCGCCGCTCCGGCTCCCGCGGCCCCCGCGCCACCCACTCCGCCTCGACCGCCGCGGCCACCGCCTCCGCCAGCGCCGTGTCCGGATGCCCGCCGCCCCCGGCGCACAGCCCGCGCGCGAGGGTGACGGTGCCCAGCGCCCGCGCCGCGCCCGGCCGCCGCACCGGCACGCTCACCGCCGACACCTCCTGCCACAGGTCGAGGAAGTGCTCCGGCCCGTGCGTCTCGAACCGCTGCCCGTACCGCAGCGCCAGCGCCGCGCTGTTGTGCCCCACGACCTCCTCCGACAGGTCGTCGCGGAGCGTGCCCGGCGACGGCACACCGCCGCGGCAGACCACCCGGCACCGCGCATCGGCGACGAGCACCCGCCGCTCCCCGTCGTCCAACGCCCCGGCCAGCCGCTCCAGCACCGGCCGGGCGGCCGCGGCCAGCGGCCCGTCCCCCGGTGCGCGCGGCGCCGCGGCCGCGCCCAGATCGTGCGGGACACCGAAGAACGCGGCCCGGCGCCAGGCGGAGACCAGCGGCTCGGGCACCCCGTCGGGCAGCGGACGCCCGGCGAGGAACCGCGCCCGCGCCTCGCGGAGCAGCGCCGGTTCGGGCCCGGAACGGAAGGAATCTGTACAGCTCACAACCGCTCCACCGTACTGGGACGCGCCGCGGCGGCGGCCGGTGGCGGCGCCACCCGCACCCCGGAACACCGGCCGCCGCCGGGCGGGGTGTCTCGAAATGAGACACCCGGACACCCGCCGGACGTTCCAAGATCATGGATGCCGGTGCCGGCCCCGCGGCCCTGGGGGTGTCCTTCCGGCCTTCGTGGGCCGTGACGCCCGGCACCGCACGCCGACGAAAGGTTGCACACCCATGGCTTTCGCACTCCTCCGGCGTGGCCGGTCCGACCGCGCACGCGGCGCAGCGGGCATCCGGCTGGCCCTGCCGGTGGGCGCCGGCGGTCTCGCCCGTACGGTCACCGACCCCTCGGGGCAGCCGGTGGACGGCGCGGACGTCACGGTCACCGCGGTCACCAGCCGCAAGGTCGTCCACAAGGGCACCACCGACCCGTTCGGCCTGTTCGCCGCGGCGCTGCCGCCCGGCCGCTACAGCCTGATGGTGTCGGCCGACTCCCTCCAGCCCCACCAGGAGACCGTCGAGGTCACGGCCGGGCACGGCGCGGAGCCCGAGCCGGTACGGCTCACCGCGGCCCGCGCCCCGGAGTTGCCCACCGCCGGAACCTGGCTCTTCGACCCGCCGCACACCGCGATCCGCTTCATCGCCCGCCATGTCGGCATGGCCAACGTGCACGGCCGGTTCACCCGCTTCGAGGGCGGTATCCGCGTCGGCGCCGACATGGCCCACTCCCACGTCGAGGTGCGGATCGACGCGTCGAGCATCACCACCGGCAACCGGACCCGCGACAACCATCTGCGCTCCGCGGACTTCCTGGACGTCGAGAACTACCCGTACATCCACTTCTCCAGCAACCGCTTCGTGCACCGCGGTGGTTCGCAGTGGCAGCTTCAGGGCTCGCTGAGCATGCACGGCGTCAGCCGGACCGTCGCCCTCGACACCTCCTACCTCGGCGTCGTCAATGGCGGCTACGGCCAGGAGCTGCGCTGCGCGGCCCTCGCCAAGGCCGAACTGCACCGTGAGGACTACACCCTGAACTGGCGCACCATGCTCGCCCGCGGCATCGCCGTCGTCGGCCCCACCGTCAAGCTGGAGCTGGACGTCCAGGCGATGTACCGCAGCCACGACACCCCGACCCCGCCGGAGTGAGCCGCGCCCGCGGCCCGCGCCGGGTCACCGCCCGGCCGCGCCGCGGATCGCCGCCGCCACCTCACGGAAGAACCGCGCATGCGCCCGGCGGCTGCACGGCGCCTCCGGATTCCAGCCGACCAGCCGGGCCGACGCCGCCACCGCCTGCCAGTGCGCGCCGCCGCGCAGCGCCTCCGGCGGCGCGGCGTTGGCCCGCACATCGCTCAGCACGATGTCCGGGCGGAGCGCCGCGACCTCGGCCCAGGTGGCCGTCGCCCAGTTCGCGCCGGGCCCGGCGGCCGGCTCCAGCAGCGCCACGCCGTGCTCCCGCAGCGTCCGCAGATCCGGCCAGGCACCGGGCCGTGCCAGATACGCCTGCTCGGGACCGGCCGCCGACAGCGCGAGCACCCGGGGCCGCGGCCCGTCGCCCGCCGCCGTGCGCAGCGCGTCCTCCGCGTCGTCCAGCGCGAGGGCGGCGCTCGCCGTCTCGCCCGCGCCCAGCGACCCGGCGAGCGCCGCGAACCGCTCCCGCACCACGGCCAGCCCCCGGCCGGGCCCCACGCCCAGCGCCACCACCGGCACGTGCGCCTCCAACTCCCGCGCCGTCTTCGCCTCCAGTCCGTACACCGCCGCACCGTCGTAGGTGACGGCCACCACCAGATCCGGCGCCGCTCCCAGCACGGTGTCCGGATGCACCGCCGACCCCGCGCCCAGATACGGGATGCCCTCCCGGGGCAGCTCCCCGCTCTTCGTCCGGTCCGGCACCGCCCCGTCGTGCTGCGACCCGAAGAGCCCCACCGGGCGGACGCCGTGATCCCACAGCGTCGCCCCGGCCTGGATGTACGCGATGATCCGCGACGGCCGTTCGCCGGCCACCGCCAGACGCCCGCGGTCGTCGGAGAACTCCCACGGCGTGCTCCACTGCATGACGTGTCGCCTCTCTGCCCGGTGTCGGTCCGCTCCTGCCGCCCGTGCCGTGGCGCCCGCGCCCTCCCCGGCGGCCCCGCCCTCCGCTCCCCGGGGCGGTGAAAGGCGTCCCCCGGCGGCGTCGGTTACCTGCCCAGTCCGCGCACCCCGCACCCCTCTTGGTCCATACCTCCCCGGGCGCACCGTACGCCGCACCGTTCAACCGGCCGGATGACCGGCGGCGCCACACGGCCGCCCCGCACGGGCCACGGACACGGTATTGCCCCCGCGGCTGCCATGCTTCTACGGTCTCCTTCCCGCCCGGGAACCGGCGTCGCACGGGCCCGCCCCGCCGCGCGCGGGCACCCGTACGGAAGGAAGCGGACGGGGGCCCGGCGCGGGTCACCGTCCGCGGCACGGGCGGCCGTCCGCGCCGGGCCGCCCGCCGCACGGCACGCAACCGTGGCGCAGTGAGGGAGACCGGACGTGACACGCACTCTCATTACCGGCGGCCTGGTGATCACCGCTTCCGACGAACTCCACGCCGATGTCCTCGTCGAGGGCGGCCGGGTGGTGGCCCTCGCCACCCACGGCAGCCACGACTGGCAGGCCGACCGCGTCATCGACGCCGCACAGAAGTACGTCATCCCCGGCGGCGTCGACGCCCATACCCACATGGAGATGCCGTTCGGCGGCACCCGGGCCTCCGACACCTTCGAGACCGGCACCCTCGCCGCCGCCTGGGGCGGCACCACCACCATCGTCGACTTCGCCATCCAGCCCAAGGGCGGCTCCCTCCAGGAGGGGCTCGACACCTGGCACGCCAAGGCGGACGGCGTCTGCGCGATCGACTACGCCTTCCACATGATCATGTCCGATGTGAACGCCGGCTCCCTGAAGGAGATGGACCGCCTCGTCGAATCCGGCGTCAGCTCCTTCAAGCTCTTCACCGCCTACCCCGGGGTGTTCCTCTCCGACGACGGACAGATCCTCCGCGCCATGCAGCGCGCCGCAGGCAACGGCGCCCTGATGATGACCCACGCGGAGAACGGCCTCGCCATCGACGTCCTCGTCGAACAGGCCCTGGCCCGCGGCGAGCGGGACCCGCGCCACCACGGCGAGGTCCGCAAGGCGCTCCTGGAGGCCGAGGCGACCCACCGCGTCATCAAGCTCGCCCAGGTGGCGGGCGCCCCCGTCTACGTCGTGCACGTCTCGGCGCGCGAGGCCGTCGCCGAGCTGATGCGCGCCCGCGACGAGGGGCTGCCGGTCTACGGCGAGACCTGCCCGCAGTACCTCTTCCTGTCGACCGACAACCTCGCCGAACCGGACTTCGAGGGCGCCAAGTACGTCTGCTCCACCCCGCTGCGCCCGGCCGACCACCAGGAGACCCTCTGGCGGGCGCTGCGCACCAACGACCTCCAGGTGGTCTCCACCGACCACTGCCCGTTCTGCTTCACCGGCCAGAAGGAGCTGGGCCGCGGCGACTTCTCGAAGATCCCCAACGGTATGCCCGGCGTCGAGAACCGCATGGACCTGCTCCACCAGGCCGTCGTCGACGGCCACATCGACCGCCGCCGCTGGATCGAGATCGCCTGCACCGCCCCGGCCCGGATGTTCGGCCTCCACCCCAAGAAGGGCACCATCGCCCCCGGCTCCGACGCCGACCTCGTCATCTACGATCCGCACGCCGAACAGACCCTGTCGGCCGCCACCCACCACATGAACGTCGACTACTCCGCCTACGAGGGGCGCCGGGTGACCGGCCGGGTCGAGACGGTGCTCTCCCGCGGCACCGTGGTGATCGAGAACCGCCACCGGACGGGCCGCGCCGGACACGGCGTCTACGTGCCACGGGGGCTGGGCCACTACGCGGGCTGAGTGCCGCTTGCGGTTGCCGTTGCGTCAACTTCTACGGTCGTGACCAGGGCCGGAGAGACCGGCCCGGCGAGGAAGGGACACCGCCATGACCTGGTCGATCGCCGAGGTCGCCCGGATGAGCGGGGTGACGTCCCGGACGCTGCGGCACTACGACGGCATCGGCCTGCTGCCGCCGGCCGGGACCGGGAGCAACGGCCACCGCCGCTACGGCGAGGCGGAACTCCTGCGGCTCCAGCAGATCCTGCTGATGCGGGAGCTGGGCCTGTCGCTGCGCGAGATCCGGGCGGTGCTGGACAGCCGCGCGGACCGGGCCGCGGTGCTCCGCGAGCACCACACCCGGCTGCTGGCGGAGCGCGACCGGCTGACGACGCTGGCCGACACGGTCGGCCGCACCCTCGCCGCACTGGAGGAAGGCAGGGAACACCCCGACATGAACGGCATCAACCGGCCCGAGAACCTCTTCGAGGGCTTCGAGCACGACCCGGAGACGGACGCCGAGGTCCGCGAGCGCTGGCCGCAGGCGTGGGAGCAGTCCCGGCGCGCCACCGAGGCGATGACCGAGGAGGACACCGAGCGGTGGCAGCGGGAGGCCACGGCCCAGATGATCCGCATGGCGGAGTTCATGGTGGCCGGCACCCCCGTCACCGACCCCGCCGTCCAGGCCGAGACCGACGCCCACCACCGCGGCATCTGCCGCTTCTGGACGCCGAACGCCGAGGCGTACCGCGGCCTGGCGGCGACCTACACCGACGACCCCCGGTTCCGCGCCAACTTCGACCGCATCGCGGAGGGACTGGCCGCCTACCAGCGGGACGCGATGGAGGTGTACGCCGCGGAACGGCTGAGCTGACACCCCGGTGGGTCCGGCGGCCCGGCACCCGGCCGGACCCCGGACCCGCCGGGCCCCGCGACGAGCGCCTCGTACGTCTCCTCGGCGCTCGCCACTTCCGCGCCGGGGCCCGGCGGGCGCGGGGTTCGAAACGCCCCGGTGTGGAAGGATTCCGGCACCGTCCGCGTCGGGCGGCCCGGCGGACCCGCTCCGCACGGTGCCGTCGTGGCACGGCCGCCGGGCCCCGCCCGGCCGGTGCTCCCGGGCCCGCCCGTACGCCGAACAGAAGGAGCGCAGCGTGGACTTCGGAGTCGTTCTGCAGACCGATCCGCCCGCATCGTCCGTGGTGGGGCTGATGCGCCGGGCCGAGCGGAGGGGGTTCCGCTACGGCTGGACCTTCGACTCCGCCGTCCTGTGGCAGGAGCCGTTCGTCATCCACAGCCGCATCCTGGAACATACCGAGCGGCTCATCGTGGGCCCCATGGTCACCAACCCCTCGACCCGCACCCCGGAGGTCACCGCCTCCACCTTCGCCACCCTCAACGACATGTACGGCAACCGCACCGTCTGCGGTATCGGCCGCGGCGACTCCGCGATGCGGGTCGCGGGGCGGCCGCCCAACACCCTGGCCCGGCTGGGCGAGGCGATCGGCGTGATCCGGGACCTCGCCGAGGGCCGCGAGGCCGACGTCGGCGGTCACCGGCTGCGCATCCCCTGGGTCCGGGACGGCCGGCTGCCCGTCTGGATGGGCGCGTACGGCCCCAAGGCGCTGGCCATGGCCGGGCGGCTGGCGGACGGTTTCATCCTCCAGCTCGCCGACCCCTACCTCACCGAATGGATGGTCAAGGCGGTACGCGACGCGGCGGCGGACGCGGGCCGCGACCCGGCCGAGGTGACGGTCTGTGTGGCCGCGCCCGCCTACGTCGGCGACGACCTCGCGCACGCCCGGGAGCAGTGCCGCTGGTTCGGCGGGATGGTCGGCAACCACGTCGCCGACCTCGTCGCCCGGTACGGCGCGCACTCCGGCGCCGTCCCCGAGGAGCTGACCGCGTACATCGAGAAGCGCGCCGGATACGACTACTCCCACCACGGCCGGACCGGCAACCCCGACACCGCGTTCGTGCCGGACGCCGTCGTGGACCGCTTCTGTCTGCTCGGACCGGCCGAGGCGCACATCGAGAAGCTGCAACGGCTGCGGGAGCTGGGCGTCGACCAGTTCGCGCTCTACACCATGCACGACGCGAAGGAAGAGGTCATCGACGCGTACGGGGAGCAGATCATTCCGGCGCTGAACGGCTGAGGCGCCGACCGGCTGAGGGGCCCGGACCCGGCGCGCACGCCCCCGCCGAGCCGCTGGGCGCGCCCGCACCTCGAAGCCCCCCACCGCCCCCGGACACACCACGGGCCCGGCCGAGACGACCGGGCCCGTGGCACGTGCAGGCGCAACCTCCGCCGGATCAGACGCCCGGCGGCACCCGGGACGGGCGGCCGCGGCCGGCGGTGAGGCGGTAGCCGGCGATGCCCGTCAGGGCCGCCGCGACACCGCCCGCCGCCGTCCAGACCCAGCGGTCGGACCACCAGCCGGAGCTCCAGCCGCCGTCCGGCTCGGCCGCTGTCGCCGCAGGGGCCGCGGAGGCCGTCGACGGGCTCGCCGAGGCGCCGTCCGACGCGTCGTCACCGGCCTGATCCTGCGCATCGGAGACCGTCGCCCCCGGGACGAGCGGCGCGGCCAGCGACCCGTCCACGGCATGGGCGCCGCCCGCGTCCTTGACGTCCGCGGTCACCTCGGCGCGCACCGGCAGCCCCAGGTCCTCCTGCGGCTGCTCGGTGGTGGTCAGCCGCAGGTAGTAGCGGCCCGGCAGCGGATCGTCGGACCACGGCTCCGCCCACGCGCGGACGGTCCGCAGGGTGCAGGCCAGCTCCACCGACGTGGCGTCGGCCGCCACCGTCCGCGCCTGCATGCCGTAACGGCACGCCTGACGGCGCCGCAGCCCGTCGTACACGTCGAGCCGCCAGGTGGCCTCGCCGTGCCGCGCCGACTCGGGCAGCTTCACCTTCGCCCGTACCGTCGCGTCCTGCCCCTGGTCGAGGGGGACGGCCCAGTACAGGTAGTCGCCCGTGGAGGCGTCGGCGGTGGCGCGCTGGCCGGGCAGCATCAGGGCGGCCGTACGGAACGCCGTGCCCGCCTCGGTCGGCGCGGGCACCTCACCGTCGGCCCCCGGGCTCGGGGAGCCGTCGGTGGCCGTGGGCGTCGGGTCGTCGGCGAGGGCCGGTGCCGCCGCGGCGAACAGGGAACCGGCGGCGAGCAGCGCCGCCGTCAGGGTGCGCAGGGTCCGCATCAGTTGGTCCTCCAGACGGAGATGCGCCAGCGGGAGATCCAGCCCCACACGAGGCCGCCCACCAGACCGGCCAGGGCGAGGGTGACCAGCAGCCACCAGCCGCGGCCCAGCCCGAAGGCGGCCGGGTCGGCGGCGGCGCGCGGCGCGTCCACCAGGTCGACGGCCAGCTCGACGGGGAGCCCCGGATCCCGCTTGACCGACGCCGGTGCGGAGAAGGAGTTGCTGACCTGGAGGCAGACCGTCTCGGCGGGCGGGGTGTCGCTGCCGTCCGGCGCGTCCTCATCCGGCTTCGGGTAGCGCAGCCCGGTGGAGAGGACGTCGGTGCGCCCGTCGCCCGCCTCCGAGCCGCGGACGATCTCCCGGCCGTGGACCGTCACCGCCCGCAGCAGCACGCCGTAGTCGTTGTCGACGGCCCGGTCCGCGGCGACGCTCACCGAGGTCCGCAGCTCCTGGCCGGGCCGGACGTCGACGCGGTACCAGCGGTGCTCGCCGAAGCGCTCCCGGTCGTTGTAGAGACCGGGCTTCAGCTCGGGCGCCTTCGCGCACTCCGCGGCGCCCTCGGTCGCCACCGGCGTCACCACCGGATCGGCCGCCCGGTCCACCAGCTGGTGCACCCGCTTGCGGAGCTGATCGGTGTGGTGGACGGAGGTGTACGTACCGCCGGTGGCCTCCGCGATGCAGCTGAGCTGCTTACGGGTCTTGGCGTCCGGCAGCAGGCCGAGCGTGTCGACGGTGAGGTGGATGCCCTTGGCGGCGATGTCGCGGGCCACCTCGCAGGGGTCGAGCGGCTGGCAGGTGTCCTCGCCGTCGGTGATCAGGACGATCCGGGCCGAGTCACCGCCCTTGAGGTCGTCGGCGGCGGCGAGCAGCGACGGGCCGATGGGCGTCCAGCCCGTGGGGGCCAGCGTGGCGACCGCGGCCTTCGCGTCGTTCCGGTCGAGCGGGCCGACCGGGTAGAGCAGCTTGGTGTCCTTGCAGCCGACCTGGCGGTCCTCGCCGCGGTAGTTGGCGCCGAGGGTGCGGATGCCCAGCTCGACATCGCCGGGCACCGCGTCCAGCACCTCGTTGAAGGCGGTCTTCGCCGCCGTCATCCGGGTCTGGCCGTCGAGGTCGCGGGCGCGCATGGAGCCGCTGACGTCGAGGACCAGCTCGACCTTCGGGGTGGGCTGCGCGTCCGGCTCACCGGCCGCGGCGGGTGTGGGGAGCAGGCCGACGGCCACCGTGGCGAGCAGGCCGCACACCCCGGCCGCCAGCCGCTTTCTTATGATCATCGACGGATCGTATGGAGGATTCGCCGCCAGAACAAAACGGCCCGTCAGATACCGGACGCGGACCGCCGGACACCGCCACGGCCCGCGGACCGGGCGGCCCGGGGCCCGGCCCGCCCCGCCGCTACGGCACCCGCGCCGTCCACTCCTCGTCGGCGAACTTCGTCCGCACCAGCTCCTCGGCGCGCGCCAGCTCCGCGTCGGTGACCGCGCCGCGGGTCAGGCCGTACCGGTCACGGAACGAACCGATCATCCGCGCGATGACCTCCTCGCGCGCCAGCCCCGTCTGCCGCCGCAGCGGATCGACCCGCTTCTTGGCGCTCTTCGTCCCCTTGTCGGACAGCTTCTCCTTGCCGATGCGCAGCACGTCGAGCATCTTCTCCGCGTCGATGTCGTACGACATGGTGACGTGGTGCAGCACGGCGCCGGGCCCGCCGTCCGGGCCGACCATCCGCTTCTGTGCGGCGCCGGCGACCTTGCCGACCTCGGTGGCGATGTCGTTGAGCGGCTGATACCACGCCCGGATGCCCATGTCGCCGAGGGCGCCGAGGACCCAGTCGTCGAGATAGGCGTAGCTGTCCGCGAACGACAGGCCGGAGACCAGCGCCTCCGGGACGGCCAGGGAGTACGTGATGGTGCTCTGCGGTTCGGCGAACATCGCGCCGCCGCCGGAGATCCGGCGCACGACCGTGACGCCGTGGCGGGCGGTGCCCTCGGCATCGACCTCGTTGCGCAGCGACTGGAAGCTGCCGATGATCACGGCGGGGGAGTCCCACTCCCAGACCCGCAGCGTCGGCGCCCGGCGGCCCGCCGCCACCTCCGCCGTGATGACCTCGTCGAGCGCCATGTGGAGGGCGGGCGGCTGCGGTTGGTCGTGGATGAGCTGCCAGTCGTAGTCGCCCCACTCGGTGGCCTGAGCCAGCGCCCGCCGCACGGCGATGGCGACGCCCTCGGCCGTCAGCCCGAACATCACCGTGTCCTTCGGCAGCGCCGCGGTGATCCGGGCGGCGAGCCCCGCCGCGTCCGTGGTGGCGGGGGCGCCCTCCAGCGCGTTGTCGATCGCGCCGATCGCCTCGTCCGGCTCCAGGAAGAAGTCCCCGGCCACCCGGACGTGCCGCAGCACGCCGCCTTCGACCTCCAGATCCACCACGACGAGCTTGCCGCCGGGAACCTTGTACTCGCCGTGCACCGTGCCGCCTCCGCGCCGCCGTCGGCCGCACCGGCCGAGATCCGTCCTGTTTGTCCCACCGTAACCGAGACCGCCGACAGCCGGGCCCGCTCACCTCCATTCCCCGGCGCCCCCGCCCGGCTCCAGGCCACAGGCGTACGGCGGCAACTCCCCGGCCCCCGGAGGATCTTGGCAGCCCTGGCCAGAGCCGTCCCCCAGCTCCTACGATGCGGGGGAACGGGGAGGGGGAACGACGTGGTGCAGCGTGTGGGACGGGTGGAGTTCGGCGTCGCCTGGGTGATCAGGAACCTCGATGTGCTGATCGCCGTGGGGCTCGGTCTGACCATCGGAATGATGGATGTCTTCGGCGATGTCATCAGCGACGACGTGTCGTCCGGCGCGACGCTGCTGGTGCTCGGCACCCTCGCGGTCGGCTCGATGACGGAGCGGCTGCGCCGCAAGTCCGACATCGAGGAGGCGTCCGCGGACACCCGCCGCGCCCTGGAGGACCTCGCCATGGTCCGCTCCCTGTCGGGCGAGGAGGTCGGCGACGCCCTGGAGCGGGCCCGCGCCCAGACCAACCGCTGGGCCTTCAAGGGCGGCACCGGCACCTATCTGCGCGCCGTGACGCTGCCGCGCTGCGTGGCGACCGCCACCCGCCAGCGCGCCCAGCTCAGCGTCAAGATCGACATCATCAACCCGGCCGACGAGCGCACCTGCGCCGCCTACGCCCGCTTCCGCCAGACCTTCGCCCACCGCCGCAACGACGACACGGCGCACGCCTGGACCGTCGACCGCACCCGCAAGGAGGCGTACGCCACGGTCCTGGCCGCCTGCTGGTACCGCCAGCGGCTCGACACCCTGGAGATCAGCGTCCACCTCTCCTCGGGCGTCCCCACCCTCCGCTTCGACCTCTCCGAGTCCTGCCTGATCATCACCCAGGACGACCCCAACCGCGTCAACCTCCTCGTCCCCCGCGACCGGCCGCTCTACGACTACTACGTCACCGAGCTGCACCAGAGCCGCGAACAGGCCGTCCACCTCAGCCTGCGCGACGCCGCCCCGCTGAGCGACGAGCCCACCGTCGACGAGGTCCGCGCGGTCTTCGACGACGTCGCGCTGCCGCTGCCCTCGGTCTTCGGCGACACCGACGTCGCGGAGATCATCGACAAAGCCCTGCACGCCGAGGACCCCTACCGGAGGTGAGACGCCCCGGGCGCGGCTCATGGACTACGACACGCTCGACCGACTGCTCCGGCCCGGCGCGCCGCACGAGGCGCCGCGCGCCGGTATCACCGGCGTCCTGGAGGACATCGCCCGCGGCAGAAGGCGGCTCCGCGCGGTCCACCACCCGCTCGGCTTCCTCTGCCTGCCGCTGGTCCGCGACGGCGCCCGCGGCGTCTGCGTCCACCTCTTCGGCACCGGCGCCCGCCCCGACCCCACCGCCGCCCCCATGCACGCCCACAGCTGGGAGCTGCGCAGCTACGTCCTCTACGGCCGGGTCGGCAACCTCCCGGTCACCGTGACGGACGCCGCGCAGGCCCCCACCCACCGCATCTTCGAGGTCATCAGCGCCCCCTCCGGCGTCGACGAACTGCGCCCCACCTCCCGCCTGGTGCGCTGCGAGCCGGGCCCCGCCGCCGCCAGCGGCAGCGGGGAGACGTACAGCCTGCCGGCCGGTGAGTTCCACGCCACCGTCGTCACCCGCGACGAGCCCGCCGCCACGCTGGTGCTCGGCCGGTCGCTGCCCGGCCACACCGACCTCTCCCTGGGCCCCCTGCACGGCCGCGGCCACCGTACGGTGCGCCGGCTGTGCGGCGCCGAACACACCGAACGGACCGTCCGCACAGCACTCAGGAGGATCCATGCCGAGCAGCGCGAGTGACCGGGACGCCGCACCGTACGCGCACGAGACGCGGGTGGCCGTCGCCGCCGCCGAGGAGGCCGGGGCGCTGCTGCGCGGCCGCTTCGGCGCGGCGCGGGCGGTGGGCGTGAAGGACGCCGAGGGCGATGTCGTCACCGACCTCGACCTGGCCGCCGAGAAGATCATCCTCGCCCGCCTCCAGACCCACTTCCCGCACGACCGGATCCTGTCCGAGGAGGCCGGTCTCCTCGACGCCGTCGGCCGCCGCACCTGGCTGGTGGACCCGCTCGACGGCAGCAACAACGTCGCGATCGGCCTGACCGCGTACGCCGTCGGCATCGGGCTGTGCGTGGACGGCGCGCCGGTCGTCGGGGTGGTGCACGAACCGGTCACCGGCCGCACCTGGCAGGCGGTCCACGGCCGGGGCGCCACCAGCGGCCCGGACCGGCTGCCAGGACCGTCCGGCGCGGTCCCGCGCAGCGGGCCGGTGGTGGCCTGGACGCAGGGCCACGCGGTGGGCCGGGCCGATCCGGTGGCCGCCGGGCTCCGCGGCCAACTGGAGTGCCGCGCCCGCCGGGTGCTCCAGCTGTGGGCACCGCTGCTGGGCTGGTCCATGCTGGCGCGCGGCGCGATCGACGGGTTCGTCGGCTACCGCGCGGAGGGCATCGACTTCCCCGCGGGCGCGCTGCTGGCCGCCGAGGCGGGCGTGGAGTTCCGCACCCTGAGCGGCGGCCCCTTCACGGTGGACGCCACGGCCCCGGACACCGACCGCAGCTTCGTCGCCGCCCGCGCGGACACCCTCGCGTACCTGCTCGACGTGGTCGGGGAGGCGCGGGCGGCCTGACCGGGCCGCCCACGGGTGGGTGCCGGGACGGCGCCCGGTCACCGGCCTCCGGCGACCGCCCGTCTCACCCCACGGCCAGCGCCGCCGTGGCCGCCAGCGTCGCCGTCACGGCCAGCACGAGGCCCGTGCCCATGAAGCGCCGCAGCGGGACGGCGGTGCCCTGGCCGCGGCACCGTTCGAACCACAGAAGCGTCGCCAGCGAGGCCCACGGGGTGACCAGCGGGCCGACGTTGGTGCCGATCAGCAGCGCCAGCAGCTGATGGTGGTTGCCGACCGGCACCGCCGCCTCGCCCGCCATGTAGACCGGCAGATTGTTGAGGACGTTGGACAGCCCCGCGCCGACCCCCGCCGAGCGGAGCATGCCGAGCAGCCCGCCGTCCGGCCCGATCGCGGCGGTCAGCAGCGTGTGCAGCCCGTGCGCGTTGACCGTCTCGACGACCAGGAACATCCCCGGCACCAGCACCAGCAGCCGCCACGGCACCAGCGACCACCGCAGCTCGGCCGGGCGCCGCAGCGCGAACGCCACGACCACGATCAGCATCGTCGTCAACGACGCCGACCACAGCGGCACATCCGCGACGAGGATCGCCACCAGGAACCCGGCACAGGCCAGCGCACACACCCGGAACAGCACCGGATCGGCCGGCGCCTTCGGCCCGGGCGGGACGTACGTGTCCGAGCCGCGCCGCCCGCGCCGCCAGTAGAAACCCCACAGGCACACCGTCGTCACGGCGATGGCGGCCAGCTGGGGCAGGCCCATCGTCGCCGCCATCTGTGTGGGGGAGAGGCCGACCCGGTCCGACGCCAGCAGGTTCGTCAGGTTCGACACCGGCAGCAGCAGGCTCGCGGTGTTCGCCAGCCAGACCGTGGTCATCGCCAGCGGCACCGGCGCGATACCGACCCGGCCGGCCAGCGCCAGCATCACCGGCGTCAGCAGCACCGCCGTGGTGTCGAGGTTCAGCGCGATGGTGGTGACGGAGGCGAAGAGCACACACAGCCCGAAGAGCCGCGGATAGCTGCCCCGGCCGGTCCGCGCCACCCAGGACGCCACCGCGTCGAACACCTCGGCCCGGCCGGTCAGTTCGGCCATCACGATCACCGTGGCGAGGAACGCCAGCAGCGGCCCGATGCGCGCCATCGCCTCCCCGGCCGGCGCGGTCGGCAGCAGCCCCGTGGCCACACACATCAGACCGCAGGCGAGCAGCCCGGCGGCGAGCCAGTCCAGGGGATGCAGACGTTTGAGGAAGCGCACGCCCGACAGCGTCGCACACACGGCCGGACGGAACGGGGGAGAGGGAAGGATCAAGCGCCCCGGCGGAAGGCTCCGGCGCCCGCCGCCCCGCCCCGCACGCCGGAGCCCGGCGCCGCCCGGACGGCGGCCCGCCGCACGCCCGCCCACCGCGACCCGATCCCGCCCACGGCCCGCCATCCGCACAGGTGATCCCGTCGAACCCCCTGCCCCGCCACCCCCGACCTCCTACGATGGGGCCATGGTGACAGACGGGGAACTGCTCGGCCGCACGCGTGACTTGGACTTCTTCATCAGCTATTCGCCCGCCGACGAGCAATGGGCGTCCTGGATCGCGTGGACCCTGGAGGAGGCCGGGTACCGCACCGTCATCCAGGCGTGGGACTTCGTCGCCGGGACCAACTTCATCGACTTCATGGACCGCGGCGTCAGCGAATCCGTCGCCGTCATCGCCGTCCTCTCCGGCCACTACGGCCGCTCCACCTACGGCCGCATGGAGTGGCAGGCCGCACTCCGCGCCGAACCGGAGCAGCCCGAGCGCAAACTGCTCACCGTCCGCGTCGAGGACATCCCGATCGAGGGCCTGCTCGCCACCATCACCTACGTCGACCTCGTCGGCGTCACCGACCCGGCGACCGCCCGGAGCATGCTCCTCACCCGCGTCGGCCAGGCCGTCGAGGGCCACGCCCGCCCCGGCCACAGCCCCGGCTACCCCGGCTCCCTCTCCGCCACCGGCTCCTTCCAGCTGCCCGCCCCCGCCACCGCAGGTGACGACCGGCAGCGCCCGCTCGGCCGCACCGGCTGGTCCGGCCGCCGCCGCCCGGCCCGCGCCCCGCAGTACCCGCAGTCCCCCGGCCCGGCCCGCGACCAGGGCGCGCTCACGGTGCTCCATCTCGCCGGTCCCGACTTCGGCCGCGGCCGCGAACCGGACGCGCTGCGCCGGGAGATCCGCGGCGACCTCGTCGAGCTGAAGGACGCCGGGGCGCCCTCGCCCGACCTCCTCGTCGTCACCGGCGACCTCACCGCCTCCGGCAGCCCCCGCGAGTGCGACCAGGCCCTCAGCTTCCTCACCGGACTCCGCTCCCAGCTCGACCTGCCGCCGCAGCGCGTCGTCGTCCTCCCCGGCAACCAGGACGTCAGCCAGGCCGCCTGCCGCGGCTACTTCCACACCTGCGAGGCGGACGAGATCCCGCCGCAGCCCCCGTACTGGCCCAAGTGGCGCCACTACACCCGCCTCTTCCGCGGCCTCTACGAGGGCCTGGACACCGTCTTCGACAGCGACCAGCCCTGGACCCTCTTCCCGGTCCCCGAACTCCACACCGTCGTCGCCGGGTTCAACTCCTCCATCGCCTCCAGCCACCGCCCCGAGGACCAGTACGGCTTCCTCGGCCGCGACCAGGCCACCTGGTTCGCCGAGGCGCTGCGCGGCTACGAGGAGGAGGGCTGGCTGCGGATCGGCGCGCTCCGCCATCCGCTCACCGGCCGCCGCCGCCCCCAGGACGCCCCCGGCGGCCCCGGCATCCTCCGCGACGTCGACACCTTCACCCGGCTCGCCGCGCCCCGCCTCCACTTCGTCCTGCACGGCCCCAGCGGCGGCCCCCGCACCACCGGCGGCGAGCCCTCCCACGACCACCTCCCGCTCCAGAACGGCGCGCTGCCGCTGTACGGTTCCGCCGCCCCCGCCGGGTTCGAGCTGCTGCACGTCACCGCCGACGGCGTCACCCGCTGGACCGGCGAGGGCGGCACCGAACCGACCGTCTTCCCGGTCAGCTGGCAGGGCGCCGGCCGGCTCTTCGCCCCGGCCGGGGAGCCCGCCGGTCCGCCGACCGCCGCGCCGCCCGCCGACCCCCGCGCCGTCGACGAGCCCGCCGACTCCCTCGCCGAACGCGTCAAGGAGGTCTGCCGGGCCCGCCAGGAAGGCGTCCGCTTGCGCGACGTCCCCCGCGCCACCGCCGACGACCTCACCCAGATCATGGTCACCTGGAGCGACGAGGGCGTCATCCGCCAGCAGCGCATCGCCGTCCACCCCGGCACCCCCACCGACGCCGAACTCGACCGCTTCCTCGCCCAGGCGCACGCCACCGACACCGGCTCCGACGCCGAACTGGTCCACGACGGGCCGCCGCCCGAGCCGTCGCTGCGCGAACGCGCCGGGCGCCGCGGCATCCGCGTCCGCAGCTTCCTCGAATTCCAGGGCCTGCTCGACCTGCGCACCTACGTCACCGCCCAGACCGCCCGGCTCAGCAACGACGACCGCTACGCCCCCGACCTCTACCTCCCGCAGCGCTACCGCGACGCCGAACGCCCCGACAGCGACGAACGCGACCACCTCGTCGAGGAGATGCTCCGGCTCCTGGAGACCGACCACGGCCGCTTCCTGCTGCTCCTCGGCGACTTCGGACACGGCAAGACCTTCGCCCTGCGCGAGCTGGCCCGCCGCATCCCCGAACGCCTCCCGCACCTCACCCCGATCCTCATCCCGCTGCACACCCTCGACCGCGCCCACAGCCTCGAAGGGCTCGTCGCCGCCCACCTCGCCGGCCACGACGTCGACACCATCGACCTGCGCGCCCTGCGCTACATGCTCGGCCAGGGCCGCGTCGTCCTCCTCTTCGACGGCTTCGACGAACTCGTCAACCGCGTCAGCTACGACCGCGCCGCCGACCACCTCCAGGTGCTCCTCAACGCCGCCGTCGACAACGCCAAGATCGTGGTCAGCAGCCGCACCCAGCACTTCAAGTCCCAGGACCAGGTCCTCACCGCGCTCGGCGAACGCGTCGGACTCCTCTCCCAGCGCCGCATCCTCGCCGTCGAGGGCTTCGTCCCCGAGCAGATCCGCGCCTACCTCGTCAACCGCTACGGCGACGAGGAGACCGCCGCCCGCCGCTTCGAGCTCCTCACCAACATCCCCGACCTGCTCGCCCTGTGCGCCAACCCCCGGCTGCTGAGCTTCGTCGCCGACCTCGACCCCGACCAGCTGCACGCCGTCGCGGGCGCCGGCCGCGCCCTGAGCCCCGCCCGCCTCTACGAGGACGTCTTCACCGCCTGGCTCGCTCACGAGGAGCGCCGCGGCCAGGGCGGCCCCGGCGCTGCGCCCGGCCTCACCCTCGACCACCTCTGGGCCGCGGTCGCCGCCCTCGCCCGCCGCCTGTGGGAGACCGGCCGCAGCGCCCTCCACCTCGACGAGCTGACCGACACCGTCGCCACCGCCCTCGCGGGGCTCGCCGGGACCACCCTCACCACCCAGGAGAGCGCCCAGGCGGTCGGCGCCGGATCCCTGCTGATCCGCACCGACGACGGCCTGTTCCAGTTCATCCACGGCTCCGTCGTCGAATGGCTGATCGCCCGCGAGGCCGCCGACCGCCTCGCCGACGGCGACAGCGCCCTGCTCGCCACCCGCCCGCTGAGCGCCCTGGCCGTCGAGTTCTTCTGCGACCTCGCCGACCACGACCTGTCCACCGCCTGGGTCCGCACCGTCCTCAACGCCCCCGGGCCCGGCGTCAGCGACGCGGCGCGCGCCAACGCCGTCCGCGTCATCGACCGGCTCCGCGTCCCGGCCGGCGCCGATCTGCGCGCCGCCCGCCTCTCCGGCGAGGACCTCTCGGGACGCGACTTCTCCGGCGTCGACCTCACCGGCGCCGACCTCACCGACACCCGCCTCATCGGCGCCAACCTCTCCGGCGCCGTGCTGCGCGACGCCCGCCTCAACGGCGCCCGCCTCGACCACGCCGACCTCTCCGGCGCCGACGTCACCGGCGCCGATCTGCGCGGCGCCCGGCTGACCCGCGCCGATCTGCGCGGCGCCGTCCTGGCCCGCAGCCGCTGGCACCGCGCGGCCCTCATCGACCCGCTCCTCGACCCGCAGGTCCGCGCCGCCCCCGAACTGCGCACCGCCTCCGTCGCCCCCGGCATGCCCGTCGAGGTCGGCTACCGCCCCGCCGCCGTCGGCGTCCCGTACGGCTTCGACATGCGCACCAGCCGGCTGCCCGAACCCCTCTCGTACAGCCCCGAGGGCGAACTCCTCGCGGTGGGCAGCGAGGACGGCGGGGTGCTGGTCTGCGCCGCCGACACCGGGCGTGCCCTGCGCACCCTGCACGGCCACGAAGGCCGGGTGTACGCCGTGAAGTTCCGCTCCAGGGTCCTCGCGACCGGCGGCGCCGACGGCACCGTCCGGCTGTGGGACCCGGTCTCCGGACGCCAGCTGCACCGGCTGGACATCCACCCCGGCGGCGTCTGGCCGGTCTCCCTCGACGACGCCGGCACCCTCCTCGCCACCGGCGACGCGGACGGCCTGGTCACCCTCTGGGACACCGCCACCGGCGAGCCGCTCCAGCAGCTGCCCGGCCACGCCGCGCCCGTCTACACCGCGGTCTTCAGCGCCGACGCCCGCACCCTCGTCACCGGGGACGCCGCCGCGAACCTCCGCATCTGGGACACCCGTACGGGAGAGTGCACCGGCACCCTCGACGGCCATGAACACGCGGTGTTCCGGGCCCGGTTCAGCCCCGACGGCACGCTGCTGGCCACCGGTGACCACGGCGCCGGCGGCCAGGGCACGGTCCGCGTCTGGGATCTGGCCGAGCGCCGGCTGCTGCACACCTTCACCGGCCACACCGGCCGCGTCTACACCCTCGACTTCCACCCCGAGGGAAACCTCCTGGTCAGCGGCGACACCGACGGACAGGTACGGCTCTGGGACCCGGTCGTCGGCGCGCCCGCGGGTGCCCTGGAGCGGTGCACCGGAGCGGTCTACCAGGTGATGTTCGGCAACGGCGGACGGCTCCTGGCGGCCTGCGACAGCGACGGCACCGTCCGGCTGTGGCGGGTCGCGCTGAGCGGCGGCCACCGCGCCATCAGCCTGCTGCGGCAGCAACCCGTCGAGCACCGCGGCTCCGCCTGGGCCTGCCGGTTCCGCCCGCAGGGCAGCCAGCTGGTGACCGTCGGCAACGACGGCGGCGCGCAGATCTGGGACGCCGACACCGGTCAGGGCCAGCGGATCCTGCGCGGCCACGGCCGCCGGGTCAACACCGTCGCCTTCAGCGCCGACGGCGCCCGCCTCGCCACCAGCGGCAACGACGGCATAGTGCGCCTGTGGGACGCCCGCACCGGCCGTCGCACCGCCGAACTCACCGGCCACGGCGACCGGTTGATCTCCGGCGTCTTCAGCCCCGCCGGTCCGATCCTGGGCACCGCCAGCAACGACGGCGACGTCTACCTCTGGAACGCCGTGACCGGCGAGTATCTCCGCGAGATCGACGTGGAGACCGACCACACCTGGGCCGAGGCGTTCAGCGCCGACGGCACCCTGCTCGCCACCGCCAACGACGACGACTCCGTCCGCCTGTGGTGGCGCGCCACCGGCGCCCACATCGCCACCCTCGCCGACCACCGGGGCCGGGTGCGGTCGATCGCCTTCCGCGGCGATGGCGCGGCGCTCGCCACCGGCTGCGACGACGGACGGGTCCGCCTCTGGGAGCAGGACAGCGGCCGGATGACCGCCGAACTCGACGGCCACGCCGACCGCGTCTACGCCGTCACCTTCGGCTCCGACGGCGACTGGCTGGCCAGCGCCTCCTGGGACGGCACCGCCCTCATCTGGCGCGACGGCGCACCCCGCCACGTCCTCACCGGCCACCACGGCCGTCTCTGGGCGGCCGTCGCCCACCCCCGGCTGCCGCTGCTCGCCACCGCCGGTGACGACCGCGTCATCTGCCTCTGGGACGCCCGCACCGGCACCCGCGTCGCCCGCCTCACCGGCCACACCGGCCGCATCTTCTCCCTCGCCTTCAGCCCCGACGGCACCCGCCTGGCCAGCGGCGGCGAGGACGGCACGGTCCGCCTGTGGAACGTCCCCGCACCGGACGGCCCGCCCACCCCGCACGCCACGCTCCTCGGCGTCCCCGGCGGCTGGGCGGCGCTGACCCCCGAGGGCGGCTACAAGTACGAGGGCGAGGTCACCGGCGAGTTCTGGCACGTCGTCGGCATGGCCCGCTTCACCCCGGGCGAGCTGGACGCCTATCTGCCGGGCGTCCACCGGCTGCCGCTCGACGCGGAGTTGTGAGGGCGGGGCCGGGCGTTCCGGGGACCGGCCCCCTGCGTGCGGTGCGCCGGGGCTCTGCCGTCCCGCCGTGATGATCACTACCGGGTCGGGGGGATCCGGGGCGGGAGCGCACGGGCCCGACCCGGCACGCCCCCCATTGCGTCCCGCGCGCCCCGTGCGGTCTGCTGGCTGCGTCGATCATCCGCCCGGGCCGGTCCCCGTCCGGCCCGGCGGCCCTGCGCGCCCCGAGGAGTCCGCCCGTGTTCACCACCCGCCCCACCCTCCAAGGCACCTTCGGGATGGCCGCCACCACCCACTGGCTGGCGTCCCAGTCCGCCATGGCGGTGCTGGAGGACGGCGGCAACGCCTTCGACGCGGCCGTCGCCGCCGGGTTCGTCCTGCACGTCGTCGAACCGCATCTGAACGGCCCGGCGGGTGAGGTGCCGATCCTCCTCGCCCCGGCGGGCGGCCCCGTCCAGGTCCTGTGCGGCCAGGGCCCCGCGCCCGCCGGGGCGAGCATCGCCCACTACACCGGCCTCGGCCTCGACCTGGTCCCCGGCACCGGCCCGCTCGCCGCCGCCGTGCCCGGCGCCTTCGACGCCTGGATGCTGCTCCTGCGCGACCACGGCACCAAGCGCCTCGCCGACGTCCTGCGGTACGCCATCGGGTACGCCGAACACGGCCACCCCGCCGTCGAGCGGATCGGCGAGACCGTCGCCACCGTCCGCGAGCTGTTCACCACCGAGTGGACCACCTCCGCCGCGCTGTATCTGCCCGACGGCCGCCCCGTCGCCCCGGGCGCCCTGCTCCGCAACCGCCCGCTGGCCGCCACCTGGCGGCGGCTGACCGCCGAGGCGGAGGCCGCAGGTTCCGGCCGCGAGACACAGATCGACGCGGCCCGCCGTATCTGGCGCGAGGGCTTCATCGCCGACGCCCTCGCCGACTTCGCCGCCCGCCCCGCCATGGACACCTCCGGCGCCCGCCATGCGGGGACCCTCACCGGCGCCGACCTCGCCGCCTACGCCGCCACCTACGAGACGCCGGTCACCCACGACTGGAACGGCTGGACCGTCGCCAAGGCCGGCCCCTGGTCGCAGGGCCCCGCCTTCCTCCAGCAACTCGCCCTGCTGCCCGACACCCTGCCGCCCTACGGGAGCGCCGCGTACGTCCACACCCTGATCGAGGGCTGCAAACTCGCGATGGCCGACCGCGAGGCGTGGTACGGCGACGCCGCCGAGGTCCCCGTCGCCACGCTCCTCGGCGACGCCTACAACGCCGCCCGCCGCACCCTGATCACCGGCACCGCCAGCCATGAGCTGCGGCCCGGCAGCCCCGACGGCCGCGCCCCGCGGCTCGCCCGCCACGCCCTCGCCGCCGCGGACACCGCCGGGGCCGCCTGGTCCCCGGGCGCCGGCGAACCGACCGTCGGCACCGGTCTGCCCGCCGCCGACCCGGTGACCGGCCCGGACGGCGCCACCCGGGGCGACACCTGCCACCTCGACATCGCCGACCGCTGGGGCAACCTCGTCTCCGCCACCCCCTCCGGCGGCTGGCTCCAGTCCAACCCGGTCGTCCCCGGCCTCGGCTTCCCGCTCGGCACCCGCCTCCAGATGACCTGGCTGGAGGAGGGACTGCCGGGCAGCCTCACCCCGGGGCGCCGCCCCCGCACCACGCTGACGCCGTCGATGGCGCTCCGCGACGGCGTGCCCGTCATGGCGTTCGGCACCCCGGGCGGCGATCAGCAGGACCAGTGGCAGGTCCACTTCTTCCTCGCCGTGGCGCTGCGCGAACAGGTCCGCGCAGGGCTCGACCTCCAGGGCGCCATCGACGCCCCGAACTGGCACAACGACTCCTTTCCCGGCTCCTTCCACCCCCGCACCATGCGGCCCGGCGCGGTCACCGTCGAGTCCCGGATCGGCCCGGACGTCATCGACGGACTGCGCCGCCGCGGCCACCACGTCACCGTCGGCGGCCCCTGGTCGGAGGGGCGGCTCTGCGCCGTGGCCCGCGATCCGGAGACCGGGGTGCTCTCGGCCGCCGCGAACCCGCGCGGCATGCAGGGCTACGCGGTCGGACGCTGAGCGATCCGCAGGTCACGGGCGGTTCCCGGCACCCGCCCGTGGCCTGCGGCGCACCTGGAATTCACCTCGGGTCCGGCTGCCGTGTCAGTGGGGCGTGGTTCGATGGACGCATGATCGAAGCAGTCGATAACCGTAATCCGGGAGATATCGCACACCACACCGCCGCCCCGGCCCCCCGGCCGCAGGCCGCCGTCCCGACGCCCGAGGAAGCCGCCGCCGTCGAGGACGCGATACGCCGCGCCGCGGCCGAGGAGATCCTGCCGCGCTTCCGGCAGCTCGCCACCGAGGACGTCGTGGAGAAGAACGGCCCGCACGACCTCGTCACCACCGCCGACCGCCGCGCCGAGGAACAGCTCACCGCCGCCCTCGCCGCGCTGCTGCCCGGCTCCGTGGTCGTCGGCGAGGAGGCCGTCCACGCCGACCCGTCCGTCCTCGACGCGCTGAGCGGCGACGCCCCCGTCTGGATCGTGGACCCGGTCGACGGCACCCGTCAGTTCGTCCACGGCGACCCCGGCTTCGCCACCCTCGTCGCCCTCGCCCACCACGGCGAGGTGCTCGCCTCCTGGACGTACGCACCGGCGCTCGGCCTGATGGCGGTCGCCCGCCGCGGCCACGGCGCCACGCTCAACGGCGCGCCGCTCGTCCCGCACCCCGCCGTCCCCGGCGCCGCCCTCGAAGTCGCCATCTCCCACTACGACTTCACCACCGACGACCAGAAGCGGGTGCTCGGCGCCCTCGACGCCGAAGGTGTCGCCCCGCGCCCCTGCGGCTCGGCCGGTCTGGAGTATCTGCGCATCGCCCGCGGTGAGATAGCGGCGACCGCCTTCAGCTGGGAGAACGCCTGGGACCACGCCGCCGGGCTGCTCCTCGTCCAGGAGACGGGCGGCACCGACGCCACCGTCGCCGGTGTGCCGTTCGCGCTGGCCGGGGGCAACGCCCTGCCCTTCACCGCGGCACGGGACACCGAGGTGGCCCGGCGTATCCTCGGACTGCTGGCAGCCGCCAACTGACCCCCGCGGCGGCGGGGGCCGACACGAGGGAGTGGCACAGGTGCCGAGAATGCTCGATGCCGTGGTGATCGGCGCAGGGCCCAACGGCCTGACGGCAGCGGTCGAACTGGCCCGCCGCGGGCTCGCCGTGGAGGTCTTCGAGGCCCGTGACACCATCGGCGGCGGCGCCCGCACCGAGGAGCTGACCCTCCCCGGCTTCCGCCACGACCCCTGCTCCGCCGCGCACCCCTTCGGCATCGGCTCCCCGGCGTTCGCCACCATGCCGCTCGCCCGCCACGGCCTCGAATGGCTCCACGCCGACCTGCCGATGGCGCACCCCTTCCCGGACGGTACGGCCGCGGTGCTCGCCCGCTCCGCCGCCGAGACCGCCCGCTCCTTCGGCGCCCACGACGCGGGTGCGTACCGCAGGCTCGTCGCCCCGTTCCTCGGCAAATGGGACACGATGGCGCAGGACTTCCTGCGCACCCAGTGGCTGGGCCTGCCGCGCGACCCGGTGACGTACGCCCGCTTCGGGCTGACCGCGATGCAGCCGATCACCCTGCTGGAGCGGCGTTTCCGCGACGAGAAGGCCCGCGGTCTGCTCGCCGGTCTCGCCGCTCACGCCATGGCTCCGCTCGGCGGCTTCGGCACCAGCGGCCTGGCCATGATGTTCGCGCTCGCCGGGCACGAGCGCGGCTGGCCGGTGGCGCGCGGCGGCTCCCAGGCGATCTCCGACGCGCTCGCCGGGCTGCTGGGCGAGCACGGCGGCACCGTCCACACCGACTTCGAGGTCAAGCGGCTCGACGATCTGCCCCCGGCCCGCGCCTACGTCTTCGACACCTCGCCCACCGCGCTCGCCCGTATCGCCGGTCTGGGCAACGCCTACCGCGGCGTCACGTACGGTCCGAGCGTCTTCAAGATCGACTACGCGCTCTCCGGCCCGGTGCCCTGGACCGCCGAGGAGGCCCGCCGCGCCGGGACCGTCCATATCGGCCCCACCAGCGGCGAGATCGCCGCCGCCCTCGACGCCGCCTCCCGGGGCGCGGACCCCACCGTCCCGTTCCTGATCACCACCCAGCCCAGCCTCATCGACCCCACCCGCGCCCCCGAGGGCAAGCACACCTTCTGGGCGTACGGCCATGTCCCCAACGGCTGGGAGGGGGATGCGACCGAGGTCGTCGAGCGGCAGATCGAGCGGTTCGCCCCCGGCTTCCGCGATCTGGTGCTGGCCCGCGCCGTCGCCGGGCCGCCCCAACTCGCCGCCCGCAACGCCAACTACGTCGGCGGCGACACCGCCACCGGCTCCGCCGCGGGGCTGCGCCTGCTGATCCGCCCCAAGCTCGCCCGCGTCCCGTACGCCACCGCGCACCCCGCCGTCTTCCTCTGCTCCCAGGCGACCCCGCCCGGCCCGGGCGTCCACGGCATGTCCGGCCACCACGCCGCCCGCTTCGTCTGGCGCCGGCTGGGCGGAGCGTCGGTACGCCGGCCGTAGGGGGCGCCGGCTCCCCGGACGCCGCGTCCGGCCGCGCCTGCCGAGGGCCCGGTGCGGTGAGGCGCCTCGCCCCTGCCGGGAGGGCGCGGCGCCTCACCGCTCCGGCCGCCGGCGCTCTCCTTTCCCGCGCCGCAAGGCCGTTCCGGGCGGGGCGAGTTCGTCGTCCGGGTTGACGATGGCGCAGCGGCTCATGGACAGGCAGCCGCAGCCGATGCAGTCGATGAACTGGGAGCGCATCTGCTGGAGCGTCTCGATGCGTTCCTCGATGGCCTCGCGCCAGAGGCCGGTGAGGTGTTCCCATTCGGCGCGGTTGGGGGCGCGGTCCTCGGGGAGCGTCCGCATCGCCTCGCGGATGTCCGCCAGGGGGATGCCGACTCCGGAGGCCATGCGGATCAGGGCGATCCGGCGCAGCAGATGGCGTGGGTAGCGGCGTTGGTTGCCCGCGGTGCGCTGCGGGCTGAGCAGGCCGAGGTCCTCGTAGTGGTGGAGGGCGGCGACGGTGGCGCCGCTGCGGTGGGCGGCCTCCCCGACGGTGAGCAGCTGATGGGCGTGGGACACACCCCGGACGATACGGGCTTGACCTCAGGTCTTCCCGAGGTTTTACCGTCGAGCGCATGTCCAGTGATCAGGATGAGCAGGTGAACGGGGCGTCCGGGCACGGTGGTTGGGGCGACCTGTTGGGAGGCCGGAACCGGCGGGTGGCCGTGGTGCTGGCCGGCGGCGTCGGGCTGTACGCGACGAACGTGTTCCTGACCACCAGCCTGCTGCCCGCAGCGGTGCAGGACATCGGCGGCGGGCAGTTCTACGCCTGGGTGACCACGGTCTTCCTGCTGGCGTCGGTGATCTCGTCGACGCTGGTGAGCACGGTGCTCCAGCGGCTGGGCGCCCGGAACGCGTACGGCGTGGCGCTGGGCTCCTTCGCGCTCGGCACGGTGGTGTGCGCGGTGGCGCCCGACATGGTGGTGATGCTGGCCGGACGGTTCGTGCAGGGGCTGGGCGGCGGCCTGCTGGCGGGGCTCGGGTACGCGCTCATCAGGTCACTGCTGCCGGACCGGCTCTGGTCGCTCGGCACGGCGCTGGTGTCCGGCATGTGGGGCGTGGGGACGTTCCTCGGCCCGGCGGTCGGCGGTGCGTTCGCCCAATTCGGCCTGTGGCGCGGTGCGATGGTGACGCTGCTGGTGGCGACGGTGCTGGTGATGGCCGTGGTGCCGCTGGCCGTTCCGGCGACGAAGGCCGGCGACGTGTCCCCGGCCGCGTCGCCACTGACGGTCGTCCTACTGGTGGGATCGGTGCTGCTGGTCGGCATCGGCAACGTGGTGGGATCGACGGCGGTGCTGGCGGCTCTGCTGGTGGCCGCCGTGGTCGGGCTGGCACTGGGCCTGGCGTACGACCGGCGCGGCGGCGGGCGCATCCTGCCCCGCTCGGCGTTCTCCTTCTCCTCACCGCTGCCCTGGTGCTACGCGGCGATCGCGCTGCTGTCGACGGCCTCGCAGATCGAGGCGTTCATCCCGCTGTTCGGACAGCGGCTCGCCGGTCTGGCCCCGCTGCTCGCGGGCTTCGTGGGCGCCGCCATCGCGCTGGGCTGGACGCTGGGGGAGATCCCCAGCGCCGGCGTCTCCCGGCTGTCCGGCAGGAGCCGGGTGGCCTCGGCCGGACCGCTCCTCATCACGGTGGGATTCGTGGCCACCGGACTGCTGGCCGCCCAGGGCATGGGAACCGGCCCGGTCATCGCCTGGGTGGCGGGCCTGCTGCTGGGCGGCGCCGGGATCGGCATCGCCTGGCCGCACGTGGCCACGCGGGTCATGGGCGGTGTGGCCTCGGAGGACGAGGGCGACACCGCGGCCGCGGCGATCAACACCGTCCAGCTCGTCTCCAACGCCGTCGGCTCCGCCGTCGCCGGCGTCCTCGTCCATCTCGGCGGCCCCGCACCGGCCGGTGCGGCACGGCTCTCGCTCTGCGGCATCGGGCTCACGGGCGTACTGGCAGCCTGGTGCGTATGGCGCGGCACGGCCGCCTGGCGGCACGGGAACGGCCCCCGGGACCAGGCCACCGCGGACGGAGCGGCTCCGGGGGAGGCGGCGGCCCGGCGGGCGCCGGATGCCGCTCCTGGGGTGACCGGCGAGCGGTGAGCGGCGGCGGGGGAGCCGCCCGGTCGGCTCTCGGCCCGGTCGTCTCCACACCCCATGCGATGGAAACGGCGATCGCGCGCCGCTACCGTCGGACACCATGCGCCTTCTCGTCCTTGGCGGTACCTCATTCGTGGGCCGGGCCCTCGTCGAAGACGCGCTCCAAGTGGGCGTGGACGTCACACTGTTCGGCCGGGGCCGGACGGGGCCCGAGCTGTTCCCGCGAGTGCCCCGGCTGACCGGCGACCGCGACACCGGTGACTACACGGCTCTACGGGAAGGGAGGTGGGACGCCGTCGTCGACGTCAGCGGCTATGTGCCGCGCCATGTCGGTCAGGCCATGGACACCCTCGGCGACCGCGTCGGAAGGTACCTCTTCATCTCCAGCCAAGCCGTATACGTCCGCACGGGCGTGGCCGCCGGAGCGGACGAGGACACCCCGCGCCGACGGCCCGTCCGGCACACCGAAGAGCTGACGGAGGAGACCTACGGACCGCTCAAAGCGGCGTGCGAGGACGATGTATTCGCCCGGTACGGCGCGCGGGCGACGGTGGTGCGGCCGGGAAAGGTCGTGGGGCCCCACGACGGGCAAGAAGGCGTCACCTACTGGCTGCGCCGGGCCGCGCGCGGCGGTCGGGTGGCGCTACCGGGCCGCCCGGAACAGCCGGTACAGGTGGTCGACTCCCGGGACCTGGCCCGCCTGATCATGCGGCTGTTGACGGACGACCGACCCGGCGCCTTCCATGCCGTCGGGCCGGCCGAACCGACCACCCTGGGCGGGCTGATCCACGCCTGCGCACGGATCGCGGGCAGCAGTGTCGACCTCGTGCCGGTGCCGGCCTGCGCGGTGTCACCGCAACTCCCGCTGGTCCGGCCCGAGCCGATGTGGTCGACCCAGCAGCGCAGCCCGGCGCGGGCACGGGCAGCCGGTATGCCCGCGACCCCGCTGGAGGTCACCCTCTCCGACGTGCTCGCCTGGGACCGCGCACGCGGCGAACCGCCCCTGGACCACGGCTTGACCCCACAGGAGGAAGCGCGGCTGCTGGCCGGGGCGTGATCCGAGGCGGCCGCACGCTGCCGACCGGCGCCGGGCCGGGTACCTGTGGCAAGGTCACACGGCAGGCCCGGGCGCCGACGCTCGCCTGACGATATCCCGCCGGGCGATGGCCTCGGTGACCTCCTCCAGCGCGGTGCGCAGGAGATCGCCGTAGGAGTCCTGCGGAAGGTGGTGGGCGTGCTCGTTGGCCGCGTCGATGTGTGCGGTGGCGGCGTCGAAGGAGCCGAGGCGGCGGTAGTTGTCCGCGAGGTTGAGGTGGAGGGAGGGGTAGAAGCCGGCGATGTGGAGGTCGGAGTGGTGCTGCCGGACGCGCTGTTCGGTCACCGCGTCGGCGGCATCCAGGGCTCGGACGTCCCAGCTCAGGGCCTGAGCGGGATCCTCCTGGAGATCGGCCAGGTAGTGCGCGAGAGTGCAGCGGTGGAGCGGGTCGCCGGTGACGCCGATCGCGGACCAGAGGTCCAGGAGCTTCCGGCGGGCGGAGGCGGTGTCGCCGGCTCGTCCTTCGGTGACGGCCCGGCCGATGGCGTCCATGGTGGGGTCGGGGGCAGCGGCCATGGGTGGACTCCTCGTCGTCGTGCTCAGGCGGGGTGGCCGTGCTTGACGGGCATGGCCAAGGTGGTGAGATCGCCGCGGGCGGCGGAGCGGATGGTCACGGGCTGGTCGGGCCCGCGCAGGTCGAGCAGTACGTCCGGGCCGATAGCCGTGCTGACGGCGGGGTAGAGCGTGGTCAGTTCGAACGAGATCCGCAGTGCCTGGCCGGTGAACGTGACCGGGAGCGGGGGAGAGGGGAGTTCCGCACCGTCCGGCAGGATCGGCAGGACGGCCATTCCTCCCTCGCTCATCTGCAGCGTGACCCGATCGCCGGGGTGTTCTTCCAGCGCTCGCAGCAGCGGTTCCTTGGCGACCGTGACACAGGTGGTGGCCTCGCGCAGTGATTCCAGCATCAGCCGGTGGTCGGGGAAGTCCTCGGTCAGTAACCGCCAGTGCCGGTCTTCCCGGTCGGTCGGGCGGAGCCGGATTCCGTGCGGCGTCGCTTCGATGCGGACCAGCGGGCTACGGCGGATGTCGGGGAGCGAGGCGCGCAGCTCGTCGCCGTGGACCGTGGCCGCCCAGGTCACCGTCGGCGTCTCGACGGGCACCAGGGTGCGGATCGAGAGGCGGTAGCGGTCGGTGGCGGTCAGGGTGACCGCTTCGGGGTTCGCCTCGATGCGCAGGCCGTTGAGCACCGGCATCCCCGGCTCATGTGCGGTCACCGCCAGGACCTGCTCGACCGCGTCGGCCAGTACGGGTCCCTTCAGCGCCGCGATCAGTGGAGCGGGCGCCGTGGTGAGTGAGGACTTGAGGGCGGCTGCCGTACGTTCGGCTGCAGCGGCGTCGATCCGTACCTGTGCGAGGTACGCGTCGATCAGGTGGGACGCCTCGTCGGCCTCGGCGTCGAGGACCGCCTCGACAGTCTTGAGCGGCATGGCCATCTCGCGGAGACGGCGGAGCACGGTCGCCCGTGCGACCTGTTCGGGGCGGTAGTAGCGGTAGCCGGAGAGCTGGTCGACCGCTGCCGGGTGGAGCAGCCCGGAGTCGGCGTAGAACCGCAAGGCGCTCGCTGTCAGACCGCTGCGTCGGGCGAAGGCCCCGATCGGCATCAACTCGGAGTTCGGCACCCCGCCATCGTGGGGCTTCAAGCAGCTCGAAGGTCAAATGTGAACTCGGTGGAGCCGGTGACCGTCCCGTGGGCGGGAGCATCGCGGCGTTCGAGCCGCGCGCCGCCGCCGTTCCGGGGTGGCCGCCCGGGACCGCCCCGTCGCCTACCCCTCCGCGGCGGCGCGTTCGTAGGCCCGGGTGAGTTCGGCGAGGACGCCGTCGGTGGGGAGGGGGTGGCCTTCGAGGTGGGTGGCGCGGAGTTCGGCCATGAAGCGGGCGCCCAGTTCGGGGCCGCCGGCTGCGAGGAGCTGGGCGCGGATGGACAGTTCGGGCGTGGTGGGGAGCCAGCGGGCGCCCCAGGCGCCCAGTTGGGTGAGGACCGGGACGAGTTGGATGGCGGCCTCGGTGAGCCGGTACTCGATCTTCTGGCGGTGGCTCGGGTCGTCGTGCCGGGTCAGCAGCCCGGCGCCGGTGAGCTTGGTGAGGCGGGCGGCGAGGATGTTCGACGCGATGCCCTCGACGGAGTGGGTGAGCAGTTCGCGGAAGTGCCGGTGGCCGCTGAACATCAGGTCCCGCAGCACGATCAGGCTCCAGCGGTCGCCCAGCAGCTCGACGGTGAGGTTGATCGGGCAGCCCGACTTCCCCGGCGGCACAGGAAGTCGTCGGGCCGATTCCGCTTGCGGGCTGTCCATGGTGGAGTACCGTACCACCGGTTGTTGTTTGCAATCGGATGCCGGGGTTGACTCCGGCCCCTTGAGGAGGGCTCATGTCACAGCTGTTGCGGGTGCAGTGCTTCACCGTGTCGCGGGACGGTTTCGGTTCCGGCGAGGGGCAGAGCCTGGAACGGCCCTTCGGGCACGCGGACCCCGCCGCACTGTTCTCCTGGGCGGGCGCCACCGCGAGCTGGGTGAACCGCACGGACCCCGGCGGCACCCGCGGTCTGGACGACTACTTCACCCGCGACCACACCACCAACATCGGGGCGGAGATCATGGGGCGCAACAAGTTCGGCCCCCAGCACGGGCCTTGGGAGGGCCACACGTGGCAGGGCTGGTGGGGCGACACCCCACCGTTCCGCACCCCGGTCTTCGTCCTCACCCACCACCCGCGCCCGTCCCTCTCCCTGGCCGACACCACCTTCCACTTCCTCGACGCGACCCCGGCCGAGGCGCTGGCCCGCGCGAAGGAAGCCGCAGGCGGGCGCGATGTCCGCCTCGGCGGGGGAGTCGCCACCGTCCGGGAGTTCCTCGCCGCCGACCTGGTCGACACCCTGCACATCGCCGTCGCCCCCGTCGACCTGCACCGCGGCGCACGCCTCTGGGAGAGCCCCGACGAACTCCTCGACCGCTTCCACCTGGAGAAGGTGGAGAGCTCCAGCGGCATCACCCACCATCTCTTCTGGAGGCGCTGACCGGCCCGTTCCGCCCGCGCCGCCCCCGTAAGCCTGACGCGCTGTCGCCCAGGCACCCCCTAGGCTCCCGCCCATGAACGACGCATCCGATGCCGCCCCGGTCCCGCCCTCCGGACCCCGCCTCGTGCTCGTCCGGGGTGACATCGCCGAGCAGGAGGTGGACGCGGTGGTGAACGCCGCCAACTCCTCGTTGCTGGGCGGCGGGGGAGTGGACGGCGCGATCCACCGGCGGGGCGGTCCGGAGGTGCTGGCCGCCTGCCGGGAGCTGCGGGCGTCGCAGTACGGGCGGGGGCTGCCGACGGGCCGGGCGGTCGCGACCACGGCGGGCCGGCTGCCGGCGCGCTGGGTGATCCACACCGTCGGCCCCCGCCACTCGCCGGACGAGGACCGGTCCGCGCTGCTCGCCTCCTGCTACCGGGAGTCGCTGCGCACCGCCGATGAACTGGGCGCGCGCACCGTTGCCTTCCCCGCGGTCTCCGCCGGGATCTACGGCTGGCCGATGGCGGACGCCGCGCGGATCGCGGTGGCGACGGTACAGGCCACGCCGACCGCGGTGGAGGAGGTCAGGTTCGTCCTCTTCGACGACCGGGCGTACGAGGCGTTCGCCGCACAGCTGACCTGACCCCGCGGGGCCCGGCTCCGCTCTCACTCACCCCGCGGCCAAGGCTGTCCCCCCGAGCGTTCGATGTCGGCGTTGAAGCGGTGCAGATAGGCGGCGAAGGCGGTGAGGTCCTCGTCCGACCAGTCGGCCATGACGTGGTCCAGGGCGCGGACCGTTCCCGCGCGTTCCTCGTCGAGGGCGCGGGCGCCCTTGTCGGTGAGGCGGAACTTGCGGGCCATACCGCCGTCGGGGTCGGGGATACGTTCCACATGGCCGGCGCGGAGGGCCGCGGCGGTCTGCCGGTTGAGGGTGGAGGGGTCGAGGCCGAAGGCGTCGGTCAGTTCGCCGATCGACATGGGCCCCTGGACACGGATGCGGCTGAGCAGGAGATAGACGCTGTGGTCCAGTTCGCCGCCGCGGCGGCGCCCGCCCCGCCGGTTCAGCGTGTGGCGGCTGAGCAGCATCTGCTCGTACTCGATCGCGTCTGTCGGTCTGTTCATACCTGCCGTCGCTTCCTGACTCCTGCCATGTGACATCCCGTCACTTTCCCGGCTCCCGCCGCGGAGAACCGGCCGTCTGTCATCCTCTCACGCGCTATGCGTCGTGCATATCGTGTGCATGATGCATAGTGTGTGCGTGATGCACATCGCCGCGGATCGGCGGTGGTGTCCCGCATGCCGTGCCGCCGGGCGCTCCGCCCGGCCCGTGTCGCCCGTACCGCCCCACTCCCTGCCGCCGCCCGGTCCGTACCGCGTCCGCGCCGCGGCACGGACCACGGAGAGGAAGAGGAACACCCATGCCCTACCCCCAAGGCACCCCCGTTCCGCCCGACGGACCGCAGGTCGACGACGGTCTGGAGGCCCTCCGTGCCCGCTACCGCGCCGAACGGGACCGCCGCGTCCGGCCGGCGGGACGTGGGCAGTACCAGCAGGTCACCGGCCGGTTCGGCTACTACGACGAAGACCCGTACGCCGACGGTGAGTTCACCCGGGAGCCGCTGGCGGACCGCGTCGAGGTGGTGATCCTCGGCGGCGGGTTCGGCGGGCTGCTCGCGGGGGCGCGCCTGCGGCAGGCGGGCGTGGAATCGATCCGGGTGATCGAGAAGGGCGGCGACTTCGGCGGCACCTGGTACTGGAACCGCTACCCGGGCATCCACTGCGACATCGAGTCGTACATCTACCTGCCGCTGCTGGAGGAGCTGGACTACGTCCCGAAGTGGCGGTACGCGCCCGGCGAGGAGATCCGGCAGCACGCCCGGGCGATCGGCGACGCCTTCGACCTCTACCGCGACGCCTGCTTCCGCACGCAGATCACCGAGTTGCGCTGGGACGAGGAGGCGGCCGAATGGCTCGTCGCCACCGACCGCGGCGACCGGATACGCGCCCGCTACGTGGTGACCGCCAGCGGCACCCTCAGCGAGGCGAAACTCCCCGGCATACCGGGCATCGAGACGTTCCGGGGCCACACCTTCCACACCAGCCGCTGGGACTACGCGTACACCGGCGGTGACGCCGACGGGAACCTCCACCGCCTCGCGGACAAGCGCGTCGCCCTGATCGGCACCGGCGCCACCGCCATCCAGTGCGTCCCCCACCTCGGCGCCGACGCCCGGGAGCTGTACGTCTTCCAGCGCACCCCCTCCTCGGTCGACGTCCGCGGCAACCGCCCCACCGACCCGGAGTGGGCCGCCTCGCTGACCCCCGGCTGGCAGCGGCGTCGCCGGGAGAACTTCCTCTCCCTCGTCACCGGCGGTCAGGTGGCCGAGGACCTGGTCGACGACGGCTGGACCAGCACCGCCCGCCTCCAGCAGAAACTCATCCCCAGCGACAGCTACGCCGCCGTCCCGCCCGAGGAGCGCGAACGCGCCTACGAGCTGGCCGACTTCCGGAAGATGGACGAGATCCGGGCCCGGGTCGACGCCGTCGTCACCGACCCGGCGACCGCGGAGCTCCTCAAGCCCTGGTACCGCTACATGTGCAAGCGGCCCACCTTCAGCGACAGCTACCTCCAGACGTTCAACCGCCCGAACGTCACCCTCGTCGACACCGCCGACAGCCACGGCGTGGAGCGGATCACCGAGGACGCCGTCGTGGTCGGCGGCCGCAGCTACGAGGTCGACTGCCTCATCTTCGGCACCGGCTTCGAGGTCGGCGTCTCCGGACTGACCTCCGGACGGCTGCCGGTGTACGGCAGGGACGGCGTCACGCTGACCGACACCTGGCGCCGGCACGGCCCCCGAACGCTCCACGGCTTCTACAGCCCCGGCTTCCCCAACCTCTTCCAGCTCGGGCCGCTGCAGAACGCCAGCTCCGTCAATTACGCCCACATCCTCGACGAGCAGGCCACCCATGTCGCCGAGGTCGTCGCCGCGGCCCGCCGCAGCGGCGCCCGCTACGTCGAGCCGACCGCCGAGGCGACCGACGCCTGGGTCGCCACCATCCGCGAGAAGGCCGCCGACCTCTACGCCTTCCAGGCCGAATGCACCCCCGGCTACTACAACAACGAGGGCCGCCCCCGCGAGCGCAGCGAGTCGTTCGGCGACGGACCGGTCGCCTTCCACGCCCTGCTCCGCGCCTGGCGCGAGGGCGGCGGAATGCGCGAGGTGCTGGTCGGCGCGGAGCCGCAGGAGGAGGGCCGGTGAGCCCCGGCCGCTACGGCCCCGCCGAGCCGTCGTCCCCCACCGGCCGCCGGCTGCGGCGGCTCAACCTGCCCAACCCGCTGTGGGGTTCGAACGGCGTCGCCTTCGGCCCCGACGGACGGCTGTACGTCGCACAGTTCCTGGCCGGGCAGATCAGTGCTGTCGACCCGGCCACCGGGGACGTCGAGGTCGTCGTCCCGATGGACGGCCCGGTGCAGTCCCCCGACGACCTCGCCTTCGGCGCCGACGGCTCGATGTACATCGCCGACCTCGTCCCCGGGCGGGTCTGGCGCCGCACCCCGCAGGGCGAGTTCAGCCTCGTCTCCGACGAGGTCGCCGTGGTCAACGGCATCACCTGCGTCGGCGACCGGCTCTTCGTCAACGAGATGCGGATGAACGGCCGCCTCCTCGAACTGTTCCCCGACGGCGGCACACCCCGGGTCCTCACCGAGGGCCTGGCGCTGGGCAACGCCATGCAGCTCGGGCCGGACGGCCACCTCTACTACCCGCACATGGTCACCGGCCAGGTCTGGCGGATCGCGCCGGACGGCGGGGCGCCGGAGATGGTCGCCGACGAGGTGCACGAACCGGTCGCGGTCCGCTTCGACCGCGGCGGTGTGCTCTCCGTCCTCTCCCGGGGCGTCGAGGGGCTCGTCACCCGTATCGACCTGCACGGCACGGGCTCCCGGACGGTCGTCACCAGCGGCCTCGCGGGCCTCGACAACGCCGCGTTCGACGCCGAGAACCGGATGTTCGTCTCCAGCTACGCCAGCGGCGGCATCACCGAACTCCACCCCGACGGCCGCACCCGGGAGATCGTCCCGCGCGGACTCGACGGCCCCTACGGCGTGACCGTCGCCCCCACCGGCACGGTCCACGCCGCCGACCACTACCGGGTGGCCGGGCCCGTGGACGGTGCCCCCGACGGCGTCCCCACCGAGGTCCTGCGGCCGTTCGCCCACGGCATCGCCGCCGACGGCGACCTCCTCCACCTCACCTCCCAGTACGGTGAGATCACCACGTACGACCCGGCCGACGGCACCACCCGGGTCCGGGCGCGCGGGCTGCGGCAGCCGACCGGGCTGTGCCTGCGGCCCGGCGGCGGGCTGCTCGTCGCCGAGACGGGCGCGGGCCGGGTCCTCGCCCTCGGCGCGGACGACACCGTCACGGCGCTGGCTGAGGGGCTGGAGCGGCCCGTGGACGTCGCGGTCGACGCGGACGGCCGCTGCTACGTGAGCGAGGAGCGGCGCGGCGCGGTGCTGCGGCTCGACGACGGCGGGGCCACCGTCGTCGCGGACGGCCTTGACGCGCCGCAGGGGCTGGCCGTCCACGGCGACGAGCTGTTCGTGGTGGAGACCGGCGCGCGGCGGCTGACCGCGCTCTCGCTCACCACCGGCGAACGGCGCGTCGAGGCCGAGGGGCTGGCGGTCGGCCCGCCGCCGGGCACCGCGCCCCGGGAGCGCCCCGCACTCTTCACCCACGGCATGCCCGGGGTGGCCCCGCCGTTCGCCGGGCTCGCCGCGGCCCCCGACGGCTCGCTCCTCCTCGCCGCCAACGGCGAGGGCACGGTGCTGCGGCTGTCGGCCCGTGGCGCGCCGGAGCGGGACGCGGCGCCCGACGATGTCACCGCTGATCACGAGGAGACCCCATGAGCACCCCCACGCCCACCCCCACGCCTGCCGGACGCTCCGTCGTCGTCACCGGCGCCGCCTCCGGCATCGGCCGCGCCGCGGCCCTGAAGTTCGCCGCGGACGGGGACCGGGTCCTGGCCGCGGACCTGGACCGCGAGGGCGTCGAGGCCACCGTCCGTGCGATCGAGGAGGCCGGCGGCACCGCCCTCGCGGTCGCCGGTGACCTCGGCGAACAGCAGGTCGTCGACGCCGTCGTCGCCCGGGCCGTCGCGGCCTTCGGCGGACTGGACGTCCTGGTCAACAACGCCGGGATCATGGACCGGATGTCCGCCCTCGGCGAGACCGGTGACGCGGAGTGGGAGCGGGTCCTGCACATCAACCTCACCGCCCCCTTCCTGCTGACCCGCGCCGCACTGCCGCACCTGCTGTCCGCCGGTGGCGGCGCGATCGTCTTCACCGCCTCCGAGGCGGGGCTGCGCGGCGGCGCCGCCGGAGCCGCCTACACCGCCGCCAAGCACGGCGTGGCCGGGCTGGTGAAGAGCCTCGCGGTCACCTACCGCGACCAGGGCATCCGCGCCAACGCCGTCGCGCCCGGCCCCACCGCCACCGGCATCCGCGTCGACGCGGCACCCGAGGCCCACGGCCCCGCGGTGATCGGCCGGCTGATCGGCGCGGTCACCGGCCGCATCAGCACCCCCGAGGAACAGGCCGCCGCGATCACCTTCCTCGCCTCCGACGCCGCCTCGTTCATCAACGGCGCCGTCCTGCCGGTGGACGGGGGCTGGTCGGCGGTCTGAGCCCGGGCGGCCCGGCGGCTGCCCGGACCGGCGGCGGGCGGGCGCCGGGCCCGCCGCCCCGGCCGCGGCGTGCGCCGGTGGGCGCGGGCCGGCACCGGCCCGCCACCCGGCGCCGTGGTACCGGCCCGCGGCCTCCATATGGCAGGGTCTACGTGGCCGCACCCCGATCAGGAGTTTCCCCATGCCGCAGATCCTCGTCTCCTACGACGCGTCCCTGGACGACGTCCTCGACCGCCGGGCCTTCGCCCGGGACCTGCACGCGGCGGCCGCGGAGACCGACGAGGGCATCACCGTCGGCGGCTGCCGGACCCGCTTCCAGCGCGTCGAGGAGACCGTCGTCGGCGACGACCAGCCCGGGCAGGCGCTGATCCACCTGGAGTTCGCGATACTGCCGGGCCGCACCGAGGGCGCCAAGCGGGCGCTGGGCGCCGCCGCACTCACCGTGCTGCGCCGCCACACCGCCGCGGTGCCGCCCGGCACGGTGGTGCACGCCTCGGTGGACGTCACCGAACTGGGCACCGCCTACACCGCCTACAAGGGCCCCGGCGGCACCGGCGCCTGACCCGCCCGCCCGGGCACCGACCGAACACGAGAGGGACACCATGGCCGAGCTGTACCCGCCGATCGAACCGTACGGCCACGGCATGCTGGACGTCGGCGACGGCAACCTCGTGTACTGGGAGGTCTGCGGCAACCCGCAGGGCAAGCCCGCCCTCGTCGTGCACGGCGGACCGGGCTCCGGCTGCACCGAGCGCGTCCGCCGCAACTTCGACCCGGCGCGCTACCGCACCGTCCTCTTCGACCAGCGCGGCTGCGGCCGTTCCACCCCGCACGTCGCCGACCCGGCGACCGACCTGCGCCACAACACCACCGCGCATCTCGTCGCCGACATGGAACGCCTCCGCACCCATCTCGGCATCGACCGCTGGCTGCTCTTCGGCGGCTCCTGGGGCTCCACGCTGATCCTCGCCTACGCCGAGCAGCACCCGGACCGTGTCTCGGAGATCGTCATCCCGAGCGTCACCACCACCCGCCGCCGCGAGACCGACTGGCTCTACCGCGGCGCCGGCCGTTTCTTCCCCGAGCAGTGGCAGCGGTTCCGCGAGGGCGTCCCGGCGGCCGACCGCGACGGTGACCTGCTCACCGCGTACGCCGCGCTGATGGCCGACCCCGCCCCGGCGGTACGGGAGCGGGCCGCGGCCCACTGGTGCGCCTGGGAGGACACGGTGGTCTCCCTGGAGCCGCACGGCGCACCCGATGTGTACGGCGGCCGCCCCTCCGCGGCGCGGCAGGCGCTGGTACGGCTCTGCGCGCACTACTTCTCGCACGGTGCCTGGCTGGAGGAGGGCGCCCTGCTGCGCGACGCGGGCCGCCTCGCGGGCATCCCCGGGGTCCTCGTCCACGGACGGCTCGACCTCAGCACGCCGCTGGAGACCGCCTGGGAACTGGCCCGCGCCTGGCCCGGCGCGGAGCTGACGGTCATCGACGACGCCGGGCACAAGGGCAGCGCGGCGACCCGGGACGTGGTCATCGGCGCGCTCGACCGGTTCGCGGCGGCCGACGGGGCGTGACCGGGCGCCGGCGGCCGGGGGCGGACGCCACCCGGGCTCGGCATCGGCCCCGGCAGCCGCACGCCGATGTCGGATTTCCGCCAGCGCCGCGCCTTCGGGCGGGCAATCCTGGAGACATGCACACCGACACCGAGAGCTGTCTGCGCGCCGTGCAGTCCAAGGACGCCCGCTTCGACGGCCGGTTCTTCACCGCCGTGCTCACCACCCGTATCTACTGCCGGCCCAGCTGCCCCGCGGTGCCGCCCAAACCGCAGAACATGTGCTTCTACCCGAGCGCCGCCGCGGCCCAGCAGGCCGGTTTCCGCGCCTGCAAACGGTGCCGCCCCGACGCCGCACCCGGCTCCCCGCAGTGGGACGAACGCGCCGACCTCACCGCCCGTGCCATGCGGCTGATCGCCGACGGCGTCGTCGACCGCGAGGGCGTCCCCGGACTCGCCGCCCGCCTCGGGTACAGCACCCGCCAGATCGAGCGCCAGCTCCTCGCCGAACTCGGCGCCGGACCGCTCGCCCTGGCCCGCGCCCAGCGCGCCCAGACCGCCCGGCTGCTGATCGAGACGACCGCGCTGCCGATGGCCGAGGTGGCGTTCGCCGCCGGGTTCGCCAGCATCCGCACCTTCAACGAAACGGTCCGCGAGGTCTTCGCCCTCGCCCCCGGTGACCTGCGAAAACGCGCCGCCCCCGGCCCGCGTCCGGCACGGCCCGGCACCCTCACCCTGCGGCTGCCGTTCCGCCGCCCGCTCTGCCCCGACAACCTCTTCGGCCACCTCGCGGCCACCGCCGTCCCCGGCGTCGAGGAGTGGCGCCACGGCGCCTACCGCCGCACCCTCCGCCTCCCGTACGGCCACGGCATCGCCGCGCTCACCCCGCGCCCCGACCACATCGACTGCCGCCTCTCCCTCACCGACCTGCGGGACCTGACCGGCGCCATCGCCCGCTGCCGCCGGATGCTCGACCTGGACGCCGACCCGGAGGCGGTCGACGGGCAGCTGCGCCGCGACCCGGTGCTGGCCCCGCTGGTCGACGCGGCCCCGGGACGACGCGTGCCGCGCACCGCCGACGCCGACGAGTTCGCCGTCCGCGCCGTCCTCGGCCAGCAGGTCTCCACCGCCGCCGCCCGCACCCACGCCGGACGGCTGGTCCTCGCCCACGGCGAGCCGGTCGACGACCCCGAGGGCGGCCTCACCCACCTCTTCCCGACCCCGCAGGCGCTCGCCGGACTCGACCCGGAGCAGCTGGCGATGCCCCGCACCCGCCGCACCACCCTCACCGGGCTGATCGCCGCCCTCGCCGACGGCGCTCTCCACCTCGGCCCCGGCGGCGACCGCGCCGAGGCCCGCGCCCGCCTCGCCGCCCTCCCCGGCATCGGCCCCTGGACCGTCGAATGCATCGCCATGCGCGCCCTGGGCGACCCGGACGCCTTCACCCCCACCGACCTGGGCCTGCGCCGCGCCGCCACCGCCCTCGGCCTGCCCGGCACCCCCGCGGCCCTCATCCGCCACGCCACCGCCTGGAGCCCCTGGCGCGCCTACGCCGTCCAGTACCTCTGGGCGACGGAGGACCATCCGATCAACGTCCTCCCGGCCGACTGACACACGCGCCCGCGCCCGCTCCCCACGCCCCTCACCTTCACGGACCCGACCGCCCCGACCGACCGCCCCGACCGACCGCCCCACACCCGCCGCACCCCCACTCCGAACGACTTTCCGGCACCCTGCATCCCACTCCGACCGACTGAGACGGCACGCCATGACCACGTCCCCGCCCTCGGGAACCGCCCCCGAGCCGCCCGCCGACCGCGCCCACACCGTCCTCGACGCCACGCCCGTCGGCCCGCTCACCCTCGTCGCCACCGGGCCCGCGCTCTGCGGCGTCTACATGACCGACCACCGCCACCGCCCGCCGCTGGAGACCTTCGGCCGCCGCGCCGACCCCGACGAACCGCCCTTCGCCGCCACCGCCGCGCAGCTGAACGCCTACTTCCGCGGCGAGCTGACGGTCTTCGACCTCCCGCTGGACCTCGGCGGCACCCCGTTCCAACGGCGCGTCTGGGCCGAGCTGGTCACCATCCCGTACGGGACGACCCTGACCTACGGGCAGCTCGCCGACCGCCTCGGCATGCCCTCCGCGGCCCGCGCCGTCGGCCTCGCCAACGGCCGCAATCCGGTCAGCATCATCGTCCCCTGCCACCGCGTCGTCGGCGCCAACGGCAGCCTCACCGGCTACGGCGGCGGCATCGACAACAAGCGCCGCCTGCTGGCGTTCGAGAGCGCGGAGCAGGACGGCGACGGGGCGCTCTTCCCGGCGGCGGAGGTGGGGTGAGGGGCGCACCCGCAGGGGCCGCACCCGTACCGGGCACACCCGGCCGCGCCGAGCCCGTAGGACCGGCCCGGACCGGGGTGCGTCCGGGCGAACTCAGGGAAGCTGCACGCTCAACGCGTAGAGGCGGGTGGTCTGTTCACTGTTGGTGTTGTCGTCCGAGACGAGGTACAGCGGACGTCGGCCCTTGTGGGGGCCGGTGGTCCACGGCGCGCCGAGGGCCATTCCCTCGACGTTCTCCAGCAGCGGATTGACGATCCGTCCCGCATGGGTGGGGACGACGCCGGGGTCACCGGCAGGGCACTGTCCGAGGTCGAAGAGCAGGCTGTGCTCGACGAACACATCGGCCGGCTGGTCGTAGAGCACCTTGCGCGTATCCACGGGCTGGGCGCCCTTGAGGGGGACGTCGTAGATCCGGATCGCGTTGCCGATGCCCTCCACGTACTGCCGTTCCAGGGCGAGCAGCCGGTCGTCGGCGGACGCGACCAGTTCGGCGAGGTACATGCCCTCCTTGGCCTGGTACGCGTACTGCCGGTCGAGGCGGTAGGCGCCGCCCGGGGTGCCGACGTAGCGCTGGATGCGGAGCATGTTGCGGCCGCGGGAGTCACCGTCCTTGGCCAACGCACCCTCCATCGCGGCGTAGAGATACCTGCCGTCCGGGGAGGCGGTCAGCGACTCGATCGTCCGCCCGGCCTGTCCCTGGCCCAGTGGGCTGGTCCGGAAGTCGGGCGGAATGGGCAGGTCGGGGCCGACCTGTGTGCCGGTGGCCAAGGTGAAGCGGCGGATGGTGGGTCCGGACTCCGAGGCGACGAGGATCGTCTTTCCGCCGCGCTCGACGACCAGGCCCTCGCCGTCGAACCACTCGGAGGGTTTGGTGCCGCTCCGGGTGCGCAGGGTCCGGGCGGTCAGGGCCTCGGGGTGGAGCTGCTCCGGTGCACCGAGACGCAGCGGGTAGACCCGGCTCGTCTGATTGTCCGTCAGCGCCAGGGCCTGGCCGGGCCCGGTGAGCGCGAGCGCGGAGAGGCCGCCGAGGGTCTCACCCGACGGCTGCTGCTTGTCGAGCGCGTCGGAGTAGCTCAGCAGGGTGGCCCGCGGAGAGCAGGGGCCGCCCGGCGGACGGGGGTGGAGCTCCTGCACCCACCGCCACACGGGCGGCGCGGCGAGTCCTGCCAGCAGGCCGAGGACCAGTGCGCCTGCCGCCAACGTGCGGCGCGGGATGCGCATGCGTGGCGCAACAGGCGGCTCTGTGACTCTCGGGGGCGGCAACACCGCCAGATTGCGGATGAACGGCAGGAGGCCGACCCCGCCCTCGTCCCGGTCCTGGGGCTCCTGCGGCTGCGGTAACCGGCGCTCGGCCATCCGGTCCCGGACCGCCTCGAAGATCGCGTGCAGCCCCAGCAGCTCGGGCCCGTCCGGCACGCCCTCGCGCAGTACGCCCACGAAGGCATCGGTGAATGCCGTACACCGGCGGGGGTCGGGAGCGTGCGACTTGCGGTCCGCCGACGTGGAGGTCATCACGTAGGCGCCGCGCACGCCCTTCAGCGTCTTTCTCGACGCCCGTACGCCACGGTCCGCGACGGACATGCCGCCCTTGAGCACCCGGCCGCTGTAGCAGCAGTCCAGCAGGAGGACCCGGCGCTCGGCGGAGCCGTGATCGCGCATGGCGCGGCGGACGTAGGAGTCGCTGACGGCCGTCTCGGGCTGGTCCTCGACGGAGTCGGGGAGGGTGAGATAGAGGTCCTCCTCCGCGCGGTCGAGCAGGCCGTGCCCCGCGTAGTAGACGATCAGGGTGTCGGTGGCCACCCGGGCGGCCTCGCGGATCGGGCCGACGAGAGCGGCCGCGGACTCCGGGTTCCGCACCACCGTGATCCGCTCCGCGGGGATCCCCAGGATCGCTTCGTCGGTCAGCGCGGCGGCCAGTTCGGTGAGGTTGTGCCCTACGCTGCTCAGCGATTCGAGTGCGGAGTACCGGTCGACGCCGATGAGGACACAGGCCGAGCGCGCGGGGTCGATCCCGAGCGCGTCCCCGGCGCCCGTGCCCTCCGTCGTCGCGTCGACGGTCACCTTCCCGACTCCTGCTCCGTACCCGGCTCTTGACCGTCCCCGGCGGCCGGCCGCACCGAGGCGTCCGGGAAGGCTTCCCGGACCGCTTCCAGCTCCTCGGGCGTGGCGCCCCCGACGTGGATGTCGACCTGGGACCGGGGTCTGCGCCCGTCCCGCCAGGCGGCGTAGGAGAACGGCAGCTGTGCCAGCGTCGCGAGCGTGGACACCAGCGCGAGCACGGCCTCCAGATCGCCGCCCATCTCGCCCCGCCCGGCCGCTCCGCGCACCGGCTCGATCGGAATCCGGCCGCGCAGCGAACGGTCGTCGCACAGCCAGGTGTAGAGCGACCGCAGCTCCCGCCGGCTGTCCGGACCGATCAGCTCGAACCTGATGTCCATGGCACCCCCTGGGCTCAATGTCAGCTTGCTTTCAGTGTGCCCCCTGCCACTGACACAACTTCCCCGTCTTCACGCGAAGTTCCTCGTCCGCACACCTTCCGGCGCCTGGACCGGAAGCCGCCATGGACGCCGGCACGGCGACCCGGCCCCGCGGGTCACCGGTCGTCCGACCGAGGCGGGTACGCAGGTGGGCGCTACCGGCCCACGACCTCCCGCACCCGCGCCACCAACTCCCGCGCCCGCTCCAGCGACCGGCGCAGCGGTTCCTCCTCGGTGCCGAGGCCGCCGAGCAGCGCGGCGGCCTCGCGGGCGAACCCCGGCGGCGTGCCGGGCAGCGCCGCGGCTGCCGCGAGGGCGCCCTTCTCGTTGAGGCACCAGACCCGGTGGTGCGCGTGGAGCGCCTGGACGAGGGCGCCGACCGCCCGCGACAGACAGAGCGACGCATGCAGCACATCCCCGCGCCCGGGCGCCTTCGCGGCCATCGCCACCGAGAACTCCGCGTCCCCCACGGCCCGCCCGCACAGCGCCGTCCGCAGCGCCTCCGGATACTCCCGCACCGTGCGCCGCAGCTCCGCCAACTCCCCGGAGGGATCGGCCAGTACGCGCCCCAGCGCGACCTCACCCGGATACGCGGGCGACCAGAACCCGAGCGGATGCCCGAGCTGTTCCCCGATCTCGTACCGCCCCGCGCGGCACTCCTCCCACACCCGCCGCACCCGGTCCACATCCCGCAGAATCCAGTCCACGGACGCCCCGCCCCCGGCCGGCGTCAACCACGCCCCGCCGTTGACCCACGCACCCCACGCCCCCGGCGGGAACACCTCGACGGGCCCACCGGCGACCTCCGCCGCCAGCACCTCCAGGGCCGGTACGTCCACCTCGCCCCGGTAGTACACCCCCAGATCCCAGTCGGAATCCGCCCGCTCCGCCCCTCGCGCCCGACTCCCGCCGAGCATCACCCCGACGACCCCCGGCACCTCGGCGAGACGCGCGGCGATCTTGTCCATGGTGGCTCCTTACGAGGGCGGGGGAGGGGAAGGCCGGGCGTCAGGCGGGGGCGGGCAGGGCGCGCTCGGCGACGATCTGCCCGCCGCTCGTGAGCGGCGCCGGCCGGGGTGATCGCACCATGCGGGCACCGTACGGTCGGCCGGAGAGGTGCTCAACGGGTTTTCCCGGCCGGCGGGCCGGGCCCCGTCCGCCCCGGTCTCAGGCCCTCGCCCGCCTCCGCGGCACCCGCCCGTCCTCCAGCTCCACCGTCCCCGTGCCCCGCTCCAGCGCATCGAGGGCGGCCCGGGCCCGCAGTGCCAGCTGGGGATCGAGCAGCCGGGCGGCCTCCTCCCACGGGGCCATGCGCCAGGAGAGCAGTTCGCCCTCCTGGAGGCGGATCGAGGCGAGTGCCGCGTCGTCGAGGACGCCGCCGTCGAAGAGGTACGAGACCACGGGCGGCCAGCCGGGGCTGCGGACCCAGTCGACGGCGAGGAGGGCGCCGACCTCGACGTCCAGGCCGATCTCCTCGGCCGTCTCACGGTGTGCGGCCTGCCGCGGGGACTCCCCGGCGTCCGACTCGACGGTCCCGCCGGGCAGCAGCCAGCAGTCCCGGTAGTCCGGCTCCACCAGCAGGATCCGGCCCGCCGCGTCCCGCAGGACGGTTCCGGCGCCGGACAGCACCCGCGGCAGGCTCGCGATATAGGTCGCCTCATCCATCGTCGTCATGGCCGCGAGCATAGGAGAGACGCCCCCTGGTACGGGGCCGCGGACGCCGAAGGAAGCCCTGTTCGTGGTGGCTTTCGCCGGATAGGGTCGCTCCGGCGCGACTGCCAGTTCGAAAGCAAGGGGAAACACGATGGCGGACGCAGCAAGGACAGCGGCACAGGTGCTGATCGCCGCGGACAAGTTCAAGGGCTCCCTCACGGCCGTCGAGGTCGCCGCGCACGTCACGGCGGGCCTGCGCCGCGCCGTCCCGGATCTCGACGTGACGGCCGTACCGGTCGCGGACGGCGGGGACGGTACGGTCGCCGCCGCGCTGGCGGCCGGGTTCGCCCGGCACGAGGCGCAGGTCACCGGCCCCACCGGCACTCCGGTCACCGCGACCTTCGCCCTGCGCGCGGACGGCACCGCGGTCGTCGAGATGGCCGAGGCGTCCGGCCTCCAGCAGCTGCCGACCGGCGTCTTCGCACCGCTGACGGCGACCACGTACGGCACCGGCGAGCTGCTGCGGGCGGCGCTCGACGCCGGGGCCACCTCGATCGTCTTCGGCGTCGGCGGCAGCGCCACGACCGACGGCGGCGCGGGCATGCTGGCGGCGCTCGGCGCCCGCTTCCTCGACGCGGACGGCGCCCCGGTCGGCCCCGGTGGCGGCGCCCTGCGCTCCCTGGCCACCGCCGACCTCTCCGGCCTCGACCCCCGGCTGACCACCACGGACATCGTCCTCGCCAGCGACGTCGACAACCCGCTCACCGGCCCCAAGGGCGCGCCCGCGGTCTACGGTCCGCAGAAGGGCGCGAGCGCGGCCGACGTCGCGGAGCTGGACGCGGCGCTTACGCACTACGCCGCCGTCCTGGAGCGGACGCTCGGCGCCCGGGCCGGGGAGTGCGCCCAGGCGCCCGGCGCGGGCGCGGCCGGGGGCATCGGCTACGGCGCGCTGGTCGGTCTCGGCGCCACCTTCCGGCCCGGGATCGACGTGATGCTGGAGGTGCTGGGCTTCGCGCCCGCGCTGGCCGGGGCGACCTTCGTGATCACCGGCGAGGGCTCGCTCGACGAGCAGACGCTGCACGGCAAGGCGCCCGCCGGCGTCGCCGCGGCGGCCCGCGCGGCCGGTCTGGAGGTCGCCGCGGTCTGTGGGCGGCTGCGGCTGACCCCCGAGGCGCTGGCCGCCGCCGGGATCCGCCGGGCATATCCGCTCACGGACCTGGAGAGCGACCCGGAGCGCTGTATGGCCCAGGCGGGCCCGCTGCTGGAGCGCGCCGCGGAACAGCTCGCCCGCGAGCTGCTGAGCTGAGGCGGGCGCCGCACACATGAAGAAGCCCCGGGCGGATCGCCCGGGGCTCCTTCATGTACGGATGCGCAGTTACGGCAGCTGCGCGGCGCGGGCCTCGCGGCGGTTGTCGCGGAAGGTGTTCACCCGCCGGGCCGTCGCGAAGAGCGGGATCATCGCGCCGAGGACGATCTGCAGGGCGCAGCCGGTCTGCAGCAGCCGCTGGCCGGCCGGGGCGTCCAGCGCCCAGGCGGCGAGCATGCCCATGCTGAGCACGATCCAGCTGAGCATCGCCACGGCGAGGCGGCCACGCGGCTTCGGGTACTCGACCCGGCTCACCATCAGCCAGGCCACCCCGATGATCGCCAGCAGCGTCGGCAGGAACGGCAGCTCCAGCAGGACGATGGCGACGACGGTCAGCGCGCCGAACGGTCCGGGCATGCCCTGGAACATCCCGTCGCGCATCGGCACGCACGAGAAGCGCGCGAGCCGCAGCACCACGGCGAGCAGGACCACGACCGCGGCCACCACCGACACCTGCTGGTTCGCGTCCTGCGCGACCATGCCCCAGGTGACGACGAAGTAGGCGGGCGCCAGACCGAAGCTGATCAGGTCGGAGAGGTTGTCGAGCTCGGCGCCCATCGCGGAGGCCCGCAGCTTGCGTGCCACGAGTCCGTCGAAGAGGTCGAAGACCGACGCCAGCAGCATCAGGATCACGGCCATCGCCGCGCTGTGCCGCGCCATGCCGCCGTCGTCCATGCCCGTCAGATGCGGGATGAGGACGCCGGTGGTCGTGAAGTAGACGGCCATGAAGCCGCAGATGGCGTTGCCGAGGGTGAGGGTGTCCGCTATTGACAGCCGCGTGGACAGCGGAATGTCGACGTCACCCTCCTCCTCGTTCTCGGGAGACCAGCCGGCCTGGGTTTCGGAATCAATCACGGTCAAGACGAGTCACCCCCGCGGTGGTGGCCTGGCCGACCTCGACCGCCGCCTCGACGCCTTCCGGGAGGTAGACGTCGACGCGGGAGCCGAAGCGGATCAGACCGATGCGTTCGCCCTGCTCCACCTTGGTGCCCTGCGGCACGTAAGGCACGATGCGGCGGGCCACCGCACCGGCGATCTGGATCATCTCGACGTCACCGATCTCGGTGTCGAAATGCCAGACGACGCGTTCGTTGTTCTCGCTCTCCTTGTTGAACGCCGGCACGAACCCGCCGGGGATGTGCTCCACGGACGTCACGGTGCCGGCCAGCGGCGCGCGGTTGACGTGGACGTTCAGCGGGCTCATGAAGATCGCGACGCGGGTGCGTCCGTCCTTCCACGGCATGATGCTCTGCACCACACCGTCGGCCGGGGAAATCACGCGGCCCTGAGCGATCTCACGCTCGGGGTCGCGGAAGAACCACAGCATGCCCGCCGCGAGAGCGGTGGTGGGCACGGCGACGGCGGCCCAGCGTCCCGAGCGACGGGAGCGGGCCAGGCTGACCGCTGCCGTTGCCACGGTCGGGAGGAGCCACGGCGACGCTCCGCGCGCGAGGCGGACGCGACCGCGTGGTGCAGAGGATTGGCTGTGGGGCATGGATGACCTTCGTAGCGGAGGATGCCGCGTAGTGGTTACGGGGGACGGCGGCTTTCCGGGGATGCTATCGGTTGCGGGCGGCAACTGGCCAAGAGCCAGAGCCAATCCGTGGCCGAACAAGGATGACGCGGTGTGATCTTCGTCTAGAAGAAATGCGGGCAAAAGGGAATTTCACCCCTGGATTCGGTACTCCTCCAGTAGCCGCCGGCCGATGATCATTTTCTGGATCTCGGCGGTACCTTCACCGATCAGCAGCATCGGGGCCTCGCGGTAGAGGCGCTCGATCTCGTACTCCTTCGAGAAGCCGTAGCCACCGTGGATGCGGAATGCGTCCTCCACCACCTCCTTGCAGTATTCGGAGGCCAGGTACTTCGCCATGCCCGCCTCAAGGTCGTTTCGTTGTCCCGAGTCCTTTTTGCGTGCAGCATTCACCATCATCGCATGGGCTGCTTCGACCTTTGTCGCCATTTCTGCCAATTTGAACTGGATGGCCTGATGCTGGGCGATCGGCTTGCCGAAGGTGTGACGCTGCTGTGCGTAGTCGATGCCCAGCTCGAAGGCGCGCCGGGCGACACCGCAGCCGCGCGCGGCGACATTGACCCGGCCGACCTCGACGCCGTCCATCATGTGAGAGAAGCCACGTCCGGTCCGCCCGCCGAGCACCCGGTCGGCCGGGATCCGCAGGCCGTCCATGATCAGCTCGGTGGTGTCGACCCCCTTGTACCCCATTTTCTCGATCTTGCCGGGAATGGTCAGACCGGGGCGGACCTCGCCGAATCCGGCCTCCTTCTCCACCAGGAAGGTCGTCATCGACTTGTGCGGGGCGGTGCCCTCGGGGTGGCCCTCGTCGGTCCGGCAGAGCACCGCCACCAGCGTCGACGAGCCGCCGTTGGTCAGCCACATCTTCTGGCCGCTGAGGAGGTAGTCGCCCCCCGCGTCACGGACGCCCTTGGAGGAGATCGCGGCGACGTCCGAGCCGAGCGCCGGCTCCGACATCGAGAAGGCGGCGCGGATCTCGCCCGTCGCCATCTTGGGCAGGAAGTACTCCTTCTGTTCCTGCGTGCCGTGCTGCTTGAGCATGTACGCCACGATGAAGTGGGTGTTGATGATGCCCGACACGCTCATCCAGCCGCGGGCGATCTCCTCCACCGTCAGCGCGTAGGTGAGCAGGGACTCGCCGAGACCGCCGTACTCCTCGGGGATCATCAGCCCGAAGACGCCCAGCTCCTTGAGGCCCTCGACGATCCGGGTGGGGTATGCGTCGCGGTGCTCCAGCTCCGTGGCGACGGGGATGATCTCCTTGTCCACGAAGTCGCGGACGGTGGCGAGGATCTCCCGCTGGATGTCGGTCAGGCCCTCGGTCTGTGCGAGACGGGACATGTCTACTTCTCCTTCCGGGCCGCCGGGGCCTTCAGCTCGGGGCGGCCGGGCTGCTCGCCGCCGCGCTGTGCGATGTACTCCGCGGTCGGCACCATGACCTTGCGCCGGAAGACGCAGACCAGCGTGCCGTCCTGGTTGTAGCCCTTCGTCTCGACCTGGACGATGCCGCGGTCCGACTTGGAGCGCGACGGCGTCTTGTCGAGCACCGTCGTCTCGCCGTAGAGCGTGTCGCCGTGGAACGTCGGCGCCACGTGCCTCAGCGATTCGACCTCCAGGTTGGCCAGCGCCTTCCCGGAGACGTCCGGCACCGACATGCCGAGCAGCAGCGAGTAGACGTAGTTGCCGACGACGACGTTCTTGCCGAAGTCGGTGGTCTCCTCGGCGTAGTGGGCGTCCATGTGCAGCGGATGGTGGTTCATCGTCAGCAGGCAGAAGAGGTGGTCGTCGTACTCGGTGACGGTCTTGCCGGGCCAGTGCTTGTAGACGTCGCCGACGGTGAACTCTTCGTAGGTACGGCCGAACTGCATGGTGCTCACTCCTCCGGAGCCTGGGGCGGGGATGGACGGGTGGCGCGGGCCCGCGCCGGGGTCATGCGGGGACCTCCAGAGGGGCGAGCCCGTTCGCCGCGCGGATCTCGTCGACGATACGGCCGATGATCTCGGTGATACCGAAGTCCTTCGGGGTGAACACCGCGGCCACCCCGGCCTCGCGGAGCGCGGCCGCATCGGCGGACGGGATGATCCCGCCGACGATGACGGGCAGCTCCTCGGCGCCGGCCCGTGCCAGCCGCGCCAGGACGTCCGGGACCAGCTCGGCGTGCGAACCGGACAGGATCGACAGGCCCACGCAGTGCACGTCCTCGGCGACCGCGGCCGCGACGATCTGCTCGGGCGTGAGCCGGATGCCCTGGTAGACCACCTCGAAACCGGCGTCGCGGGCGCGCACCGCGATCTGCTCGGCGCCGTTGCTGTGGCCGTCCAGACCGGGCTTGCCGACCAGCAGCCGCAGCTTGCCGGTGCCCAGATCGGCGGCGGTCTTCGCCACCTTGTCGCGGACCAGGGCCAGCGGGCTGCCGTCCTCCGCCGGGACGGCCAGCGGCGCGCCGGAGACGCCCGTGGGTGCCCGGAACTCCCCGAACACCTCGCGCAGCGCGCCCGCCCATTCGCCGGTGGTGACCCCGGCGCGGGCGCACTCCACGGTGGCCTCCATGAGGTTCTCCGTACCGGCCGCGGCCTCCTTGAGCAGGTCCAGGGCCTGCTCGACGCGCGGGAAGTGGAACGGCTCACCGCGCCCCTGGCGGTCGGCCAGCTCCTCGCGGGTGGCCCGCCAGTCGGCGAGGGCCCGCACCACGCGCGCCTCCACGGCCGGGTCGACCGTCTGGACCGCGGTGTCCAGGTCGGCGGTGAGCGGATTCGGCTCGGTGGACTCGTAGCAGTTGACGCCGATGATCTTCTCCTCGCCGGACTCGATCCGCGCCCGCCGCTCGGCGTGCGAGGAGACCAGCTGCGCCTTGAGGTAGCCGGACGCCACGGCGGCCATCGCGCCGCCCATCTCCTCGATCCGGTCCATCTCCGCCCGGCACCGGTCGACGAGGTCGTCGACCTTGGCCTCGACGACGTGCGACCCGGCGAACAGGTCCTCGTACTCCAGCAGGTCGCTCTCGTGGGCGAGGACCTGCTGGATGCGGAGCGACCACTGCTGGTCCCAGGGGCGGGGCAGGCCCAGCGCCTCGTTCCACGCCGGGAGCTGGACGGCCCGCGCGCGGGCGTCCTTCGACAGCGTGACCGCCAGCATCTCCAGGACGATCCGCTGGACGTTGTTCTCCGGCTGTGCCTCGGTCAGGCCCAGCGAGTTGACCTGCACGCCGTAGCGGAAGCGGCGCTGCTTGGGGTTCTCGATGCCGTACCGCTCGCGGGTGATCGTGTCCCACAGGCGGCCGAACGCCCGCATCTTGCACATCTCCTCGACGAAGCGGACGCCCGCGTTCACGAAGAAGGAGATCCGGGCGACGACATCGCCCTTGCGGTCCTCGGGGACCTGCCCGGAGGCGAACACCGCGTCCAGCACCGCGATGGCGGTGGACAGCGCGTACGCGATCTCCTGGACCGGCGTGGCCCCGGCCTCCTGCAGGTGGTAGCTGCAGATGTTGATCGGGTTCCACTTCGGGATGTGGTGGACCGTGTACGCGATCATGTCGGTGGTCAGCCGGAGGGAGGGGCCGGGCGGGAAGACGTGCGTGCCCCGCGACAGGTACTCCTTGACGATGTCGTTCTGCGTCGTCCCCTGGAGCTTCGCGATGTCCGCGCCCTGCTCCTCCGCGACCACCTGGTAGAGCGCCAGCAGCCACATCGCGGTGGCGTTGATGGTCATCGAGGTGTTCATCTGCTCCAGCGGGATGTCGCGGAACAGCCGCCGCATGTCGCCGAGGTGGGAGACCGGGACGCCGACCCGGCCGACCTCACCCCTGGCGAGGATGTGGTCGGGGTCGTATCCGGTCTGCGTCGGGAGGTCGAACGCGACCGACAGCCCGGTCTGCCCCTTGGCGAGGTTGCGCCGGTACAGCTCGTTGGACGCCTCGGCCGTGGAGTGCCCGGCGTAGGTCCGCATCAGCCACGGACGATCCTTCTGACGCTCAGTCATGGTGGTGCAACCGCCTATCGGTTCGGACAGTGCGACGGCGCGTTCCGGGTCTGCCGGAAGCGCGCTCAGGCGTCGCGGAAGAGGTTGATCGCGTCGAGGTGCCGGGCGCGCATCTCCGTGTCGCGGACGCCGAGCCCCTCCTCGGGGGCGAGCGCGAGAACGCCGACCTTGCCCTGGTGGAGGTTGCGGTGGACGTCGTACGCGGCCTGGCCGGTGTCGTCGAGGGAGTACACCTTGGAGAGCGTCGGGTGGATCTTGCCCTTGGCGATGAGGCGGTTGGCCTCCCACGCCTCGCGGTAGTTGGCGAAGTGCGAGCCGACGATCCGCTTCAGTGACATCCACAGGTAGCGGTTGTCGTACTCGTGCTGGTAACCCGAGGTCGAGGCGCAGGTGACGATGGTGCCGCCCTTGCGGGTGACGTAGACGGAGGCGCCGAAGGTCTCGCGGCCCGGGTGCTCGAAGACGATGTCGACGTCCTCGCCGCCGGTCAGCTCGCGGATCCGCTTGCCGAACCGCTTCCATTCGCGCGGGTCCTGCTCGTGCTCGTTCTTCCAGAACCGGTAGCCCTCGGCCTTGCGGTCGATGATCGCCTCGGCGCCCATCCGCCGGCAGATCTCCGCCTTGTCCGCGCTGCTCACCACGCAGATCGGGTTGGCGCCGCCGGCCAGCGCGAACTGCGTGGCGTACGAGCCGAGTCCGCCGCTGGCGCCCCAGATGAGGACGTTGTCGCCCTGCTTCATCCCGGCGCCGTTACGGGAGACCAGCTGGCGGTAGGCGGTGGAGTTGACCAGGCCGGGGGCGGCGGCCTCCTCCCAGCTGAGGTGGTCCGGCTTCGGCATCAGCTGGTTGGACTTGACCAGTGCGATCTCGGCGAGCCCGCCGAAGTTGGTCTCGAAGCCCCAGATCCGCTGCTCGGGGTCGAGCATCGTGTCGTTGTGCCCGTCGGAGGACTCCAGCTCCACGGAGAGGCAGTGCGCGACGACCTCGTCGCCGGGGTGCCAGGAGTTGACGCCGGGGCCGGTGCGCAGCACCACGCCCGCCAGGTCGGAGCCGATGACGTGGTACGGCAGGTCGTGGCGCTTGGCGAGCGGGGAGAGCTTGCCGTAGCGCTCCAGGAAGCCGAAGGTCGGCAGCGGCTCGAAGATCGAGGTCCAGACGCTGTTGTAGTTCACGGAGGACGCCATGACGGCGACCAGCGCCTCGCCGGGGCCCAGTTCGGGCAGCGGGACGTCCTCGACGTGCAGGGACTTGCGCGGGTCCTTCTCGTGGGTGGCGAGTCCGGCGAACATCTCGGCCTCGTCCTTGTGGACGGTGACCGCGCGGTAGGACTCGGGGAGCGGCAGGGCGGCGAAGTCGTCGCGGGTGGTGTCGGGCGCGAGGATCGCGTCCAGGATTTCGTTCACGGTGTGCCTCCGGCGAAGCTCGTTCAGGAACGGCTTGAGGGAACGTCGGGGGTGGTGCGGGGTGCGGATGAGGGGTCCGCGGGGGTCGGCGCCGGTGAGCGCGGTGTGCCTGTGACGCAGGCGTCCGAACGGACGGCCCTGACAAGGCCGTTGGGACATCCGGCACACGGGGGTGGGGTGTGTGCCGGTCGCTCGGACCCCCTCAACGTATGACACCGGGTGTCAGTGAACAAGACACTGAGTGCCATGAATTTCTCTCAGATGAAAGAAAGTCCTCACATCTGAGCGATGATCGTTCAAAGGGGTCCCGGAGGCGATGGATGATCGTTCAAAGCGCCTGCGGATGCGCGATGATCGCGCAGGTCAGCCGGGGATCCGGACACGCCACGGCCCCCGGGGACCGGACGCGCGGTGGCGTCGGATCCCCGGGGGCCGGGTGGTGCGGGCTCGGTGGGTGAGTGGGGGCGCGGCGGGCGGTGCCCGGGCGGTCAGCGCTTCTTCAGCGCCCGTTCGATGGTCCTCATGACCTCGTCCAGCGGGGCGTCCGTCCGCGCCACCGTGACCAGCACCTCGCCCTCGCGGGAGACCGTCGCGGGCGCGCCCTCGCCCGCCTCGCCGCGGCCCGCGCCGATGCCGGTGCCGAAGGTCTCCCGGACGATCTCGAAGGCGTGGTCCAGCTGGGTCTCCACATCGCCCTGCGCGCCGGCCCGCAGCCACCGCCGCAGCACGTGGTTGTGCGCGGTGACCACCGCCGACGCGGCGACCTCGGCCAGCAGCGGATCGTCGTCGCCCTCGCGGTGCGCGCCCTCGTCGAAGTGGCCCAGCAGATAGCGGGTGAACAGCCGCTCGTAGCGGGCCACCGAGGCGATCTCGGCCTCCCGGAGGGTGGGCACCTCGCGGGTCAGGTGGTAGCGGGCCACGGAGACCGCGGGGGACGCCGCGTACATCCGCATGACTTCCTTGATCCCGCGGCAGACCGTGTCGAGCGGGTTCTCGTGCGCCGGTGCCGCGTCGAGGACCGCCGCGGCGCGCACCAGGGTGTCGTCGTGGTCGGGGAAGATCGCCTCTTCCTTGGAGCGGAAGTGGCGGAAGAACGTCCGCCGGGCGACACCGGCGGCCGCCGCGATCTCGTCGACCGTGGTCGCCTCGTAGCCCTTGGTCGCGAACAACTCCATGGCCGCGGCCGAGAGTTCCCGGCGCATCTTGAGTCGCTGGGCCGCCGCGCGGCGGGCGCCGGGAGTACTGGTCTCCGGGGTGTCGGGGGACGGGGAACGAGCGGGCTGGGACATGTGGGGACGGTACTTCATATTCCCGCGGCCCGTGGCATTCGGTGCCACCCGCGCCCCGCTGACCTGGGGCGGGCCGCCCGAAGGCGCCAGCAGCCCGCCCCACCGGTCCCGGTCAGCGCCGGGCGTACTCACGGAAGCCGCGGCCGGTCTTGCGGCCCAGGCAGCCCGCGGCGACCAGGTGCTCCAGGAGCGGCGCCGGGGCCAGCCCTGGATCGCGGAACTCCGCGTGCAGCACCTTCTCGATCGCCAGCGAGACATCGAGCCCGACGACGTCCAGCAGCTCGAACGGGCCCATCGGATAACCGCCGCCCAGCTTCATCGCCGCATCGATGTCGTCCGGCGTCGCATAGTGCTCCTGCACCATCTTCACCGCGTTGTTCAGGTACGGGAACAGCAGCGCGTTGACGATGAACCCGGCGCGGTCCCCGCAGTCCACCGCGTGCTTGCGTGCCGTGGTGCACACCTGCCGGACGGTGGTGTGCACGTCGTCGGCGGTCAGCACCGTCCGCACCACCTCGACCAGCTTCATCGCCGGCGCCGGGTTGAAGAAATGCATCCCGATGACGTCCTGCGGCCGGGAGGTGGCGCGGGCGCAGGCGATGACCGGCAGCGACGAGGTGGTGGTCGCCAGGATCGCGCCCGGCTTGCAGACCGCGTCCAGGGCGGCGAACAGCTCCTGCTTGACCGCCAGATCCTCGGCCACCGCCTCGACGGCGAGATCGACCTCGGCCAGCGCGTCCAGGGAGCCCGCCGGCGTGATCGCGGCCAGCGCGGCGTCCCGCTCCCCGGCGGTCAGCCGGCCCTTCTCCACCGAGCGGCCCAGCGACTTCGCGATCCGCGCCACCGCCCGCTCCGCCTTCTCCCGGCCACGGGCCGCCAGCACGACGTCGAAGCCCGCCTTCGCGAAGACCTCGGCGATCCCGGACGCCATCGTCCCGGACCCGGCGACACCGACGGCACGCACCGGCCGCCCGGCGCCGCGTCCGCCGCCGTCCGCCGGGGTCAGCGCGTCCGGCACGACGGTGGCCGAGCCCGGCGCCTCGTACGTGTAGAAGCCGCGGCCCGCCTTGCGGCCGGTCAGCCCCGCCTCGGCGAGCTGGCCGAGGATCGGCGCCGGGGCGTGCAGCCGGTCGTGGGACGCGGCGTACATCGCCTCCAGAACGGTGCGGGCGGTGTCCACGCCGATCAGGTCGAGCAGCGCCAGCGGACCCATCGGCAGACCGCAGCCCAACCGCATCGCCGCGTCGATGTCCTCCCGCCCGGCGTACCGCGACTCGTACATCGCGGCCGCCTGGTTGAGGTAGCCGAACAGCAGCCCGTCGGCGACGAAACCGGGCCGGTCCCCGACCGCGATCGGGTCCTTGCCCAGGTCACGGGCGAGCTGGGTGACGGCGGCGACGGCGGTCGGCGCGGTCAGCACCGAGGAGACCACCTCGACCAGCTTCATCGCCGGCGCCGGGTTGAAGAAGTGCAGTCCGAGGACCCGCTCGGGGTGCTGCGAGTCGGCGGCGAGCCGGGTCACCGAGAGCGCGTTGGTGCCCGTCGCGATGATCGTGTCCGGGCGCACCACCGCGTCCAGCGCGGCCAACACCTCCCGCTTGAGCGCCTGGTCCTCGGGCACCACCTCGATGACGAGGTCCGCGTCGGCGGCGGCCCGCACCTCGGGGAAGGTACGGAACCGCGCGAGGACCGACTGCCGCTCCCGTTCGGTGATCCGGCCGCGCTCGACGGAGCGGGCGGTGGCGGCGGCGAGGGCGTCCGCGGCGGTACGGGCGGCGGTGTCATCGGTGTCGACGCCGATGACCTCACGCCCGGCGCGGGCGAGGATCTCGGCGATCTGGCTGCCCATCGTGCCGAGGCCGATGACGGCCACGGTCGCCGGCGGCGGCGTGCCGCCGGACAGGTCGGAGGAGAGATCGGGGGTGGACTGACGGTCCATCGAGGGACTCCAGAGGGTGTTCCCCCGCGCGCGGGGGAGAGTGACGACTGAGGAGTTGCGCCCGGCGGCGCGCTACGGCGTACGGCGCTCACCACGGCAGGCGTACGCGCCGGGGCGGGCCGGACACCGCGGGCGGTGCGGGGCGGAGGGGTGCGGATGCGTGAAGAGGCGGACGGCAGGCCCTGTCCCGGGGCCGTGCCGTGCTCTCCGTGACGGTCTCGCGCGGGAAAACCGGGCCGGGCGTGCGGACCGGACCGGGTGGTGCTCACCGAACCGACGTACTGCAGGCGGCTGCGTCACCAGGCCGCCGGAGCAGGGGTGCTGCTCGTTCCCCGAGGTTAACCGGTGGGTAACCGCTGGTCCAGGGGTAGGGCGGGGCTTGTAGCGTGGCGCGGGCCACAGCGGGCGGGCCCGGCGGGACATCGGCCGGTCGGCGGGAGAGAAGGCGGCAAATGGAAGAAGAATTCCACGAGTTGACGGACCGGGTGCGCGCGGAGCTGCGCACCGCGGAGGATCTGGCGGCCTACGAGCGGCTGCTCGGCCTCGCCCGCCGCGGCAGCGCCGCCGCCCGCGACGAACTGGCCGCCGTACTCGTCGCGGTGGAGCGCCCGCTGTGGGCCCGGGAGATCGCCGCCTTCGCCCTCGGCTGCGCGGGCGACACCCGCGCCTTCGAGACACTGGTACTGCTGCTCAACTACCGCGACCCGGTGCGGTGCGCCACGGCCGCGCACGCCCTGGCCCGCCTCGGCGACCCGCGCACCGCCCGCGCGGCCGCCGCCCTCGCCACCAATCCGCTGCGCACCGCCTACGCCCTGCACCCCGTCCGGCTCCTGGCCGAACTGCGCGCCCCGCAGTCCGTCCCGGCGCTGATCGCCACCCTGGAACGCCTCACCGCCCCCCACACGCCGTACTGGCGCGTCGCCCTGGCCTGCGTCGAGGGCCTCGGCGCCCTCGGCGACCGCCGCGCGGTCCCCGCCCTGACCACGGCGACGGGGCACCCCCGCCTGGCGGCTGCGGCTGCGGCGGCGTTGGCGCGGTTGGGGGAGGCGGGGGGTACGTGACGGGGGAAGGGCACGTGGGGCGGGTGGGCGGCGGCCGCCCTCACTCTCACCTCACCGGCTGCCGTCTCGCCCTCACCCCACCACCCGCCGATACCGCAGCTCGGGGACGGTCTCGCCGTCGACCTCGTCGGTCTGTTCCGTGCCGTCCGGGGTGAAGCCGGCACGGGCGTAGAACCGCTGGGCGCGGGCGTTGCCGCGTACCACCCACAGGCGCAGTTCGGCGAAACCGGCCTCACGGGCGTGCTCCAGCGCGGCGGTCATGAGGGTGCGGCCGATGCCCGTACCGATCAGCTCCGGCGTCACGTACAGCGCGAACAGTTCGCCGACGGGGGCGGGCGCCGGGCCAGAGCCGTCCGGTGCGGTACTGCCCGGTGCCGGGGGAGCGGTGGCGTCCGGCGCGGGCGCGGGCCCGACGCACGCCCAGCCGACGACGGTGCCCGCCCGCTCCGCCACCAGATCGCGGATCGCGGGCGACCGCCGTCGCAGCCGGGCCCGCTGCGCCGCCGCCTGCTCCGGCACGCTCAGCCCGTCCAGATACGCCCGCGGCATCAGCCCGTCGTACGCCACCTGCCAGCCCCGCACCCGCACCGCGGCCACCGCCTCGGCGTCGGCCTCGACCATTTCCCGGACGCGTATCGGCGCCCTGTGCTCTGTTGCCATGCGGGGACGGTAGGGCCCGGGCCCGGTGCGGGCACGCTCTTTTCCTGCGGCCCCGGCGTCACGGCGGCGTCAACTGCGTCGGCTCAGCAGGCGGTTCGGGGCGCCCCTCGGCGCTGCTCGTGCGCCCTTGACGGTGATTACGCGCTGGAGTGAAGCTCGTGCACGCTGGTGCAACGCACTCGACAGTGGGAGTGATCGTGACCTTAAAGTTCCTCGGGATCATCCCGAACACGCCGACCGACGAGTCTCCGACGATCTGGCTTGACGAGGAGACCGGCGACCTGCTCATCCAGTCGTACAAGGCGACCGAGGAGGAGGTGAAGGCGTGCCAGGAAGTCGGCTCGATCCCTGGTCATTCCACGGACGTGCCGGAACACGAGACGATCATCAGGCTTCCGGCAGTGATGCTGAAGTACATCCCCAGTCCGGCCGACAACAACGGAGAGACGGCAAGTGCAACCCCCGGCGCGTAACGCCCTGGCACAGGCCCGGCACACAGCATTCCACGCTGAATTCCGGGACTCGTACATGCTTGACGATCCCGAGTTCATCGCATGGCAGGAGGGTAAGCGGCTCGTCCCCACCGACCGGTCGTCGTGGTGGGGAGGATGGCATGATGCCGTGCGCGATGCGGTTGCGCGTGGCGTCGTGGTCCGGCGTGTACGGATCGTTTCCGAGCCGATCAGCGACTATGTGCGGTACGAGTACGACTGCACGTTCACCAATATCGCGGCGGGCGAGCTTGTGCGCTGGCTGCCGAGGCGGCAGACGACCGACCTGGCGTTGCCCGGCACGGACTTCTGGGTCTTCGACGGCGCGCAAGCTCTGTTCCATCACTTCACCGGTGAAGGGCAGCTGGACGAGGACGGGCGGGAGTACACCGGTGATCCTGCACGGGTGAAGTTGTGCACCGATGCCTTCGAGGCTGTGTGGCGGCGGGCGATCCCGCATGAGGAGTACCGGCCGCGCTGATTCCCCGGAACCATGGCTGTCTCTCCCTCTTCAAGCGCTCAGCAGGCCCGGCAGGCTCTCGCGGATCGCCTCGCAGAGCTGTGCCGGGACGCCGGGCTGAACGGGCGTGATATTGCCGAGCGCTGCGGCTGGCACCCGTCCAAGTCCTCTCGGATCATGAACGCCAGGACGCCTCCGTCCGCTGGCGACATTCGGGCATGGTGCGCGGCGTGCGGAGCGGATGACCAGATACCCGACTTGCTGGCCTCTCTACGGACCGCGGAGGGCATGTGGGTCGGCTGGCGGCGCATGGAGCGGGCCGGACTCAAGCAGGCGCAAGAGGCGCGCCTTCCGCTGTTTGAGCGCACACACCGATTCCGCTCCTACTCGTCGTGGTTCGTACCGGGGCTCATTCAGACACGCAGCTACACCGAAGCAGTCTTGCGTGCCGTTCAGCGTCGCCGTGTTGAGGTGGACGATGTTGCCGAAGCGGTGGCCGTGCGGATGGAGCGTCAGCGTGTGCTGTACGAGGGTGGCCGACGGTTCGCGTTCCTCGTAGAGGAGTCGGTCCTGCGCAACGGTCTTGGTGGCACCGACGTGCAGATCGGGCAGCTCGGCCACCTCCTCGCGATTGGCTCATTGCCTAACGTCAGCTTGGGAGTTGTGCCCATGGGGGTGTGCCGTTCCCGGATGCCGGTGGAGGGGTTTTGGATCTTCGACGCGGATCAGGTCAACGTTGAGTTGGTCTCCGGATACCTCACGCTCACTCAGCCGAGCGAGGTTGGCGCGTACGCCGACACCTTCGCGGAACTGGCCGACTTGGCTGTCTACGGGGCGAACGCTCGTGTGCTGATCACATCGGCAATGGACACCCTTGGGTGATTGCCGTGCAATCCCGTGCACACGAAGGGGAGTTGGGGACTCGCTGTCCCTAGCGTTGTTGTCGTACGGACGCCCGCTCCGGCGCCGAAGCCCTGGACAGGTAGAGCGCCGGAGCGGGTGACCCCACCACAGAGGAGAACCTCTGTGGCCCCTGGGCCATGCCATCGACGGTACGGCGGCGTGGCCCCTCGCGAAAGAGGAGGTTGGTACATGAGCGGTGTGGCCGTCGAGACGTATGAGACCCGTACGCCCGATGCGGAAGGGTGGCGCGGCGTGCCCTTCCGGCATCCCCGGGATCTGCGGGCCGTCGCCCTGGACGACGGCGGTAAGCACGATGGTGGGCCGATGCCCCCGGAGGCTCCCCGTGACCCGGAGCCGAGCGGGGGCGGTGGGGACGAGTAATCCCCGACCCGCTCCGGTGAACCGCTGAACCGGCCTCGTCCGTGCGTCTCGGCGGGCGGACGGGGCTTTTCCCGCCGGTCCGCGGAATTCCTGTGCTGAACGGTTCCGACGGGCGCTCGCCCGGGTGGTTCCGCTGCATCGTGCCTCCTCGCCCGCCCTGCCGATCCCCTCACATCCAACAGAACACCTGTTCGTTCGGATCGGTTGCACCCGATTTTGGGTGGGTGGCCCCGGGATGGTTGGCTGAGCGCGCACCGCGGGACCGCGCTGGGCAGGACCGCGCCGAAAAGTGGAGGACAGCACACATGGGTCAGGTCGAGGCCGTCACCGAGCGGGAGATCGCTGCGGACCCGGAGGACGTGTTCGACGCGCTCGCGGACTACGCCGGCACCCGCGGCAAGCTGCTGCCCGAGCAGTTCAGCGAGTACGAGGTCCGCGAGGGCGGCGACGGCAAGGGCACGCTGGTGCACTGGAAGCTCCAGGCGACCAGCAAGCGGGTCCGGGACTGTCTGCTGGAGGTGGACGAGCCGACCGACGGGCAGCTCGTCGAGAAGGACCGCAACTCCTCCATGGTCACCACCTGGGTGGTCACCCCGGCGGGCGAGAAGCGCGCCAAGGTCGTCGTCACCACCACCTGGCAGGGCGCCGGCGGTATCGGCGGCTTCTTCGAGCGGACCTTCGCGCCCAAGGGCCTCGGCCGGATCTACGACGCGATTCTCGCCAATCTCGCCACCGAGACGGAGAAGTGAGCGAGGCGGCACCCGGCGGCGTACGCTGCCGCTGATCCGGCGGGCCCGCGCACGGGCCCGCCGGGCGTAACGCTCCGGCGGTGGGTTCCCGCGCCTCGTGCAGGGTGCGGGAACCCACCGCCGGTTTTCCGTGCGGCGCCCGGCCGGACCGTACGCCGCCGCGGGTCAGCCGCGCGGCCGGGGCGCGGCCCCGGACGCCTGGAGGGCGAAGTCGAACGTTGCCTCCTTGCCGTCGCCCGCGTCCCGCACGGTCATCAGCAGCTCCGGGTCGAAGATCGGGTCGGTGTTGTTGCGCGGCTCGCCCGGGAAGTAGAGCTGCGTGGTGAGGATCGGGCCGCCCGGCGCCTGGACCTTCACATGGAGGTGGCGGGTGCGTCCTGGGTAGAGTCCCGGCACGATCGTCGTCAGCGTGAACGCGCCGCGTGCGCCGGTGAACTGGTGCCCCCGGAAACGGAATCCGGTGTTGTCGTAGGCGCCGTCGTCGTCCGCCTGCCACCAGTCCAGCAGCACGTCGGCGAGCGGGGTGCAGGACAGGCCGAAGACGAAGCCGCTCACCGTCAGCGGCGTTCCCTGGGTGCCGGGTTCGACGAGCGAGTCGCGCAGCGGGGAGTGGGGCTTGAAGTACGGGCCCTCGATCTGCGGCGGTGTCGGGTCGTCCCCGTCGTCGCAGTAGGGCGTCGGGGTGAGCGGGCCGTCGGCGGGCCTGCGGTCGCGGGCCAGCGCGACCCCGCCGAGCAGCATCGTCGCCGGTACGGCCGCGACGGCGGCCCTGAGCACGTTCTTCCGGCTGATCGGACGCGAGGGCCGGTCGGCGCCACCGTCCGGTGCGGCGCCCGGCCGGAGGCCCTGACTGCGGTCGTCTTCCATCGCGCGCTCCTGGGGGAGAGGGGAAGGGGGAGAGGGAGTTCGGTGGGGTGACGGCGAGGTCCGTGTGTGACGGGTCGTCACGGGTGGCGGGCGTCCCCGCCGTGTCCGCACATGGTCCGGACCATGTGCGGGCCGATGACGACAGACGGTAGGGCAGACGGCGCGGGGCGTTCGAGGGACTGGACGCGGGGGTCATGGTGAATTCCGTGGCTCGGACGGAGACGCCCCCTGGGCCGCGGCTCGCCGTGCCCCCGGAAGCTCGGGGCGCCTCGGCGCGCCCACGTCCCGGCGCGCCCGCGCCCCGGCCTCGTCCGGAGCTGTCCCCCGGCCCCGCCCGCTACGCCCCCGCCTCCTCCAAAGGCGCTCCGCCACCGGCCCGCCCCCGCGCCGTGCCGCTCGTCGCGCGGCGGAAGTCGCCGGGGCTCACCCCGGTCTCGCGGCGGAAGAAGCGGCAGAAGTAGGCCGGGTCGGCGAAGCCCAGCCGGGCGGCGACCTGGGCCACGCTCAGGCCGCTGCCGGACAGCAGCCGCTTCGCCTCGACCGTCTGGGCGTGCCGGATCAGACCGCCCGGCGTCCGGCCGGTGCCCCGCTTGACCACCTCGGTCAGATGCCCCACCGAGACGCCCAGCTCCTCGGCGTAGGAGCGGACCGTGCGGCCCGCGGCGCCGGGTCCGGCCAGCAGGGCGGCGAACTCCCGGGCCAGCGGCGGCATCCGGCCGGTGGCCGGCGCCGGGCCGGAGGCGCCGGGCAGCCGCAGTGCCTGGGCGATGAGGATGTGCAGCTGTGCCTGGAGCACCGAGGCGAAACCGTCGGCCCGCTCGCCGTGCTCCCGGACCATCTCCGCCACCAGCGACGCGAACCGCGGCGCCGCCCCGGCCGTCACCCGCAGCCCCGGACAGCCGCCGAGCGTCGCCAGCGCGTCCCGGTCGCCGGGGTGCGCCAGCAGGAAATCCTCGGTGAAGAGGATGACCCAGCCGTGCAACTGCGCCACCTGCTCCCAGTGGTGGACCTGTCCCGGCACGATCACGCTCAGCTCCGGTGGCCGCAGCGGACGCCGGACCAGGTCCACGACATGGGCGCCGCGGCCCCCGGTGACGTAGGCGATCTCGTGGAACGAGTGCCGGTGCGGGAAGTTCGCGCGGGCGAGCGGGCCGATCGTGTCGAACGAGCCGATCGCGAAGGGCAGGAGATGCGGCGTGGGCACGTCGAGGCGGTGCAGGGGCACCGGATCGTCGTGGCGCGGGCCGTCGTTGACACCGCCGCGCGGGACGAAGACGTCGGGTGCGGGGCCCGCCGCGCGGCCACCGCGCGCCGGCCCGGCCTGTTCGCTGCGTCTGGGCACGCCCTCACCCTACGAACCCCCGCAAGGCTCGGGACCCGGCCAACGAAGCACCCCCGATCGGCCAAGAGCACGTAAAAACAAGGGGGTTGGGGCCGTGCCTACGGCACCGGGGGGGGGGGGGGGGGGGGAGGGGGGGGGGGGGGGGTGGGGGGTGGGGGGGGGGGGGTGGGGGGGGGGGGGGTAGGTGAAGTTGCCGGCCTTGGCGAGGTCGAGCATCTCGTTGTAGATCTCGGGAGTTGTGATGGGCATCTGTCCGCTCG